>VXPS01000416.1 GCA_009839425.1 Chloroflexota bacterium
CAGGACATCAGCGAGCGCAATCTCGACATGGTGACCAGTCTTTGCCGACGGGAGATCGAGGCGAACGGCATCGGTGCCACCATCGACGCGACCCTGGCGCGGGAACCGGCGCTCGCCGGGGCGGACTACGTCATCAATACCGCGCGGGTCGGCGGCCTCGAAGGTTTCCGAACGGACGTGGAGATCCCCCTCAAGTACGGCGTGGATCAGTGCGTTGGCGACACGATCTGCGCGGGTGGCTTGATGTACGGCCAGCGCACGGTCCCGATGATCGTGGAACTCGCCGAGCAGATCGAACGCTACTCCGGGGCGGGAACGACGCTCCTGAACTACGCCAATCCCATGGCCATGAACACCTGGGCCGCGCTCGACGCCTCGGCGGTCAACACCATCGGCCTGTGCCACGGCGTGCAAGGCGGACATCGCCTGCTCGCGCATCTCATCGAACGCCATGTCAACGACGGCCGGCACCCTGACGATCCGGGCTACCGTCGCGTCAGCAAGGCCGACGTGGACATCGTCGCTGCGGGCATCAACCATCAGACCTGGTACGTGAAGGTGCTGTTCGAGGGGAGGGACTGGGCGCGCGACCTGCTCGAACTGTTCGAGGCGGACGAGGAGATTCGCGAGCGCGAGAAGGTTCGCATCGACATCATCCGCCGGTTCGGCTACTTCAGCACCGAGTCCAACGGGCACCTGTCGGAATACCTGCCCTGGTACCGCAAGCGGCCGGACGAGATCCCGGCCTGGATATCCACCGACACCTGGATCCACGGCGAAACCGCGGGCTATCTCAGGGTGTGCACGGAGAATCGCAACTGGTTCGAGACCGATTACGCGAAGCACCTGGAGGCGGAACCGGCCAGTTTCGATCCCGCGAGGCGCAGCGACGAGCACGGTTCCTGGATCATCGAGGCCATGGAAACCGGCCGCGTGTACCGGGGCCATTTCAATGTCCGCAACCGCGACGTGATTCCCAATCTGCCGGCCGACGCCATCGTCGAAGTGCCCGGCTACGTCGACAGGAACGGACTCGCCATCCCGGTGGTCGGCGACCTGCCCCTCGGCGCCGCGGCCATCTGCAACAACTCGATCCAGGTGCAGCGGATGGCAACCCGGGCCGCCATGCACGGCGACGTGGAACTCTTGAAGCAGGCCATCCTGCTCGATCCCCTCGTGGGTGCCGTGTGCAACCCGCCGGAGGTTTGGCAGATGGTGGACGAGATGCTTGTCGCGCAGACGCAATGGCTGCCGCAATACGCGCACGAAATTGAGGCTGCCCGCAAGCGGCTGGCCACGGGCCCGTCCCTGGCGCGCAATGCGAGCCACGGTGCGGTGCGCTTGAAGACCCGCACCGTCGAGGAAATGCGGACCGAGGCACGCTGAAGACGTCGTCGCGCGGACCAAACCGACGTAGACGCGCGGCCGACTACGCTATAGTTGCCGGGTTCGGGGCGGTGACAAAATGAGCGACACGGGATTCAAGAGCCGCGCTTCGGCGTTCGGTGGGCAGGTTTTTGTCGCCACGCTGATCTTCGCTGCGCCGACCCTGACTATCGGTGCGTTGGTCGTCATCGCGCTGAACGATACGCTCTGGCGATTCTTCGCGGATTCGGTCGCCACCAACATCCTCGTTCCCTACGGATGGGGTCTTGGGGCGGCCCTCCTGGTCCTATCGTTCGCGGCTCTGGTCGGTTACGTGGCGATGCTGATCGCGAGGTCGCGCGAACGAACTGGACGAGATTCCCCGCCGACCTAGTCGCCGATGCCGGACCCGCACAAGAGCGCCGATCAGGAGTACGTCGAAAGACGCGCGCTCGCGCGGGCGCTGCCGATCATGGGCGACGGCCCGGTGCCCCCGGATCGGGACCTGACCGTAACCGACGACCGCGACAACCTGGTCTCGATCGTCAAGCTGTTCCTGCGCTCCTGGCCCTACATCAAGCCTCAGTTTTACGGTCACTGGCTATCCACCGGCGACACGCCGGGGTCCTCCGCAAGGGCGAGCGGCGAAGCCAGCGACGGTTTCTCGTACGCGTACCTGCCGTTCCTGGTGAGTGCGTTGGCCGTCGTGGGCTTGCTCTACTACGACGTCTTGGGCTTCGTTGCGGCGGCGCTCAACTTCCCGGCCAGCACCGAGCGACACGTACTCTATCCAATCGCCGTCTGTACCTGCGTCGCTGGCCTGGTGGTGTGGAGTTGGATCATCGCCTTCAGCGGCAACCCCAGGTTGCGCGTCATTGCCACCATCGCGGCGCTCCTGCTCGCCGCCTACGGCAACGTGGTCGTTGCCCCGGCTGCCATGCCGGAGTTCGCCGCCAGCAAGTGGATCGCATGGGTGACGGGCGCGTGCGCGCTCGGCTGGCTGGTGCAGTGTCGATACGCCGACGGTCGACTGGACGTACGCGTTCGCGCCTCCACGCACCTGGTGTACTACTTCTTCATGGTCTACCTGCAGAAGCTGATCTATTTGGCCGTAGGGCTCGTGCTCGCCGATCTCCTGTTCCAGTCGATCCTGCAGGCGGACCCGGTGATCCCCCTGCTGGCCGACGCCCTCGGCCGGGGCGAGCTGGCGCGGGGCATCCTGGAGGGAACGCTATCCGTTGAGGAGCGGTTCTTCTTCCAGTGGGTCTACGTCGGGATCAGCGTGACGTTGATCGTGGCCGCGACGCCGCTGCGCGTCATGATCGGCGGCGGCGAGTACTCGTGGATCATGAGCGGCACCGGGGCGGGCTGGTACAGGATCTGGATCCTGCAGCGCATCAACCAGGACCTGCGCACGGCGCTCATCGAACGTTGGCACACGCTGTCGCTCAGCTACCACAGCGATCACCGGACCGGCGACTCGATCTTCCGCATCTACCAGGACAGCGCCCAGGTGACGTCCGTGATCGACACCCTGCTGGGCATCGCGATGCTCATCTTCAGCTACGCCACGAGCATCTTCCTGTTGTCGCTCCTAAGTCCCTGGATCGGACTCATCATGCTGAGTGTCGCGGTGCCGACGCTGGCTTGGGCGAAGTGGGCCATGCCGCGCATGCGCACGAAGGCGCTGGCGGCGAGGGCGGCGACGTCCGACGTGACGTCCCGCCTGCAGGAGTCGTTCAGCGCCATCCGGCTGATCAAGGCCTACGGGGCCGAGGACCGCACCCAGAAGCGGCTCGAAGAAGACTCGGTGATCCTGTTCAACACCGCCTACCGGGTCCGCGTCCTTATGGCGCTGGTCGGCATCATCACGTTCAGCATCGTCGCGGGAGCCATGCTCGCCAGCGAATACCTGGTCGCACGGTGGGCCTACCTGGAGGTGCCGACGTTCTCCGTCGAACTGATCGCGTTCGTGGGCTTGAGTTTCGTGATCTGGAATCTCACGGCCCATCAGTGGTCGCGGGACGAATTCCAGGGCGCAGCCGCCGGCGTACGCTGGGGCATGCAGAAATGGATGGCCGCCCAGGACATCGCCATGGGCCTGAAGCGTGTGTTCGACATCCTGGACCTTGAGCCTGATGTCGTGGATGCCGAGGACGCCGTCCCACTGACCCGTTTCCAGCGGGAAGTGCGGTTCGACAACGTGACCTTCGCCTACGAGCCGGACCGCCCGGTGCTCGACGGCGCCAGTTTCGCCGCCGAAAGCGGCACCATCACGGCCATCGTGGGTCCCACGGGTTCCGGCAAGAGCACGCTGATGGGGCTCCTTCTGCGTCTCTACGATCCCGAGGCCGGCGCGGTGTCCATCGACGGCATCGACCTGCGCGGCTACACGGTGGCTTCGCTGCGCGGCAACATCGCCATCGCCCTGCAGGAAAATGTCCTGTTCGCAATGTCGGTCCGCGACAACATCCGCTATGTCGCCCCGGACGCGGACGAGGAGGAGGTTCGCGAGGCCATCCGCATCGCCTGCATGGAGGACTACGTGGACGCCTTGCCGGACGGTCTGGACACCGTCCTCGGCGACCGTGGCGGCCGCATCTCGACCGGCCAGCGCCAGCGACTGTCGATCGCCCGCGCCGTGGTGCGCAACACGCCCTTGCTGATCCTCGACGAACCCACGGCGGCGCTTGACGCGGCGACCGAGAACCGGGTCATGACGAATCTATCGGAGTGGGCCGCCGGCCGAACGGGCACCGGGGACGGGGCGGACAAGCGGGCCATCTTCCTCATCACCCACCGCATCTCCACGATTCGCCGTGCCGACAACATCCTCTACCTCGACGCCGGCCGCATCATCGAGAACGGCGACCACGACGCCTTGATGGCCCTCGAAGGCGGTCGCTACCGGGCCTTCGTCGAGGCGGAGTCGCATCTTTCCCGGGCGACGGAGGACGCAGGGTCGTGACGGACGTCGTAGCCCCCAAGTCTGCGTTGCGCGACCGCGAGGCCGAACTCGACCGGCGCGCGAGCCTCATCGACACGCACACGGACTTAAGCTTCGGCGAGACGCTGGAGGTTGCGGCGCGCGGGATGTTCCTTGCCCGCCACTTCGCGGGCCGTTTCCTCCTCAAGCTCACGCTGATGTTCTTCGCCATCGCCGTGCCGTTGGTCATGCTCCCGTGGCCGATCAAGATGATCATCGATCACGTCGTGCTCGGCACACCCATCGAGGAAGCGACCGGCTATCCGCCCATCTGGCGCCCGTTCCTGGATGCGCTGGCCGGGTCCGGACCGCTCGAAGTGCTGCTGGCGGTCATGGCCGTTCTCGCGCTGTTCGTCCTCTTGATCGGTGGCTATTCACAGGGCGACAACGCCCGGGACGAGACGGAGGGGAACCTGGAGGAGGGCCACGACACGGCCACCAAGGTCGAGAACAGCCTGCACGGCGCGCACAGCTACGTCGGGGGGATCTACGGCTACATCGACTTCAAGATCAACACGCGGCTCACGCAATCGGTGAACCACTACTTCCGGGCCCGGTTGTTCGAGCGGATCAAGGCGTTGCCGATGACAACCCTGGAGGAGCAGCGCATCGGCGACAGCGTCTACCGCGTCATGTACGACGCGCCGGCCATCAACCAGGGTTTCTACGGCACCTGGTATGCCATCGTCATGGCGATGGCGGTCATGTTCATGGCCATCGGCACGTTCATGAGCGCCTACCCCGACTCGCCGGGTTTCATCCTCCTCCTCGCCTGCGTGTTCCCGTGCATCTTTTTGCTCTCCGTGGGCTTCTCGCGCATGGCGCGACGTCGGGCCCAGTCATCGCGAGCGGCGGGTGCCATTACCACCAGCACCATCGAGGAGGGCATGGACAACATCCTCGCGGTGCAGAGCCTCGGGGGCAACCGCAAGGAAAAGGAGCGGTTCGGCGACGATAGCGACGAGTCGTTCAAGCGCTACCGCGGCTACGTCTGGGTGGGCATCACGGTGGGTCAGCTGGTCGAGATCGGCTACTACCTGATCGTCATGGGCTCTGTTGTGTACGCATCCACCCAAGTGATCAACGGCGTGATGTCGCCGGGTGACTACGGGGCGCTCCTGTTCTACTTCAAGTGGATCCGGGGACCGGCTCGGAGCATGGGTCTGACGTGGGTGCACCTGCAGTACCACGCGGCGGGCATGCGGCGGGTGTTCGCCATCATCGACATGCCCGGCGAGGAGGATCTGGGTAGCAGGACGCTGCCTCGAATCGAGCGCGGCGTCGAGTTCCGCGACGTGGGCTTCGTCTATCCCGATGGCCGTCGGGCGCTTGCCGGAATCAACCTGGATGCGTCCATCGGCCAGATCCTCGCCATCGCGGGTCCAACCGGGGCGGGCAAGACCACGCTCGCGAGCCTTATCCCACGCTACCGCATCGCCACCGAGGGCGAGGTGCTGATCGACGGCGTCAACGCCAACGACGCGACGCTCGAGAGCCTTCGCGGGCAGGTGACCTACGTGTTCCAGGAGACCCAGCTGTTCTCGGACTCCATCGCCGACAACATCCGTTTCGGCAAACCGGACGCCAGCGCGGAAGAGGTCGAACGCGTGGCGCGCATTGCCGGCGCCCACGATTTCATCGCCGCCTTGCCCGAAGGCTACGACACCCGGCTCGGTACGAGCATGAGCAAGCTCTCGGTCGGTCAAAAGCAACGCCTTGCGATCGCCCGGGGCCTGTTGCGCGACTCGCGCATCCTGATCCTTGACGAACCGACCTCCGCCCTCGATCCGGAAACCGAGGAATACCTCGTGCAGTCGCTACAGGAGGCAGCCCGCGACCGGTTGGTGATCATCATCGCCCACCGCCTGTCCACCATCGCCTGCGCCGACAAGGTCGTGTTCCTCGAGGACGGTCGCCTGCGCGAGTCCGGCAGCCACGACGAGCTGATGGCGTTGCCGGACGGTCACTACCGTCGCTTCGTGGAGTTGCAGACGGTGGCGCCGTAGCAGCGCTTCAGTGGAGATTTCGATGATGGACTTCGTAGGGAACCTGAACTTCGTCAATCCCGTCGGTCAGACCGAAGGTACCGACCAACAACGAAAGGCATTCGCCGCCGCGCGCGTTGGCAGACCAACCCGGATTCGTGATGCCCGGGCGTCGGTGGGCTTGATGGCGGAACCCCTCGATTCGACCTTCCTGTTGGCTGACGGTGCGGGATTCCTGCTCGTCCACGCCCCGTCGGCCGTTGGCGACTGGACCGACATCGAGGAAGTCGCAGACGTCTACTACGAAGAGGCGCGGGTCCTGTTGCAGAAACTGCTTCCCTCGGCCGACGTCGCGCCCACCCGCAGTCACACCTACCGCAACGAGCAGATCAAGGAACACCATTGGGAGAACGGCGTTCAGTACGGGCCGTGCGCGGCCGGGGTTCACAACGACTATGCCGACTTCGTCTCGGATGACGGCACGGTGGTTGAAAAGTTCACCGAGGTCCAGGGAATGCCCACGGACCGACGCGTGCTGGGGATCAACATCTGGCGTTCGGTGTCACCGGAACCCTTGGCGCGTTTCCCGCTGGCCGTGTGCGACCGCACCTCCATTGATCGCGATGATCTCGAATACGATCTCAATCCCAACGCCAAGCCGCGACCGTTCAACGCGCACTACTGCAAGCCCAATGATGGACAGCGGTGGAGCTACTACTCGGCCATGACCCGCGACGAGGCACTGGTGTTCACGACCTACGACTCGCATCCGGCGGATGGAGATATCTTCTGCCCGACCCTTCATACGGCGGTGCCTATGCCGGGATCGGAGGGTTTGCAGGAACGCCAAAGCGTCGAGGTTCGTTTCTTCCCGACGATTCCCCTGCCGGCGTAGTCGGCCGAGGCCATGCTGGAGGAATCCGCGGGCGACCGTGCGCCCTGACGGGCGCTACGGCGATAGTCCGAAGGCTCAGTCCTGGCGCCAGTGCGCGATCGCTTTCTCGTCGAAGTCCATTCCGAGTCCCGGTCGGTCTGACAGCGGGATGCGACCGTCCTCGATCCGCAACCGCGTCTCGGGAGTCACCAGGCGCTCAAAGTTGTAGATATCCTGCTCGAGCGCGAAGTACTCCACGGTGATGCTGTTGTGCGCCGCCGCCACGAGGTGGGCGTGCACGTTCGCGTGCCAGTGCGGCGCCACGGGTAGATTGAACGACGCGGCAGTGTGCGCCACCTTCATCCACTCAGTGATACCACCCAGGACGCCGGCATCGGGTTGCAGGATATCGGCCGCCTGCTGCGCGATGAGGTCCCGGAAGTCCCACCGGGTGGCGTGGATTTCCCCCGTCGCCACCGGCATTTCAAGAGTGCGTGCGATCTCGGCATGACCGGCGATGTCATCGGGCGACAGCGGTTCCTCCAACCACCAGATGTCGCAGTCCTCGACCGCCCG
>VXPS01000329.1:0-7505 GCA_009839425.1 Chloroflexota bacterium
GATGTCGTGGAGGGGGCAGGTGAAGCCGGGGAGGATGTCCAGGCCGTCCAGGGCCTGGTTGCCGCGCAGCGTTGCGACGGGATGGTTGATCTGATGCGCATCTACGGTGCGCGTATCGGGGTGGACGACCCAGACCAGCCGCACGCCGAAGCTGAGCCACATCAGCGCCTTGTCGTTGAGCTCCCGGCGGCTGTCGCCAGGGGAAGCAATTTCAACGACCAGGTCGGGGGCGACTTCGGCGTAGCCGGTCACGCGCTGGTCTAGCGAAATCCGTGCTAGCGAGAAGTACGCGATGTCCGGTTCCCGAACGGTGTCGGGTTCGCGTTCCAGCCAGACTCCGGAGTCCGAAGCCGTCAGGCGGCCCAGCTTCCCGGAATCTATGAAGTTCCCCAGCAGAATCACCAAGCGTGTGACGATCTCGCCGTGTTCCATTCCCGTCGGCATGGTCTCGCTCAGCACCCCCCGGATCAGTTCGCCGCGGACGCCCTGGCTAGAGAGCCGCAGCAGGTCGTCGGCGGTCAGCAGGCGCGGCGCGGCGTCTACAACTGCCATTGCACATGCTCCTGCCCGGGATGGTTCGAGATTTCATGCTACAGCACCCCCGGACGGGTTTGGATTCCTGGCCGGGAGCGCAGGGAGCTTCAAGTCCGGAACCATTCAGCGTCGATGGCCATGACGAGGTCCTGAGTGCTCGCGCTAGTCCGTGGCCGCCGAGCGGTCACGTTCCAGCCAGCCCGCAAGGCGGGCCACTCGCTCACCCAGGCTGCGGACATCACGCCAGAGGGCGAGAACGAGCGCGGCCAGGACGCCCCCAATAACCACGTCGCAAATGATGCTGGCGTCCATGGGCGGTGCCTCCGTGACAGGGATTCTTGCTCCCCGCCGGTCAGGTGACATCACGTCAGTGGTCAGGGACCACCCGCCCTGTCGAATTGTAGCCCGGTGAGTTCCGGTGGGCCGGGACCGTTAGGCTGAGTTGTCCGGTCGTAGGCGGAAGGTCCCGGCGATGGCTAAGGATTCGCGGCGGGCGATGATTGTTCCGAGCTTGCGGTACCGGGATGCGCCGGCGGCGATCGAGTTTTTGTGCGAGGCGTTCGGGTTTGCCAGGCACCTGGTGGTGCCCGGGCCGGAGGGGACGATCCGGCACGCGCAGCTGACGCTGGGCGACGGCATGATCATGTTGGGGTCGGCCCGGAACCGCGATTTCGGTCCGCACGTCAGGACGCCGGAGGAATTGGGCGGGAACACGCAGAGCGCGTACGTGATCGTGGCGGAAATCGACGCGCACTACGGGCGCGCGGTGGCCGCTGGCGCCGAGATCGTGATGGAGATCGAGGATATGGACTACGGCGGGCGGCTGTATACCGCGCTGGATTCCGAGGGTCACCTCTGGAGCTTCGGGTCGTACGACCCGTGGGCGGCGTCCGGCTAGCCGGAGATCTGGCTCATTGTGTCGCGGTAGAAGGGGGACTGGACGGGGCCGTCCAGGAGCGGGTCGTTGGTGGCTCGCATCCAGTCGATGACTTTGGCGCCTAATTCGGTCTGGATGGCCCTGGTTTCGGGGCGGTTGGCGAGGTTGGTTTGTTCGGTGGGGTCGGCCTGGAGGTCGTAGAGCTCGACTTCGACGTGGTGGGAGGGTTGCAGGCGTCCCGCGACGTCGCGGTAGGCGCCGCTGCCGGCGATGTCGCTGGGGATTTCGACGCCGAGGCCGGTCTCGAAGTTGCGGATGTATTTCCAGCGATTGGTGCGGATGCCGCGCATGGGGTCGTAGTAGCTGTGGTAGGTCTTTTCGATGAAGATTTCGTCGTAGCCAGGGGATGTGCCGGCGGCCATCGGTAGCAGCGAGGTTCCGTGCAGATTGGGTGGCGCTTGGGCTCCGGTTAGCTCGATCAATGTTGGGACGACGTCCATGGTGCTGGCCATGCCCCGGGGCGCCACGCCGCCGCTGAGGGGGCTGCCGGGCAGGCGGGCGATGAGGGAGATCTCGATGCCGGGGTCGTAGAGCGTGCACTTGGCGCGCGGGAAGGCGATGCCGTGGTCGCCGACGTAGAGCACGAGGGTCTGGTCGAGCAGGTTGCGTTCTTCCAGGATTGCCACCAGGCGCCCGATGTAGTCGTCGGCCCGGTTGACGCAGCCCTGGAAGTCGGCCAGGTCGGCGCGGGTGTCGGGGGCGTCGACCAGGTAGGGCGGGACGGTGATGCCCTTCTTGTCGTAGGGCTGTCCCCCAAAGCCGTGGCCGCCGACGCGGTGGGTCTCGCCGAAGCCGACCTGGACGACGAAGGGGCGGGTGGGGTCGGCGTCGATGAACCGGGAAACGCCGGCGACGATGGCGTCGACCTCGCGGGTCTCGTCCGTGACGTCGTTGCCGATGCGCCGCGGGTCGCGGGCGGCGTGTTCGACGCCCCAGTGGCCGCTGCGGTAGCCGGCGGTGCGCAGGATTTGGGGGATGGTGCGCTCGCCGGGATTCAGGTCCCAACGGAAGTCGCGGTGGGTGAGGCCCATGGTGCCGTTGCAGTGCGGATAGCGGCCGGTGGTGAGGCTGGCGCGGCTGGGCGAGCACTGGGGGGCGGTGGTGTAGGCGTTGAAGCGGGCGCCTTCGGCGGCCAGGCGGTTGAGGGTGGGGGTTTGGACGGTGGTGACGCCGTAGGGCTGGATGAAGCGGCCGGTGTCGTGGGTGGTGACGATGAGGACGTTGGGCGGCATGGGGGAATGGTTGGGAGCGGTGGGCCGGGGAGTCTAGCCAGCCTCCGTTGGAGCCGGTGCCATAATCGCCGCGCAAACCGATAGCCCACGAGGGAATTCGATGCCTCACTACATCAGCATGGTCAGCATGTCCGGCAGCGAGCCGGCGGAGCCTGGATCCACGGCCGACGCCATAAGCGAGGGCGCGCCCGAGACGCGCAAGCTGGTGGAGGCGCACGGCGGCACGCTGCACGAGGTGTACCTGACCATGGGGGCGTTCGACGTGCTGATGGTCATGGAGTTCGACAGCACCCAGGCCTGCGCCCAGGCGATGCTGGCCATGCGCGAGCAGTTTGGCGGGGTGACGCAGACGATCGAGGTGTTCCCCGAGAGCCAGTGGGGGGCGATTGCCGAGGGCGTCTGAGCCGCGACTCCGAGCCGATCTGATGGCGGCTGATTCGCTCCCAGCGACGATCCCGGACGAGGCGACGCTGGACGAGGTGATGTCTCGTCCCAGCCCCGGGTTGATCGAGTCCATTGCCCGCGGGTCCGGCGACCTGCTGGTGCTGGGGGCCGGGGGCAAGATGGGGCCCACCACGGCCCGCATGGCCCGGCGGGCGTTCGAGGCCGCGGGCCGAAATGGCGAGGTGATCGCCGTCTCGCGCTTCAGCGATCCCGCGGCCCGTGCCGGGCTGGAAGCGGCGGGCGTGCAAACGCTCAGCGGAGATTTGTTGGAGCCGCAGTTTCTGCGCGAGTTGCCGGATGCGCCCGAGGTGGTGTTCATGGCCGGGCGCAAGTTCGGGTCCACCGGGGCCGAGCACCTGACCTGGGCCATGAATGCGCATCTGCCGGGACTGGTGGCGCGGCGGTTCCGGGAGGCGCGTTGTGTCGTTTTCTCCACGGCGGCGGTGTACCCGTTTGTTTCAACCGATGGGCCGGGGGCGGACGAAGACCTGGCGCCCGAACCGATCGGCGAGTACGCGCAGTCGTGCCTGGCCCGCGAGCGGATGTTCGAGTACGCGGCGCACACCTGGGGCACACGCTCGGCGCTGATCCGGCTGTCGTATGCGCTGGACCTGCGCTACGGGGTGCTGCACGACGTGGGCGCCAGCCTGCGCGACGGCCAACCCGTGAACCTGGGCATGAGCACGGCCAGCGTGATCTGGCAGGGCGACGCCTGCGACCTGATCCTGCGAACCCTGGAGCACACCGCGGCGCCGCCGCTGACCCTGAATGTCTCGGGGCTGGAGCCGATCCGGATTCGCGACGCGGCTATCGAGCTGGGGCGGCTGCTGGGCGTGGAGCCGGCGTTCGAGGGCCGCGAGTCGGACAGCGCGCTGTTTGTGGACTGCCGCCGCATGGCCGACCTGGTGGGCAAGCCGACGACCCCGCTGGGGCAGGTATTGCGATGGACGGCGGACTGGTTGCAGACCGGCGGCCGCACGCTGGACAAGCCAACGCATTTCGAAGTGCGCGACGGGCGGTACTAGGCGGCACCGTTCAGCACGAGCGGTCCAGTCCGACACGCGTTGCGCGATTTTGGCTGGAACCGGTGCACACAGAACGGCTTGTTGCCGGGAGTGGTTCAATTCGGCTCTTCTCAGACTGCGAGCCGGCTCACCACGAACGGATGGGTGGGATCGGGACTGAGGGCGGAAGAGATACAGTATTCGAGCGAAACGGCGTGGCGGGTTGGGGCGATCCTGCTTCCGGGGAATAGGAATGAACCGGCGCCAACGGCGACAGAAGACGCCAACTCGAGCACGAACGTGCAGCTTTCCGGGTGCGAACGAGCTGGGCAGGAATGCGGGCCGGAAAAAGGGGAGGTCCACCCATGCTTCGACAAATGACGGCGATTATCGAGCGCGATGGCGACTTCTTCGTCGCGCTCTGCCCTGAGCTGGACATCGCGAGTCAGGGTGCGAGTGTGTCCGAGGCCCGTGCCAATCTCAAGGAAGCGCTTGAACTCTTCTATGAGGCGGCTTCGACCGAAGAAATTCAGCGCCGGCTGCACCATGAAATCTATGTGACGCAGGTCGAGGTAGCGGTTGGCTAGGCTTCGAGTGCTGTCGGGCCGGGAGGTCTGCGCGATCCTGGCACGGCATGGGTTCGCCGAGGTGCGACGGCGGGGATACGACCACCGTTCCGGTGCCAGATCACAGGGAACTCCGTGTGGGGACGTTGATGTCGATCATCCGGCAATCGGGGCTGCCCAGGACGTTGTTCGAGTGAGCACGTAGCTTCCTGAGGCTCGTTGTGCCAGCGGCATTGATCGCCGGGATGACGGGAGTGAACTGCCAACGAGGGTTGGGTGCTGGGTGTGTGGTTCGTCTCGGCCCTACGAAGGACTCCAGACCGGCTCACCACGAACGGAGGGGTCGTCCGGGGCCGGTTGAGGACAAGGCGAGATCCCCTTCGACAAGCTCAGGACAGGCACTCCGGGGACCTCGGGATGACAAGGCCCCTACAGGCGGTAGGTGGTGAAGTGGTTGGTGCTGGGTGGACCGTAGCTGAGGTGGAGGGTTTGGGTGTCAGGAACGGCGATGAGGGCGGCGATGGTGGCGAAGGGGTCGCCGGAACGGAAGGGGCGGCAGACGGGTTCGGGGCGGCCGGATTCGTCGCTGAGGAGTCGGCGGCAGACATCGGTGTCAATTGAGCCGGCGTGGTGCTCGAGGGCGGTCTGGAGGGAGACGCGGCGGCCTTCGGAGTAGGGGAGGGGACGTCGCTCGGCTTCGTGAGGGAGCAGGATTGAGGCGATGCAGTTGTTGGCGTGGGCGTAGACGCCGTCGTCGACTTCGGTGACGTGGAGGCCTTCGGCCAGGATTTCGAGGTTGCGGGCGTGGCGGGTGTCGGCGATGAGGAAGTTGCCGACGGCGGGGCCAGGCATGGCCTGGATGCGCTGGGTGGCAGCTTCGGCCGAGGCGTTTTCGAGGGCGGCGCGGCGGAGGATGGGCGGGGCCATCCAGGTTCGACCGGATTTGCCCCAGAGGGAGTTGGCAAAGACGCAGACGCCGTGGCTGTTGAGGCCGACGCCGCCGATTTCGCCGGGCACACAGTGCATGAGGATGTGGCACCCACGGGTGGGCCTGAACGCGGCGAGGAACATGCGGTGGAGGTAGGGCTCGCCAAGGTCGCGGTTCTGGCCGCAGATGGTCTGGGCATCAGTGGTTGCGGAGCCGACCGCGGCGAATGAGGTGCAGCCTTCGGGGAGGCCGCCGGTTCCGGGACGGAGCTGGAGGGCGAGGGCTTCGTCGAATTGGATGCCGGCGCCCTGGGCGAGGCCCTGGAGCTCGTCTATCCAATGGGGGCCAATAGCTTCGACGGCGGGTTGCTGCTGGCGGGTCCACTGAAGGGCGGCCGCGGCGGTGAGGCCACAGTCGGCGGCGCCCTGCATGGTTTCGGCGAGCTGGAGGCGGACGAGGTCGCGGAAGCGCTGGCCGTGCTGGAGGCCCAGGTCGTAGGACGTGCCGGTGAATTCGGCGAAGGGGAAGTGGATGGGGATGTCTGGTGGCTTCTTGTGGCCGGAAGGATACGCGGTTGGACACTAACGCAGGTGGCTACTGCGTAAGTGCGCAATGGAGGCCGGGTAGGGCGCGTAGGCTCTGGGGTTGGCGCTAGGACGCTGGTGATCGGATGGCGGTTCCGGAGCCGTTGTTTTTTGTGTTGTTTTTGGTGGCGGTTGGGTTTGGGGTAGCTACGTCAAATGTGGCGTCAAAGAAGGAAGAGCCGGAGGTGTGGGGGAACTTGTGGGTGCCGATCTGGTTTTTTGTGGGGTTTTTCCTTGGGCCGATTGGGCTGGTGATTGCGATGTCGTTGGCGGATAAGGGGCCGAGGCGGCATTAGCACGGTGGTGTGACAGGCTCCGCTCGGCGGGCCCCGGGCATGCCCTCGAGGAGCGTCGAGTCACTAGGTGCCGCACGAGCGGAAGACCCCTCACCGGTTTCGGCCGAAGACGTCCGAACCTGCCTCTCCCCCAGGAGAGGGTAAAGACTTGGCGACGCGAGTGGATTCGTGCGGTGCTTCGACACGGCTCTACGAAGACTCAGGGCCGGCTCACCACGAACGGGGGCGGGCGCTTCGCGAAGTGCCCCTACGTTGTGGCGAGGGCCGGCTGGCCCTGGCAGATGTAGCGGTTGAGGGTGAAGAGGTAGTCGCCGCGGTTGGCGGTGTGGTGGAGGTCGGCGCGGAAGTCGTCGAGTTGGGTGGGGGTGATGTTGCCGACGGTGCGGAGCCAGTCGTCGATGACCCGGGCCTGGTGGTAGCCGAGGGTGTGGGGGCCGAATTCGCGTTCGACGATGACGCGGACGTGGACCTGGACGTCGCGTAGGCCGGCCTGCCGCATAAGCGACGGCGCTGTGCGCCCGATCCAGCCGTTGGGGCCGGTGTCGCAAAAGGTTCGGAGGATGCGGCGGGCGCGGGCGGTGTCCTGGGCGGCGTAGACGAGGGTGTCCCAGTCGGAGTCGTCAGTGATGACGAGGCCGCCGGGGGCGCAGACGCGGGCGGCTTCGCGGAGGTAGCGGACGGGGTGCTTGATCCACTCGAGGGATTCGTTTTCGACGACGCAGTCGAAGGTGCCGTTGGGGAAGGGGAGGCGCTGGGCGTCGGCGATGGTGGGGGCGAAGTGGCGGTTAGCCGGGTTCCAGCGGCGTTTGCGTTCGAGGCCGATGCGGTGGGGGATTCCAAGATCGCGGGCGACCTGGAGGAGGCGGCCGTCGCCGGCGCCGACCGCGAGGAGGCGGGGGGGGCGGGGGGTGGCGAGGGGGGGGCCCCCGCGGGAGAGGAGGTACAGGGAAGCAGGCCGCAGGGCTGTAGAATAAACACAA
>VXPS01000329.1:7515-7786 GCA_009839425.1 Chloroflexota bacterium
TTGTGTTATCGCGACTGGGTGATGCCACTCTGGCGGGCGCCCTGTCGCCGGGGGCGGGCGCCGGCGCCGACGTCGAGGAGGCGGGTGGGGCGTGGGTTGGCGAGGGTGAGGAGCCAGCGGTAGTGCTGGTACAGGGAAGCAGGCAGCTGGGGACCGTCAGTCATTGCAGAGAGTTGATTCTTCCCGACCGCGGGACGGTCCCGAACTTACGCGACGGCGGGGATGGCGAGGCGGGGTTCGGGGCGTGGGGGATGTTGGGCGGCGGCGGTGG
>VXPS01000353.1 GCA_009839425.1 Chloroflexota bacterium
CGCCGGCGGACTCGGCGGCGGGCAAGACGCGCTCCATGAAACCGTCCATGCGGCGCCAGACCTCATCTATCGGCACGCGCACATCGGGGTCGCCGGTGTCGATGCCCCAGGTGACCATGTCGGTCTCCTCGACCCAGGCGGCGTCGAAGGTGCGCAGCTCGGTGCCGGCACGGCCGCCGGGTAGGTCCTTGTAGCCGCGCCAGGCCTGGAGGTGCTCGTCGGCATGGGCCACAGCAAAGCCGCAGGTGACCAGCGGGGCGCCCTCGCCGCCCAGGACGCGGATCGTCTCGCAGAGGTCGTCGATTTCCTGTGCGCCCTCGGGATCGCCGCGCAGGACGCCGGCGATGCGGGCGCGGCGCAGTTCCATGCCGGCCAGTTCGAGGTCCAGGGCGTCGAGCCGCTGCAGCAGGTCCCGCAGTCCAGCGGCGTCGACCTTTCCCGTCTCGGCCACGCCCGGCAGTTCGTCGGTGCGCAGGGTGCCGCCGTCCACGCCAATCTGTGCCGCGTATTGCAGGTGGTCGTTCGAGAGGTCGACCAGACGCAAACCGATCTTGATCATGCGCGCAGGGTACCCCCGGGGACGCTGAGACGGCTACCGGGCCGGCTCCAATGTTTCACGTGAAACATTCGGGTCGATCACGGCCGCGTAGCATGGCGCCAGAGGCTTCGGAGGACTAACGCGTGACGGCTTTCATCGACGGGTTGCCGGACTTCACGATCGGAGTCGAAGAGGAATACCTGATCGTCGATCCCGACACGCGGGACCTAGTGGCCAACCCGCCGCGGGCGCTGCTGCACGAGTGTGAGGCGGCCGTTGCACCGGAAGTTGGCAGCGTCAGCCCTGAACTGCTGCGCTCGCAGATCGAGGTCGGCACCAGCGTGTGCGGCTCAATCGCCGAGGTTCGCGAGCGGCTGGCGACGTTGCGGCACACCCTGGCGGCAACGCTGGCGGCGCACGAGTTGCGAATCATGTCGGCTTCCACCCATCCGTTCGCGCTCTGGTCGCGGCAGTTGCCCACCGACCGGGAGCGCTACAAGGCGCTGACGGAGGACATGCAAACGCTGGCGCAACGGATGGTGATCGGCGGGATGCACGTGCACGTGGGCATTCCGGATCCGCAGGACCGGATCGACGTGCTGAACCAGGTGACCTACTTCCTGCCGCACCTGCTGGCGCTGAGCACCTCGTCGCCCTTCTGGCAGGGTCGAAACACCGGGCTGCGCAGTTACCGCCTGACGATCCTGCACGAGCTGCCGCGCACCGGGCTTCCGGAGCGGTTCGAGAGTGATGGCGAGTACCAGCGCATGATCCAGAGCCTGCTGGACGCCGGGCTGATTGACGATCCGACCAAGGTCTGGTGGGACGCGCGGCCGCACGCGCGGCTACCGACCCTGGAGATGCGGATCACCGATGCCTGCACCAGCCTGGACGACGCGGTCTGCATCGCGGCGCTGTACGTCTGCGTGGTCTCCCTGCTGGCGCGGATGCGACGCGCCAACCAGCGCTGGCGCACGTACCCGCTGGCGCTTCTGGCCGAGAACTCGTGGCGCGCGCAACGCTACGGGATCGACAACGGGCTGGTGGACTTCGGCCAGAACCGCATCAAGCCGCTGGACGTGCTGATGGAGGAGCTCCTGGACCTGATCCGCGAGGACGCCGAGCGGCTGGATTGCGTGGCCGAAGCGGAGCACGTCCGCACCATCCTCGTCCGCGGAACCAGCGCCCACCGCCAGCTTGCCGTCTACGAAGCCGAACGAAGGAGCGGCGCCAGCGAGCAGCACGCCCTGGAGGCCGTGGTGGACTGGTTGATCGAGGAGACGACGGCGGGGACGGGCTGAAGTCGCTCGCGCTAGCGGAGCAGCCTGAGAAGTCTTGGGAGGCCGGCCACGAGGAGCGCCGTCAGACAGCCACTGCCCTTTGCGCCTTCGGTCGTCGGACTCCCAGCTGCAGCGGCTTGCGCAGAACTGATGCCTCGGCTGCGGCTGGTGGATGACGCAGCGGGTGTTCCGTCGACGGTGGGCGATCGAGGAGCATGGCCGTTCCAGGGAGGATCGAGGCGACGAATCAGGCTCACCTCGATCGGAGTCGGGTCAGGGTTCTCGTGGATCCAGAGGTCAATCTGGCAGCCTTCACGGGCAGCCCGCAAGATGTACTTGTTGACTTTGCAGTTCGTGGACTGTCCGTTCTCGTAGCAGGCCCTGGGGGAGATGTTCGCGTAGCCGGCCGATCCCCAGCGCTTGGCAAGGTTGACCGCTACGCCGACGTATACCGGCACGTTGTCGACGGTCACGACGTAGACGCCGGAGGTCCGTGGAAGCCCCTCTATGTGAAACCGGCAGAACGGCCCCGATCCGTAGCGGTTGAGCCGCATAGCCGTCGCGCTGGCATACCGAGACTGCGGTGTGAGTTCCAATAGAGCGCCGTCGGGGTCCCGCTCCGGCTCGATTGTCGCGGCATGCACGAATGCATGATCCAAGAGAGGAAGAGTTTCCAAGCCCTCGGCTCCTGAAGCCGTGGAATCGGAACTCTCCTCAACTGGCTCCAAGGGAGCACGGCCTGTCCTCACGAATACGAGGGTTTCGTCGGCGAGGTTTACCTGACGGGTCTTCCATCCGGCAGCCGCCCATGCACGGGTCTGGCTAGGGCCGTCTTCGACGTTTGCCCACCATGGCCGCCACTTGCGGGCCGAGGCGGGCAGGCTGAATCCCAGGATCTGCTCGATCTGATCGAATGTGGCCACCCACCCGTTGCCGTCGAATTCGGAGAGGAAGCGGCGCAGAGGATCGTACTTTCCGACACTCTCAACCGATGCGTGGCGCAATTCGTCGTACTCGGTCCTGCCTCTCCCGGCCGGGAACGCCTGCAGGCCGTGCTCCCCGGACATACCGCTTGCCGGCAAGAGTCGAAACTCGATCTCCAAGTTCGCCCCGAGACCCGATGGAGGCCGATATAGATAGCGCACAAACTCCACGTCTGCCTGTCGTTCGAATAGTTCGCCCTCGAGCACCTGGCACACGTTGGGATGACGATTACGCAATCCCAGTTCGTCGTGAACGTCGCCGGCACGAAAGGTCACCCTCGTCGCGCCCGCCTGCCTGACGGCGTCGACCTGTTTGCATAGGTAATTGCGGATTCGACGTGCGTCGCCTCGCGGCATTCCCTGGCTCTCTCCTGGCACGCAGTCTCGAACCCCATTGTCCCCCGGGCTCTCGCCAGGCTGCCGTTACCGGCGGTCCGAGCCGCCCTCGTCGTTCGCGCGGGTCCCTAGGGACGGTCTTTGTGGCGGAGGCGGGGGAGCCAGCGGGGGGTTGAGGCCATATAGGCGGTGTATTGGTCGCCGAATTCGCGGGCCAGGTGGGGTTCTTCGTGGCGTTGGACGAAGAATGCGTAGAGGGCGAAGAGCGCGACGCCGTAGATCAGGAGGACCGGGGCCTGGAAGAGGCTGGCCCAGCCGGCGACGGCGATGAGGACGGCAACGTAGATGGGGTTGCGCGAGTAGCGGTAGACGCCGTTGGTTACCAGGCGCTTAGGGGCGTCGATTGGGGCGGGGGTGCCGCCGCCGGAGACCGCGAAGTCCCAGACGCAGCGGAGATAGAGAAGCGTTCCGATAGCGAGAAGGCAGACGCCCAGCCAGAAGGTTGGGCCCTCGGCGACCGGGCGATCCCATTTGATCAACATCGGAATGAGCACCGCGATCGTTCCCGGCACCACCAGCGTGAAGAGCGCGACCTTGAGGAAGAGCTTCATGTGTCAGCCGAAGAGGGCCGGCAGTTCGTCGAGGGTGGTGACGGTGGCGGTGGGTGACGGCAGCGACGCCGGATACGTGTCGTCGTCGCGGTTGAGCCAGATGGCGGACCAGCCGGCCTGGACGGCGCCGGCGGCGTCGTGGGCGGCGGAGTTGCCGATGAAGACGGCGGCCTGCGGCGGGACTCCAAGGCCTTCGAGGGCGGCCTCGAAGATGCGCGGGTCGGGCTTAAAGGCGTCGACGTCGCCGGCGACGATCACGCGATTGACCCGGTCTTCCAGCCCGACGGCGTAGACCTCGCCCCACTGCACGTCGCTGGGACCGTTGGTGATGATGCCGGTGACCTGGAAGCGGTCGTTCGCCCAGCGGATTGATGCGTCGGCGTCGGGGTAAAGCTCCAGGTTCTGGCGGGTCAGCAGGTCGTGGTCGTCCGTGAGTTGCCCGGGGTCGGCCAGGCGGGGGGCGCCGATGAGGGCGAGCACTTCGTTCCAGATGCGGATGCGGGTGCCCCGAAAGTCGCCGTCCTGGGGCATGTCCGTCCCTCGCCGCGTGCGGTCTTCGACGATGCGTGACTGGAGGTCCCGTTGTTGGTCCGGGGACTGATTCGGAATGCGGGCCGCCAGCTGGCCGGCCAGGGCGATGAGGGCCTTGCGGCGGGCCTTGCCGAAGTCGACCAGCGTGTCGTCGAGATCAAAGAAGAAGGCCTGGGCGTTCAGCATCGATTTCTCCGGAAAGCCTGGGTCGCCTAGCCGGCCCGGTAGCGCCAGAGGACGCCGCCGGCGTCGCGGACGATTAGGCGGTCTTCGGTGATGGCGTTGGGGGGCGTGGCGGCGATTTCGGCGGCGACGGCGTCAGGGTCCTCGTAGCCGATGTTCATGCGGGCGCAGGCGTCGGGCGGAATGGCGGTGGCGATGCGCACGTCGATGCGGGGCACTTCGCGGTCGCCATCCATGCGGCCCTCGCCTTTGACCAGGGCGCTGCCGTTCAGGGCCAGCGGGGTCGCGCCAGCGCGCTGCCAGGACTCGGGCCGCGAAAGGAAGTAGGCGTAGGTGTGGTAGCCAATGGCGCTGATCAGCTCGCCGTGAGCGTCGGAGATGGTGTCGATATTTGGCGCCCAGACCACCAGTTCGCCACCGTCCGCCACGGCGTCCTCGGTCTTGAGCACGCCCTTGGCGCCGGTCCAAAAGTCCGGATAGAGCCAGCTGCCGTCCTTGCGCCGGGGGAGGGCCGCGACCACGCGGCGGACGCGGCGCGGGACGTAGCGAATGTTGACGGCGGCGCTCAGTTCGGCGGCGAGCTCGACACATTCACGCCAGCCGTCCGGCTGCACGAACGCGCCGTTGATCGCGTCGCTGTCGTCGTCGATGACCAGCCCGATGGAGGTGATGGGCGTGGGCACGTTAAGCGCCATGTCGTCGATCAGGTCGCGCACGGGGTTGGGCATGACGCCGTGGATGCCGCGGTTGGTGCGCAGGCTGCCGATGGCGTGCAGCAGGCTGATCATTTCGGGGCCGGAGACGCCGGGGAAGATCTGCTTGGCCCCGCCCGCGAAGCCGGCCACCTCGTGGGGCTGCACGCGGGTCAGCAGCACCAGGCGGTCGTACTCCAGCAGCTTGGCGTTGACGCGGATGCGCATGTCGGTGTCGAAGCCCAGCAGCGAGGCGTACCGGCGGTTCTCGCCGAAGCGGTCCAACTGATCGTCCAGCGGGACCACGCCCAGCGGCGTCAGGGCGTCGGGGTTGTCCCAGTCGTGGTTGAAGACGGTGCTACGGGGGTAACGGTTCTGGCCGAAGACCCAGGCGGACTTCTCGGCCTCGGACATAGGGCCGTGGGTGCCCTGGGCGATCATGGCGTCAACGCGGTCGGCGCGGCCGTCGAGGGCGTCGTGGATGGCGCGGAAGACGTCGGCCACGGGGGCCTTGCGGGTCGAGTCGGGGACGAGGACCAGGAAGCGGCGCTCGCCGGCGGGTGAGGCGCGCAGGGCCTCGGCGACCACGGCGCAGGCATCGTCCATGCCGATGGCGGGGGCGCCGACGGCTTGGAGGACGCCGTTCTGCATCGTTACCTCCCGGCCTCCGCGGCCATGGCTTCGGCTTCGCGGACCAGGTCGCCGAGGACGCGGACGCCGCCGTCCCAGAAGGTGGGGTCGGCGAGGTCGATGCCGAAGGGTTCGAGGAGCGCGTTGGGGCTGACGGAGCCGCCCCTGGAGAGCATTTCGATGTAGCGCGGTTCGAACTCGTCGCCCTGCTCCTGGTAGCGCTGCAGCAGGCCCAGCACCAGCAGGTCGCCGAAGGCGTAGGCGTGGACGTAGAAGGGCGAGCCTATGAAGTGGGGAATGTAGCTCCACCAGATGCGGTAGTCGTCGCGCAAGGTGACCGAGCCGTCGAACATCTCGCCGTTGGCCTCGGACCAGAGGTCGCTGAGGCGGTCCGACGAGAGCTCGCCCTCCTCGCGGCGGGCCTGGTGGGCGCGGAACTCGAAGTTGTGCATGGCGATCTGGCGGAAGACCGTGGCGAAGTGGTCCTCGATCTTGCTGGCCAGCAGGCCAAGGCGAGCGGCGGCCGTGGGTTGGGCGTCGAGCAGGCGGCGGAAGACGATCATCTCGCCGAAGACCGAGGCCGTCTCCGCCGTGGTCAGCGGCGTGTGGGCCTGCAGGTAGCCGACGCCGTAGGAGAGGTACTGGTGGACGGTGTGGCCGAGCTCGTGGGCCAGGGTCATCACGTCGCGGACGGTGTCGGTGTAGCTGGCCAGGATGTAGGGGTGGGTGCTGGGGGTGCCGCCCATGCTGAAGGCGCCGCCGCGCTTGGCGGGACGGAGTTCGGCGTCGATCCAGCGCTCGTCGAAGGCGCGCTGGGCGATCCCGCCGAGGGTCTCGGAGAAGGCGTGGTAGCTCTCCAGCACGACGTCCTTGCCGGTGTTCCAGTCGTAGGAGGGCAGGTCGGCGCTGAGCGGGGCGTAGCGGTCGTAGTCGAACAGCTCGTCGAGGCCCAGCAGGCGGCGCTTGAGGCGGTAGTAGCGCCCCACGATGGGGAAGCCGCGCACGCAGGCGGCGACCAGCGCGTCAACCGACTCCTGGGTGATCTGGTTGGCCAGGTTGCGGGACGACATGGCGGTGGGGTAGCTGCGCAGGCGGTCGTCGGTGGCGTGGTCCTGGAGGCGGACGTTGAAGACGTAGGTGAGGGGGTGGAGGCTGTCGCGCAGGGCCTGGGTCATGCCGGCGGCCGCGGACTTTCGGGTGTCTCGGTCGGGGTGGTAGCTGAGGGCCAGGGTCTCGGCCTCGGTGATCGTGCGGGTCTCGCCCTCGATGGTGACGTCGCAGGTCAGGCGGCTGGTGAGCTCGCCGAAGAGACGGCTCCAGGCGCGGCTGCCGGTGTTGGCCTTCTCGTCCAGGAGCTGCTCTTCGCCCTCGGACAAGCGGTGGGGCTTGTAGCGGCGTTCGAGGCGCAGCAGGTAGGCGAAGTCCTTGAGGATCGGGTCGGCCAGGAGTTCCTCGGCGCGCTCGTCGTCGACCTCAATCCACTCCAGGTCGAAGAAGATCAGGTGCTTGTTGATGGCGGTGCCGCGTTCCTGGGTGAGGGCCACCAGGCGGCCGTGGGTTGGCTCGTCGGTCTTGCCGGCGTGCAGCAGGTGGGCGTAGATGGCCGGGTGGTCCATGGCCTCGTGGATGTCCTGCAGCTCGGTGACGGCGTCGCGCAGGCCCGCCGCGTCCAGGCCGGCGACTTGGCCCCGGTAGCGCTTCTCGAACGCCGCGGCGCGCTCGGTCACCGCGTCAAGGTCCGCTGCGATCTTCGGATCGTCGGTGCTGTCGTACAGGATGCTCAGATCCCAGGTCACCCCGTCCGCGCTGCTGGTCGGCGCCGTGGCCGTCGTTGTCATCCGTGCTCCCTAGCTGGCGGTCGTGAAGTCGGTAATGGCCGCATTATCGGCGGTTTTGGGGCGGGTGTGCGCGGCAGTCGCGGCGGCGTGTCGGGTTGGGGGTTAAGGGGGAGCGGTCTCGCGCCGGCCCGACCCCATAGGGG
>VXPS01000119.1 GCA_009839425.1 Chloroflexota bacterium
CTTCGGCGCCAGCCTCGGCTCCCTTGAACCGCTGAATGTCGACGTCCTCGCCGTCACGGACGGGGACCATCCGCTCCTGCTCTTCAGCTTCGACCTCATCGGTTTCACCATCGAGCATCTAGCCGATCTGCGAGCACGAACGGCCGCGGTCACCGGCGTGCCCGGAGAGAACCAGATGTGGACCTGCACCCACACCCACGGCGGTCCCGAAACCGGCGTTCTCCCGGGCATGGGCGAGAAAAATCCGGACTATCTGGACTCCGTCGAAGAAGCTGCAGTGAACGCCGCCATAGAGGCGCAGAACCGCTTGGTATCGGCCGACCTGTGGCTGGCCCATGGCGAGTCTTTCGTCGGTGCCAACCGCCGCTCCGCCGCCTTCCGTCCCGGCGGCCCCGAGGACGGCCACATCGACGACATCGACGCGGCCGTCGTCGTGGCCGAGTTTCGTGGGGCCGACGGTAGCCCCGTCGTCACCCTCGTGAACTACAGCTGCCACCCAACCGGGTCACGCGAAAGCGTCAGTACCTCCGACTACCCCGGCCACATGCGGCGCACCATCAGCCAGGTCACAGGCGCGCCCTGCCTGTACGTCAACGGCGCCGGCGGCGACATCAATCAGCGCTTCGACGGCGCCGGCTACCGCAGCGTCTCCAACGCCCGCCATCACGGCGTCGCCCTCGGCCGCACGGTCCTGCAACTCCGTTCGCAGCTGCGCCAATCCTCCACGACGTGCGCGGGCAGTGCCTCCGCCCCAGCCGACCTCTTCTATGCCGAACCAATCAGCCAGGCCGAAGCCCGCCGCATCCTCGCCGAAGGTCAGCGCGCCCTCGAAACCACAACCGGAACCGCGCAACGCCTGCGCATCCAATGGCACCAGGTCGACTTCGCCCGCCGCGTCCTCGACTGGCAGCCATCCGACGGCCGGGATCTCGCCGTCGACATCCAGGCCTTGCGAATCGGTGACCTTGCCATTGTCGCCATCCCCTCGGAGTTCTTTTCGGAAGACGGCCGCGCCCTACGGACGCAGACCCCGTCGCCTGAGCTCATAATCGCCGGCTGGAGCAACGGCCTTGTCGGCTACACGCCCACCCGCCGCGCCACGGCCACCGGCGGCTACGAAGTCGACGACGCCCATCGCTGGTACGGCCACCACGCTCCCTGGACTCCCGTCAGCGGCGACAACCTGCGCGCGGCCGCGCTGAACTCAATAGGCGAGCTTTTCGGCGACGACTAATCGCCGCTCAACGCCCGCCTCACCCACGCAACCACCGGTACCGCCAGACAAAGAAGCACCCAGACCGCAATGGCCGGAACAATCCACGGCCCGCTGATCACCGCGCCCCAGGCACTCAAGACCACCACCCCAACAGCCGCGCCAATGAGCACCGTCAGCAGAAACGCCAGCGAACGAAAGGCCCGTGTCTTCATCCACGCGCGCCGCGCCGGACGCTCCGCACCGCATAACCGGCACACTTGCCACCCTCGCGCGTTGGTCCGGTGACACGCCCGGCACAACCAGCTCGCCTCCGGCGACACCTGGGCCGTCGCGGTCAGGCCGCTGACATGCCGCTGATGCTCCGTGGCCATCGCGCCTTACCGTGACCCCGCCAGCGAGCGGCCCTTGCGCGCCGCCGCCGCGGCCTCTTCCACGGACGGGCTGTATCGATCAAACGCCTCGCGCAGCCTGGCGGTCTCGTAGTGCGCGTAAATGCGTTTGGTCGTATCCGGCGAGGCGTGCCCCAGGATGTCCTGGACCTCCGACAGGTTCGCGCCACGGTTTAACAGCGATGTCGCCTTGAGGTGCCGAAAGTCATGCGTCGTGGCCGGCACGCCCACGGCCGCGGCATAGGTCTTCACGATCTTCCAGATCGACTGCGGCGACAGGCGCAGCCGCTCGCCGGCGCGGCCCGGGTGCTTCGGCTTTCCGTGGTGCCGAATGAACAGCGGCGCATACGCGTCGTGCCGTGCCTCCACGTAGGCGCGAATCGCCTCACGCGTGTCGTCATCGAAGAAAACCACCCGCTCCCGATCACCCTTCCCCGTAATCAACGCCTGCTGCGCCCACCCGTCATCAACGTCTCTCCGGTCCAGCCGAGCCGCCTCGCGCCGCCGCATACCGGTGGTAAACAGCAGGAGCAGCAAGGCTCGATCCCGAGAGACCCGGAGCCGGGCATCTCTCGAGGATGAATCGGCAATCAATCCCGGCAACTCGTTCTTGACATAATCGACAATCAGCGCCAGCCCGTTCTCAACCCGCGGCGTCCGATACCCGGGCTTGTCGCGAACCGCCCGCAATCGCTCAACCGCCCGTTCGAGTTCCACGCCATCCAATACGCCGGAACGCAGGCAATGCCGCAGAAAGGCGCGAACCGCCGCCAGGTAAGTCGAAATCGTGGCCTGCCGCTCGCGTCCAAACTCGTCCACCAGTTCCAGGTAAAACCGCTCGAGCACCCCGTCGTCCAGTTCGTCCACCGACGTCTCGGTACCGCGCCAGGCCAAGAAACGTCGCAACCCCGTCCCGTAGGTCGCTCTCGTGCTCGGGGACTTGGCACGCATGGCGCCCAGAAAATCCGCCGTTGCGGCCTGCAAGGTCGGGCTCATGGACTCCAATCCAGAATCACCTATGCACCACAGGTACTCCCACGACACAGTGGGAACTTTGAATCTACCGCGCCACGCCATCTCTGTCACGAGACTTTTCGAACCAGTAGGACCACTCGGTACCTCGCGGCATTTCGCGAATTCCCTCGGAATTCAGGCTCGTCCGCCTTCAAGTGACCACGGACGACACATCGACCATGTCGAGCGAGCAGGCAGGACAAGGGCCTCGTCTGTCGAAGGCCCATGTCCGTTCCCTGGTCACGCAGTCGTTACCGAGGTGCCGACGACATCCCCTCTCCGCGGCTCACTGGTGAGGGATGGAATACGCCGCAAGCAGCAGCGATCTTCGGTGTCTGTCGGGACCTTCGTGCTGCGCGGAGATTCAATCCACGCCTCCCGGCGTCTCGAAGTCCAGATAGTAGAACTAATACACATTAGTTCTACTATTCATCTCAACGTCCGGCCGCTCAGGGCGGCAACGGGCTCTGACCGGTCGGTCGTTTTCCAGACGTGTCGCTCCAGGATCGGCTCTCGACGCTGATCTGGACCTGGGCGCGAACTCCGGCCGCACCCGGCCCTCCGCACAAGCGGATACGTCTTCGGGCTGCGCTGCCGCCTGGATGGCCGGAAAGGTCCCCGGCGACAGGCGGCGACGGCATCGGATCCTCTGGCGCGGATCAAGTCGGGGACGTGCAAACCGCCACCGCCATCAACGCTCTCGGACTTGCGTCCCCACGGGGCGCCTTGGACGCGGCTACCCGGTCGCACTCCGATGCCTCACTCATCCGTCGAAGGCGTGCCGAACCTCCGATCCTACGCCCTGCGCGTTATGTAAAGAAATGAATGGAAGAGTGATTCTGCCAGGTTTTACTTGAAATAATTCGTCCAGATTATTAATATACGTAAGTCACGCTCAATAAAATCAATCCAATGCCACATCAGCTTCCCTCCGCCTGCCCACTGTGCGCGGAGCCTCCGGTCGTGACTCGTATCGAGTGTCCGTCCTGCGCCATCGCCATAGAGGGCCGATTTGTGCCGGGCGGTCTGGCGGAGCTCCACGCCCAACAGCTGGCTTTCGTTGAGGTCTTTGTCCGTAACCGCGGTGTCATACGCGACGTGGAAGCCGAACTGGGCGTCTCCTATCCCACTGTCCGTGGACGGCTGGATGCTGTAGCCGAGGCGCTGGCTCGTCAGCGGTCAGGTTCTCCGCAAGACCGCAGGCGCACCCTCGAAGCGCTTCGGCGCGGCGAGATCGACGTCGACGAAGCGGCCCGCCATGTCTAGGCCGGCAGGCCGCGGAACGAATGCGCCGAGACAGCCGGCGCATATGGAGGCTGAAGACCGACCGATTGCGGCGCTCGCCGCGAGCGAGGAGTTCTGATGGACAGCGTGCAGTTCGATGGAACCGGAACAATCATTCTCAAGGGCGCGCGTTGGCCGCTTGAGGTCCGAGGCTCCGCGTCCGCCTTTGGGATCGTGGAGAGTCTCGGCGGAGTCGGCATCGACAGGCACGACGAGTCCACGACGATAAGCCTGAGCGAAATGTCGACCGTCCAGGTTCCCGCTGGCGGACGCCTCGAACTAGGCGATGTCAATGGGCCGCTGCGCCTGCAAGGCATAGAGCGCGATCTCCTGCTCGGCGCCGTCAACGGTCCGCTGCAGACGCGAGACGTGGCCGGTGATATTGACCTGACCGGGCCGATCAACGGCCCGCTGAGTGTCAAGGGAGCGCGGAAGCTCTCCGCCACCGGCGGCTCGCCGCTCCGGGGGGATGTGAAGCTTGCCGACCTTGCGGAAGTGGACATTGCGCAGGTCAACGGCAACCTCGCCATCCGGCAAGTGTCGGGTGCAGTCCGGAGACAGCCGGCGCATATGGAGGCTGAAGACCGACCGATTGCGGCGCTCGCCGCGAGCGAGGAGTTCTGATGGACAGCGTGCAGTTCGATGGAACCGGAACAATCATTCTCAAGGGCGCGCGTTGGCCGCTTGAGGTCCGAGGCTCCGCGTCCGCCTTTGGGATCGTGGAGAGTCTCGGCGGAGTCGGCATCGACAGGCACGACGAGTCCACGACGATAAGCCTGAGCGAAATGTCGACCGTCCAGGTTCCCGCTGGCGGACGCCTCGAACTAGGCGATGTCAATGGGCCGCTGCGCCTGCAAGGCATAGAGCGCGATCTCCTGCTCGGCGCCGTCAACGGTCCGCTGCAGACGCGAGACGTGGCCGGTGATATTGACCTGACCGGGCCGATCAACGGCCCGCTGAGTGTCAAGGGAGCGCGGAAGCTCTCCGCCACCGGCGGCTCGCCGCTCCGGGGGGATGTGAAGCTTGCCGACCTTGCGGAAGTGGACATTGCGCAGGTCAACGGCAACCTCGCCATCCGGCAAGTGTCGGGTGCAGTCCGGTTAGGCAAAGTGAATGGCCATGTCCGCGTCGCCAACCTGACCGGAGGGTTTTGCGCCACGTCAGTCCAGGGAAACCTGGTGCTGGAGGGGAAGCTCACGGACGACTACGTGTGGGAGGCTCAGGTCGAAGGCCGGGTCAGGCTCCGCCTCCACCCCGAGTCTTCGGTGCGGTTAGAACTTGAGTCCGAGAACCATCCGCCTTCGCTGGACTCAAGTTTCCAGATCGTCGAACGCTCCAACCGGCGCGTCGTCGCAACGCTGGGTTCAGGCCAGGGGCGCATCTGCATTCGCACGGAGGGACCGATTTCCGCAAAGGTCGGCACGTCCTGGGACGCACACGAAGAGTTCGACGACGCCTTTGCCAGGGCCGGCGTCGCCGTTGAGCGCGCAATGGCCGAGATGACCTCGGCGGTGGATGCCGCGTTCGACGAGGTTGGGGCTGAGCTGTCGGGAATCGGTGCTGACCTCAATCTCGGCGATCTGGGTGAGCGCGTCTCGACTCGGGTCAGACGCGAGGTCGATCGACACACGCGCCATGTCGCGCGGCGGGTTCGTCGTGCCCGCCGCCAGAGTCATCGGCGCACCCGCCGGCATCCCGCTGCGGCTCGTCGCGCTACTTCCCCGTCAGACCAACTCACGCCAGACGAGCGCGAAGCCCGCGTGCGCGAAATCCTGCGCAGTGTCCAGGACGGATCGCTGGACGTAGACGAAGCCGACCGTCAACTGGGCGAACTGCCACTGGCATAGCGGTCAGGGCCTCGTCCTCTGCCGCCGCCCCCTCCTTACGGCACGTTATGTAAAGTTATGGTTTACGCATACAGCGTCAGGATCCCGGCCTGCCGCACTTGCTTCCACCGTTCACCAAACGCCGGGCTCCCGTCGTCCTCTTCAGTCGTCAGGGACACACCCCGTTCAAATCCCGGCCGGCTGCCCGCCAGAAAGTCCGCTTCCATGTCGTCGTGTTCCGTATACGCCGCCGAAGATCCGTCCGCCCATCGCACGGTGTGAATCATTCGCGGCAACTCGTGCGGCGAAACGTCCGGCCGTCGCAGCCGTTCCAACGCCTCCTCGTCCACTTCGATCCCCAAGCCCGGCGTTTCCGGAACCCGCATATGACCGCGCCGAATCTCCAGCGGCTCTCGAATCAGGTCGTCCCGATAGGTGTTCAGGCACGTGATGGCCGGCCATTGAGCCGCCGGCAGCACCGCGCCCAGGTGAGCTGTGAACGCTGTAGTGATCCCGGTCCCCACGAGCTGGAGCCACAGCGGCATGTTCGCCTCATCCGCCAGCGCCGCCTGGTGCACGGTGCGCGCCGCCCCTTGGTTCAGCACCCAGCCGTCGCAAACGCCCTCCTTGACCGCTGTCAGGAACGGTGGATTGTCAAAGTGCATGGCCACCGGCCGCCGCAGCTTCGCCCGCAGCGACCGGTTGCCTTCCACGTCATGCTGCGGAATTGGTGTCTCGAAGAAGTGCACCTTCGGAAACGTCTCCAGGTCGGCCAGCACGTGCTGCGCCTGCCCCGCCGAAACCAGCAGACTGTTGAAGTCCAGGTCGAACACGCAATGGTCCGGCGTTGCCTCGTTGATCGCCTGCGTCGCGGCGCGCAGGTCGTGCCAGGGCCGCGCTTTCAGCTTGAAGCTGACGTATCCGGCCGCCACGGCGTCCTGCGTCTCACCCACCCACTCGTCCGCCGGCATGTCCCAGCACCACCAGGCGATCGGGCACCAGTCGCGCACCTTGTGGCCAAGCAGACGATATGCCGGCATCCCCAGCGCCTTGCCGGTCAGATCGAACAGCGCCTGCTGCAAGCCGGCCCCGCAACCGTCGTCCCACATCAATTCGGCCGGGTTGCTCCCGATCGCTCGCTCGGCGGCTTCGTCGGACACCCGGCCCCAGGTGTAATGCGGGACCGTCTCACCCCAGCCAATCAGCCCGTTGTCGGCCGTGACCTTACACACCTCGATGATCGACCAGTCCGCGCACTTACGACGCATCTGCCGACCGGGACGCTCCGTGTGCCCGGCATCGACCGCAATGCGTTCAACCGCGACTATCTTCATGCCAGCCACCTCAGGCGTGCGCACCTGCGGAGTGTCGCACGTGGACGCGCCTGCCTTTGACTCGAAACCGAGCGGGCTTCGGCTACCGTCCGCGCAATATGGCGGCCACCACGGCCAGCATCAGAACGACGGCGGTCACCACGACAATGATGACGATCCGATCCTCGCTTCGACGTTTGTAATTCCTACGGCCCAAGCCTGGCGCCGCTGGCGCCATCGCCTTGGATGCCCGCGATCCTGCCCGACCGCGGTTGCCGCCTGTACCTAAGCAGTGTACAATATGCGACTCGCTTTCGCAACTCGTGTCTCTATGCTCCCTCGCTTCCAGACCGCCCCTGGCTCGACGCCTCAGACTGCCCCCGGCGTCGCCCTGCGCGGCCCAGGTTGCGCCCTGCCCGCACCGAATTATTCGGCTCCGCACCACCAAAAATTCGCTAAATTTCGCGCCCCCGGATACGGTCGCCCCAGCGGCTGCGCCGGCATCGGAAACGCCCCGTCAAACGCGTCAAACGCCATCATCTGCGTATACGAATAGCGCAAACCCGCCGACCGCAACGTACGAGCCGACGGCACGTTCCACGGCGACGTCGTCGCCAGCGCCAGGT
>VXPS01000016.1 GCA_009839425.1 Chloroflexota bacterium
TCAGTGCGGCAACCGCAACTTTGCAAAACTTGCAAACGTCAACTGTGTTGTACACCAGTCGACATGCTAGTTCTGAGCGGGTTGGAACTGACCCCAACGTCGGAGCACCCGGCGTGGGAAAATCTGGGGGCTTGGGCCCTGCTCTGTCTGCCGCACCTGACTACTGCGGCTCCCTGACCTGACAGACGATACTGCCAGTTTGCCTTATAACGCGCGATCATGTTAGCGCTCTGGAGAGGCACGCTGTAGCGTTGCGACCGGGATAGTTAACCGTGTCAGCAGGCGAAGAAGTGACCGAGCCTCCCAGCCGGAAGTCCTTTCTCGTGAGGCTTGCGACCACGTACGAATGTACGTCGTTTGCGTACTTTGTACGAGCCATAGAACCTCTAGGCATCCTGTTTGCGGCGATTGGCGTACTGGTCGCCGCCGTCGGCTTGGCGTTTGCCGCGTTGGCGGTTTGGTTGGCGGCGGAAGAAATCGAGCAGAGCAGGGAACTGCACGAAGCGACGCTGCGCGAGTTCGAGGCTAACCGTCAACTTCGGGCGGCGACACTCGATGAATTCCGGCAGAGCAGGGCTCTACGCAAAACCACGTTGTCCGACATGTTGATTGAGCAGTTTGCAGCAGCGCGCGCGGAGGATTCAGGCAGGTCGGCAACCAGAACAATGGAGACGCCCGCGGGGTACCGTTTCAGGAGATGCCATGGGCCCAACAAGCAGCTGAGGGCCGAAGTCGGACAGATTCAAATATTGGAGCAAATGAACGAAAACGGGATCGACCTGGAAGCTATCGACGCCAATGGAGTGAACTTCCAAACCGGCCTCGACCCAGACGGAGAAGCCGCCTTGTCCGGCATCAAACTGGGAGGTGGCCAACTGGTCGATGCACACTTCCGAGAAGCCAATTTGGCGCATGCAGACTTTCGTGGTGCGGAACTGGATTTCGCGCGGTTCGGGAGGTCCTGCCTGAAGCGTGCCCAGTTTCCCGGGGCAGTTCTGCCCCATTCCGACTTTGTGCGTGCCGACGCCACAGGCGCGGATTTCAGCAACGTCGATCTCTCAAGTGCGGACCTGACCAGCGGTTACTTTGCGCGTGCTAACTTCGCGGGCGCCGACCTGACGAATGCCGACCTCACCAGCGCGTACCTGCAATCGACCGAGGGACTGACCCAGCAACAGCTGGATCAAGCGTGCGCCAATTCGAACAGGAATCCACCGCTCATTCCGACGCGCCTTAGGTGGAAAACTCGAGATTGCCCGTGATCTCGGTTTCAACCTCCATTTTCAGGCTCCGGGTTGTGCGATCGTTCGAAGTATGCCGCGCCGCACGGGGGAGATGTAGCCGAGGAAGATCCAACTAGGGGACCAACCTGTTATGCATGCCAAAGATCCAACCGACTTGAGCGTCGAGGCGTTCCTCGCCCTTCGCGCCCATTTCTTCAATGACAAAGGTAGGCCCAAACGGTACCGGCTGCCGGAGAAACGCAACACCCAGGATGATCCTCTGGACGTGTACATCTGTAAACGTCTTCGAAAGGCTGTTGGTGACGGGATAAAGGTCGTCCGGGCAGGCGGGCCCTTGATCACGCCTGACATGGCGGTCTACCGCCCTGCCTTGTGCAACAGTGCGTCTGGAGAGGCATTGCTGGCCGACTCGACTCGAATCATTGGCGTGGAGGTCAAGAAGTTGCAGCGCGGAAAGCCCAAGAAAAACGGGCCTGGCAGCGTCAGCCGCAAGACCGGTCTCGACTTCAATACCACGCCTCCTTGTGGCACGGTCCGGATTTACGATGACAGCGAACGGCCCCTGGATATCAGGGGCTACTACCTATTCGCTTGCCAGGAGCCCGTGCCGGACAGGGAACAGACCTATCGACTGACCGCTTCCGTTTTCTGCGACGGCAACCTGTTGAACGAAGACTTCGACTTCTATCTATCCATAACGGGCCCGCGAACCAAGGCAATCGATCTCGGCACCTATGGTGATGGCGCCAATCGCGTACGACCCATGGTCATCTTCTCGAATCCATTGGGGACCCCGTTGCTCGACCACCAGTCAACGCTCATTCATGCCCGGAGCAATCTGGAGGCCGAGCATCCCGCCTTAGTTCGGGTCGGCCGTATTGACCGGACGGTGCCCCCGAAGGCGGTGGGTGCGACACCGGAGATCCGTACCTTCTATTGCTACCGTGACCGTCGTGACGTCAAGGACGGCTTTTCGCCATTCAGCGAACGCGACCCGTTTCCTCACCCTGAAAACCGTCGCGAACAGACAGCACCGCGCGGGCGCTTCCAGGTCAAGGTCAAGCCGCAAGCCTAGGGTCGCAACGCGTCGATCGCCTCGTCGAGCTTGTCACTCCGGCTCTCCAGGAAGGCGCTGGCGGCGCCGGTATCCGCGGCGGCCGAGAGAAAGCGGACAACCTGTGCCGTCACGATGACCCGGAGGTCGTTGTGGCTGAGCTGCTTGCTGAACTCGCGTAGTCGGCTGATCTGCTCACGTGCAACGTCGAGCGCGCGTGCCCAGGCGTCTTCGTATGACAACGCCTCGGCGTGTACCGCAGCGCGCTTCCGACAGACGAAGATGATATCGAGGTCGATGGGCTCCTTGCTTTGGTGCTTCGGCATGGCCACTGACATTTCCGCCTTGATCGGATGTGCGGCAACGATGGCGAATTCGGCGCCGGTCAACGCCTGAAGGACGCTCTGCCATCCCTCAGCCCTGGCGTGATGATAGGTAAACACCAACAGCCCGTTGGGCTTCAGCACCCGGTGGCATTCCTGCCACACTGAGCGCAGGCGCTTCGTGAACAGCTGCGCATCGGTGTGTTGTACTTCGCGCTCCGAGCGGGTCGTCGGTAGGCGTCGGCTATTGGGCCTGAGAATGTGTTGCTGCCAGACATGGAAAAAATCGGCGAGCTGGGAATAGTGGACGTTGTCGAAAAACGGTGGATCAGTGATGACGGCGTCCACCGACTGCGATGCGAGGTCGGTCTGGCTCGAGTCCCCGCATGACAGGTAGAGCTGTCGCCCCTGCCCGAAAGCGCTGAAGCTCTTCGCATTCGCAAAGCCGATGGGCCGGGACAGGCCGAACACTTTCTTCGCCGGTCGCTTTCCGTCGCGGTCGCCGAGCGCGATCTCGAACGGGTCCTCGCAATAGGCCAGGGCCCGCAGGATCCGCTTTTCGAACAACGTCGAGAACGCTCCTGAACTTTTCGGGGTGCCCCACGGGTTCGCTTCGAGCGGTGTGCGTTCCGGCTTCAGGATGTGGTGGGCGAACATGTGCCGTACCGCCCCTGTACCCTCGCCCTTGTACGAAGCAAACATGTTGTTGAACTCCAGCGTGCCGGAGAGCAGGCAGGTGAACAGCTCACGAAGCGGTTCGTTCTCGATGGAACGGATACGATCGGCGAGCATCCCCAGGCACAGGAGCTGACGCCCGTTGAACATCTGGTGCCAGTGCCGATAGCCGTAGTTGATCGCCTGATTCGTGTTGTATCCCGCTTTCAATTCCCCTTTGGGCAATCTTCCTCCTTTCGCGCTCAGGGCCGCCACCGCCTCGTCATACAGCGCGTGGTCGAAATCGTCCGCCGGCAGATACTGCTTCTCGCCGGCCGCCGTGAGCACCAGCTTTGCGTACAACCGGTGCTTGGGAGGAGCCTCACCGTTTCGAACGGTGCCGGCGATTGAAAACTCGTGCTGGCAGTTGGGGCAGACGGCCTTGGTGCCGCGTGCCGGGCCATCCTTCGGATCGTAGACCCGGTGGCAGGAGTCGCATGCGACGGTGGTGGCGTCGTAACGGGTACTGTTGAGACTCCCGCAGGATGGGCAAACCGCCTGGGCGGCTGGGTACCGTTGCGGGTAGGCATGGCGCGCAAACAGGTAGGACTTGAACAGATCAACGGCGCTGTTGCACTCTGGACAGCGGATCACTTTCACCCAGAAGTAGTACAGGCTTTGAGCCGTACTTCCGTCAGGCAAGGAAGCCCGGAAGAAGTGTCGGATCGAGGGGGCCACGTCGTGCTCGATCGCCCTGAACTCACGAATTACCTGGTGGCGTGAATGTCTGGCCAGTGCATTCTTGACCGCAAAGTGCGCGACCGGGTTGATGTCCCGCCCGATTGCCCGACAGCCGAGTTTCAGCGCTTCGCCAATGGTGGTTCCGCTGCCCATGAACGGGTCGAACACAATGGCTCCGGGGAACCGGGTGGCTCGGTAGAAGCTGTCCTTGACATCTGTGCCGGCCGGCGAGAACGCGCCAACGACGATGGCGCGGAATACCGAGCCAAGCCGTCGTGCCCACCACTTGTGTATGTGATAGAGGGGTCGATGGATCTCCTTGCGCCAGCTCTCGTGCTCGGCCACGCGGTAGAATTTCTCGAAGGGAAAGTTGTCATCCTCGATCGCCGATTGATCAGGCACGGTATGGGTAGGCTTCCTGGCGGGCATCTTGGTCTTCGAAGTGAGGTCGAATCGCAAAGAGCCGGTCGTCTCGTGTGTCATTGAACCTCTTGGTCTCGGGTTGGTTGTCGGCGCTGGCGTCACCTTCGCGTTGGCATGCGGTTAGCAGCCACTCGGCGCGGCTCAGCTGGGTAGAACAACAGCACTTCCCTGGCCGGCGGTCGGGAACAAAGGGCAGGCGACCGATGGCTTGTTGTGCCGCTCGAAGTCGGCACGGCCGCCCTTCGTGACCAATCATCGGTCCGATTGCACACGTTCGAAGCCCATGATCGGAAGCTGCGGGCGCGTGTGCAACACGCTTCATGTTCGCAGACGTGGAATCTGAGTGTCTTTGTTTTTCGTCGGCCGGCACGGGTCGGTATGGTACCGATCGGCTACCAATTCGTGGCGATGTTGCGCAGGTGACCAGGCAGGACGATTGTTCCCTGGAGAGTGGCTAGCATTCCAAGGCTCCGGCACCTCGGCATGTTTGGCAGCAGGCAGGGGCGACCGTTAGAACTTCATTGCTAGAGCTTCCCATGGTGGCGTCCTCGCTTACTGCGCCTCCCGACGTGACGACCAGTCCGGCGGTCGTGTAGCGACATGACCTTGTGCACTGACCTGTCGCGCCTGATCAAGGGCGAACTGGAAAACGGCGGCTTCCGGTTTGACGCCTCAATGCCGCTCCACCGCCTCGTTGCACGTTACTTCGAGCTAAACGTGCGACGGATCCATCCCGTTCCTCGTCGGGTTCACTTCTCGGACCAAGTCCACGCGTTCTTGGGCAGGCTGTTACGGTCAGATCGCCGCGGCCCATCGGCCCGTGATACTCGGGGAACGGTATTCCGGCTGCGCCGACTCCTTGTCGAGGGCGCCAATGTGAATGCGTTCCTTAGCAAGAACATCTGCGACGCGGCCGGCTGGGACGGTCTGCTCTGGCACTACGGCATGCACCACTTCCATCTCGGCAGCGAGATGGAAGTGGGAGGGTTCGTCAAACGCTCGCACCACTTGCTGTTCGCGATCATCGCTCCTCGGGATGCGTACTTCGTTGATGTCCGGCCGCATCCGTCGCGGCGCAGCATCGACTGGGTACGGCAAGACCTCCTCGGCATCGTGTACTCGAACTGGCCGCGGCTGATCGACGCGCACATGCTGCGCGGTATCCGCGGCGCCGGGCTGGCGGACGAGGACATCCACCGATTGAGGCGGACCAACCTCAACGCCGCAATCGACATCGACGGCAAGGCCGTCACACCCTTGCTGGGAGGCGTGGCGGGCGACGGATCGAGTGTGCTGTGCACGATCCATGCGGGCAGGCTTTTGCAGGACCTGCGCCGTCACGATGAGATCCTCGCCGGTAACGACGTCCGCGAGGCGGTGGCGCGGAACCTGCAGGCGCAAGGGCTCGACGCAGGACCGATGCTCGAATTTGAGCTGGTCTTCCTTGAGAGCCTGTCTTCCACTCCGGACCTGCTCGCCGCGCTCACGGCCGAAGCGTGCGTCAGCCGGAACCTCTCCCGGATGGGCCTTGCCGTCATTGAAAAGAGGACGGGGTCGCCCATCGTCCTTCACGAAGCCGAGCAGTCTCGGGCATGAGTCCCCGGGAGCAACCCTTGCGGTGCCGGTGTTGCCCGGCGAACGAATTCGTCAATCTTGTCGGTGACGCGCGTCGCAGGGCAGCCGGAACCTAAGCCGGGCGGCGCGGCGACACGTCCTCTGACCGGAGGGGAAGGGACAAGCAATGCGACGAAGCCCGGGAACCTTCCCCGGCCGCTAATGCCTCGCGGAATGCCGCTGCTACGGTCGCGCCACGGCACCGGGAAGCGGTCGCGTATCCGGCGGATGTAGACCGCGGGACAGCCCTTCATCCGGCGGGCTCCGCGATATGCCGCGACGGAGTGGCGCTCCTTTGCCAATGCCAATGGGCGTGACGGCGAAGCGAGCGATCCATCGGCGGCGGGTTACGTGTGCGGGACGTCCCCGTCCCCGGCGCGTGCATGGTTGAGGGCTCGTGTGAGCGCCTTGGCGGGGTAGAACAGCACCCCCGCGCCGCCGGTCAACAGGCAGATTGCAACCCACTTGGCGAGGTATCCGGGCGTGCCCGTGGCCTCGACCGCCAGTCGGCCGCCGCTGCCGTCCTCGCCCCGGACCTGCAGCTGGCTCGTCGCATGTCGGATAAGGAACCAGCCGGCCGGAACCGCCAGCAGGACGCCCACGGCCAGGGCCCCAACCCAGAGCAGCCCTGCGGTCCCTGCCATGGTCTCCCAAGCGGCGACGTCCGCCGCCGTGGTCGGCTGCGGCAGCGCCAGCACCTCCTGCAGGTCGAGCCACGCCGTGATGTACACGGCCCCGGCGACCGTGATGGCGACCCCGGGGAGCGCTGCGCGCTTGGCGAGGGCCGCCCGGTCGAGCACGCACGTGATCGCGAGGTTGTCGGCGCCGGCGCCGGTGGGAGCCGGCGCACGACCGGTGGCCGTCCGCGCCACGGCGCCGACGCACCAGGGCAGGTAGTACGCGAGCGCTCCACCCAGGGTGCAGAGCGTGCCGGCCGCGGCCAGTGTGATCGGCCACCCGAACCGGCGGACGGGCGCCTCGACGTCGAGTTCGTACCGGACGGGGTGGGCGGCGCCGGGCGCGGTGGCCACGATCGCGGTCTTGCGGAACACGCTCCGGATCAGGAGGAATCCGGCGAGCGCCCATGCGCAGGCGGAGGCGAGCAACCCGACGTCCGTCGTGTACTGCGGGGCCAAGCCGATCCCGACACCGAAGTGGTAGGCCAGGCTGCCGTCCGGCCGCAGCGGAAAGTCTGGCGGGATGGTCAGCAGCGCGATTCCGATCGCGACCGCCTGCGTGAGGATGGCCGCCGAGCCGAACACGGCGGCGCAGATGCCGAGCGAGCGCCACGCCGAGTGCCGGCATTCGAGCCGGTACACGGCTCCCGGAGCGCTGGCCCCGGGCGTTCCCGGGTCGGGCATCACGACCGCCCGTACCGGGCCACCAGCTTGTTATGCCCGTCCACGAAGGCCGCCATGATGATCTTGCCGATGTCGGTCGACGTGTAGCTGCCGCCGCCGGCCGCGCCGCCGCCGGTGCCCCCGGCTGCGAGCGCGCCCACCCCGAAACCGACGTCGGCCTTCCGGG
>VXPS01000118.1 GCA_009839425.1 Chloroflexota bacterium
TACGGATTCATTGAGACGCCGTACCGACGGGTTCTCACGCGCATTCCGGCGCGAGACGCCGAGATGCTGGTGGGTCGCACGCTGGTCGAGCCGGTCACCGCAGCGGACAGCGCAGAGCCGTTGGCGCAGGCTGGAGACGTGATCGAAGCGGCGTTAGCGGAGGATATTGGTCAGATCGACGGTGCTGACAATCTCGAAGTGCGCGTACGCCCGGTTGTGACCAACGAGATTGAGTACCTGGCCGCCGATGAAGAGGAGCGCCACACCATTGCAGAGGCCAAGACTAGGCTCAACGATGCTAACGAAATCGTCTTAGATCGGGTCTCGGTACGTCGGGGTCCGAATTTCTTCGAGGCCGACGCGGGCGACGTGGAGTACCTGGATTCGTCGCCGCAGCAAATCGTGAGCCTGGCGACGGCCATGATTCCATTCCTCGAGCATGACGACGCCAATCGCGCGCTGATGGGCGCCAACATGCAGCGACAGGCCGTGCCGTTAATCACGCCTGAAGCGCCGCTGGTGGCCACCGGTATGGAGCGAGCTAGTGCCAGCGACTCGGGGCATATGGTGCTGGCCGCGGCCGACGGCGAGGTGACGCATGTGACCTCGCGCGAAATCACCATCGATCACGACAACGCCGGGGGTGAGCGGGTATACCGATTGCGCAAGTTCGACCGGTCCAACACCGCTACGTGTATCAGCCAGCGTCCTGTGGTGGCCGCCGGTGACACGGTGACGGCGGGGCAACCGATCGCCGAGAGCATGGCGACTGCCGACGGCATGATCGCCCTCGGGCAAAACATCGTAGTCGCGTTCATGTTCTGGGAAGGCGGCAATTACGAGGACGCCATCGTCGTCAGCGAACGCCTGCTCAAGGACGACGTCTTTACATCGATCCACATCGAGAAGTACGAAGTCGAAGCGCGGGACACGAAACTTGGCGCTGAGGAGATCACGCGCGACATTCCGAATCAGAACGAAGAGGCCCTTCGTAACCTGGACGACACCGGCGTGGTGTACGTCGGCGCGGAGGTCGGGCCGGACGACGTGCTCGTCGGCAAGATCACGCCCAAGGGTGAAACCGAACTCTCGGGCGAGGACCGGCTGCTGCGCGCCATCTTCGGGCGCGACGCACGCGAAGTGAAGGACACGTCCAAGCATGTGCCGGCGGGCGAGTACGGCCGCGTGATTGACGTTCGCCGGTTCTCAACCGAGGACGGCGACGATCTCCAAGCGGGCGTAACCGAGATGATCCGGGTCAGCGTTGCCTCGAAGCGCAAGCTGATGGTCGGCGACAAGATGGCTGGCCGCCACGGTAACAAGGGCGTGATCTCGATGATCCTGCCCGAAGAAGACATGCCCTATCTCGCAGACGGCACGCCGGTCGACATCATCCTGAATCCGCTGGGCGTGGCATCCCGCATGAACGTGGGGCAGACGCTGGAGACGCATCTTGGGTGGGCGGCCGAGAAGCTTGGATTCCGCGCCGTATGTCCCGTTTTCGATAGCGCGGACGAAGCGGACATTGCGACAGCGCTCGAGGAAGCGGACTTGCCGGCTAATGGCAAGGCCGTTCTGTACGACGGCCGCACCGGCGAGGCCTTTGACCAAGAAGTCACCGTTGGCGTCATCTACATGATGAAGCTGGGCCACATGGTGGATGACAAGATCCACGCCCGCTCCACTGGGCCGTACTCGCTCATCACCCAGCAGCCCCTGGGCGGCAAAGCACAGATGGGCGGTCAGCGCTTCGGTGAGATGGAAGTCTGGGCACTGGAGGCCTACGGCGCCGCCCACACGCTACAGGAAATGCTTACGGTCAAGTCCGACGACATTCTTGGGCGCGTGAAGACGTACGAGGCCATCGTCAAAGGCGAAACCATCCTCGAGCCCGGAATCCCGGAGTCGTTCCGGGTGCTCGTGAAGGAACTGCAGAGCCTTGGCGTTTCCGTTGACATCCTGGACGACGCCGAGGAAGAAATCGCGCTGGCCGGCGAACACATGCACGACCAGCTGCCCGACCTGGATGGCATCAACATCCAGGGGCGTGAATACCGCCTGTAGGAGGACCCGGACGAATGCTTGAAGTCAACAAATTCAGCGCGATTCGGATCCACCTGGCCTCGCCCGATCAGGTTCGATCCTGGTCGTACGGCGAGGTCGCCAAGCCGGAAACGATCAACTACCGCACGTTGAAGCCTGAGCGCGACGGGCTGTTCTGCGAGCGCATCTTCGGCCCAACCAAGGACTGGGAATGCGCCTGCGGCAAGTACAAGCGTGTGCGCTTCCGCGGCATCATCTGTGACAAGTGCGGCGTTGAAGTTACTCGCTCACGTGTCCGGCGAGAGCGCATGGGGCACATCGAGCTTGCGGCCCCGATTACTCACATCTGGTTCCTCAAAGGTACGCCGAGTCGAATCGGCCAGGTGTTGGACATCACGCCGCGCGATCTTGAGAAGATCGTCTACTTCGCGTCGTTCATCGTTACCGATCTGGACGAAGAATCCCGTGACGAGGCACTCGGCCGCCTCGATCAGGATCTGGCCGACCGGATCGAGGAGATCGACGACTCGGCGGCGATGCGCCTGGCGGATGAACATCGGCGTTTGGAGGAACAGGCTGCGCAACTCGACTCGCAGCTCACGGATGAGTTGGAGCGGTTGGACCTGGAAGCTCAGGCCAGCTTCGAATCCATCAACAAGGAAACGTCCACCGTCCGCACCCTGCTGACGGCCATTGGCCCGCGCAAGCTTGAGGACGACGCCACGCTGAGCTGGCTGACTGAACCTTTTGTTGCCGCGGGCAGCGTGCCTCCGCAAGACGCGTTGGCGCAGCTTGATACGGCCGCCGAAGCGGCAATTGCCGAAGTGACCGCTCGTTTCGAAGCTGAAAAGTCCGGTGCTCGCGACCGCTTCACCGCTACCAAGGCCGTCGAGCGACGCGAGAGTGACCAGGCTGTCACCCGCATTGAAGAGGCCAAAGTCTTGGAGGTCAACGACGCTCGCGACTTCTACGACCAGCGTCGCAAGGACCTGAGCACGTTGGAACTACACCAGTTGCTCTCGGAACCTCGCTATCAGCAGCTCACGCACACTTGTGGTGACGTTTTTGAGGCCGGCATTGGAGCGGAAGCCATCCTCGACCTCATCGCCGATGTCAATCTGGATGAACTGGCGGCTGAGTTGCGTGAGGAGTTGAATGCGACCTCGAAGCAGCGGCAAAAGAAAGCCGCCAAACGGCTGAAGGTCGTGGAGGCGTTCCGCCGCTCCGGGAACCGACCGGAATGGATGATCCTGAACGTATTGCCGGTACTGCCACCGGAATTGCGACCCATGGTTCAGCTGGACGGTGGACGCTTCGCCACCAGCGACTTGAATGATCTCTACCGCCGGGTGATCAACCGCAACAACCGGCTCAAGCGGTTGGTTGAACTCGGAGCGCCCGAAATCATCGTGCGCAACGAGAAGCGCATGCTGCAGGAGGCCGTAGACGCGCTGATTGACAATGGGCGGCGCGGTCGTGCCGTGACGGGATCGTCGAACCATCCCTACAAGTCGCTCAGCGATTTGCTGCGCGGCAAGCAGGGCCGATTCCGTCAGAACCTCCTGGGCAAGCGCGTGGACTACTCCGGCCGCTCAGTGATCGTGGTGGGTCCGCATCTCAATCTCAACCAGTGCGGTCTACCGACCAAGATGGCCCTGGAACTCTTTAAGCCTTTCGTTATGCGTAAGCTCGTGGACGATGGGCATGCCAGCAATATCAAGAGCGCCAAGCGCATGGTCGAGCATCCCGAACCGCTGGTATGGGATGCGTTGGAGGAGGTCACGCGCGACCATCCTGTGCTCCTCAACCGAGCGCCGACGTTGCACCGGCTCGGGATTCAGGCTTTCGACATCGTGCTGGTGCGCGGCAGCGCCATCCAGATACATCCGCTGGTTTGCACGGCGTTTAACGCCGACTTCGATGGTGACCAGATGGCCGTTCACGTGCCGCTGAGCCGAGCGGCGCAGGACGAGGCCCGCCACATCATGAAGAGCACCCACAACATCCTTTCTCCGGCGGATGGGACACCCATCGTCAGCCCTACCAAGGACATGGTGCTGGGAGCCTATTACCTGACCCAGAGCAAGCCCGATAACCGAGCCGAGGACGACCTCCAGGCCTTCGCCAATTTCACCGACGCCATGCTGGCCTTCGATCACAACGCGGTGGATCTGCAGGAAAGGATTCGCCTGCGAGTTACGCCTGAGGATTTTCCTGACGAAGTGGTCGGCCAGGACGGCCCGGCATTCATTACGACGACCGCCGGGCGCATCATGCTCAATCAGGCTATCCCTCGGGAATTGCGGTTCGTCAACGAACAGCTGGATAAGGGCGGCCTGCGTCGTGTGATCGAGATGGTTTTCTTCAACACCGATATGGACGTTACTGGCGATGTCGCCAACCAGCTCAAGAACCTGGGTATGCAGTGGGCCACGCGCTCGGGTGTGACGATGGGGATCACGGACCTTGAGATCCCTGAAGTCAAGCGCCAGGTGGAGCAGGAAACCGATGCTCGTGTAAGCGCCATCAGGGCCAGCTTTGACGACGGTCTGATTACTGACAACGAGCGCTATCGGCTCACCGTCAAGGCCTGGACCGATGCTATGGCCACCGTCTCCAGTTCCGTGGAGACGAGCCTGGACCCGATGAGCCCCGTCTTCATGATGGGCAACTCAGGCGCGGCCAAGGGCAACTTCGACCAGATCCGCCAGATTTCAGGGATGCGTGGACTTATGTCCAATCCTGCCGGCCGGATCATTGAGATGCCCGTGCGCGCGAACTTCCGCGAAGGCATGTCCGCCCACGAGTACTTCATCTCCACGCACGGTGGCCGCAAAGGGCTAGCCGACACCGCCCTCCGCACGGCCGACAGCGGCTATCTCACACGCCGCCTGGTTGATGTGGCCCAGGATGTGATCGTCATGGGCGACGACTGCGGCACTTTGGACGGAATACCCGTGGAAGTCGGGGCCTTGGATGAGGTGCTGGATTCCGTGGGCGTCCGCTGCTTCGGCCGCTTTCCGGCACAACCTATCGTGCATCCGGCGACTGGCGAGATCATCGTGCCCTTGGGCACTCTGATCGACCACGACTTGGTCAAGCTGATTGATGACGCTGGCGTCCAATCGGCCAAGGTCCGATCACCGATGACCTGCGCAAACGCTCGCGGCCTGTGCCAGATGTGCTACGGCATGGACCTGGCACGCCATGAATTAGTGGCGGAGGGCGCCGCCGTTGGCATCATCGCCGCCCAGTCGATGGGCGAGCCAGCGACACAGCTCACCATGCGGACTTTCCATCTGGGTGGCATCGCGACGGTGGGTGCTGACATCGTGGATAAGGAGCAGGGCTTGCCGCGAGTGCAGGAACTCTTCGAGGCGCGGATCCCCAAGGGTGTCGCTGTCATGAGCGACATTGACGGTACTGTCGAAGTCATTGAAGAGGACGAGCAGCGGCGTGTACGGGTGGTCTCGGCCCATGTGCACGAGTACGAGTACCTGCTTGACCCGGGCATGGTTCCGATTGTCGAGGACGGTGCCGACATTGCCAGGAACGGGGTTATGGCCGTGCCGAAGGTCGAGGCGGACGATCTCCTGGCTCGAAAGGCGAAGAGCAAATCCAACACGATCAGTAAGCGCGCGCTGGCCAAAGTCGCCAGCATTGGCGTCACGGCCGAGGCGGACGGCGTCGTGGAGATCCATGAGGGGCGGATCGTCGTGCGCGCTGAGGAAGAGGATGTCAGTGAGTACCCGGTCTCGCTGGCCGCTGAGCTGCGCGTGCAGAGTGGTGAATTCGTCCGCGAGGGCGACCAGCTCACCGAGGGGCCGCTAAACCCGCACGACATCCTGCGGCTGCGCGGCCGTGCTCAGTTGCAGCAGTACATCGTCAGTGAAGTCCAGCGTGTCTACCGCATGGTCGGCGTGGCGGTGAACGACAAGCACATCGAGATCATCATCCGTCAGATGCTGCGTCACAACGCCGTCGACACGCCTGGCGACACCTCGCTCTTGCCGGGGACGCTGGTTGACCGGTCCACGCTTACGCAGACAAACGTGCAGGTTGCGGAGACCGGAGGTCATGCTGCTGACTCGCACGAAGTGTTGCTGGGTGTAACCAAGGCCTCGTTGAACAACGAGAGCTTTCTAGCTGCGGCATCGTTTCAGGACACCACGCGCGTGCTCACGGAAGCTGTGGTGGAAGGCAAGACCGATCACCTGCATGGGCTGAAGGAGAACGTAATCATCGGCAAGCTCATTCCGGCGGGTACGGGATGGGATCGCTACCACGGTCCAGTGCTCGAAGCCCCGAACCAGTCGGACGTCCTGATTGATACCGAGGCCATGCACATGGCTGAGGGCGTGACGCTTGACGATTTGCGCGATCCGGACAATGGCGCCAACGCGGCTCCGGACCTGGACAACGGCGCCCAGGCGGCTGGTGTGCCGCCAATGGATGCCGCCGAGAGCGACCTGTTGGCCGGCATCGAGACGTCGCCAAGTGGGGCCAGCGACGAATTTGCCGATTTCTTGCGTCCTTCGGACGACTTCGGTATCGACGAATCGTCAGCCGTTCGTTCGGATCCAACGGCGGACGGCGAAAACGTTGACGATGCGGGAAGTCGGTGATAAGTTTGCTACCACTGTGTGCGGCGTATTGGAGCCGCACCTTTTCTACGTAAAGGATCCGTGGGTCGCGTCGTGCCGACGATCAATCAACTCGTTCGCAAGGGACGAAAAAAGCGCCGGAGCAAGTTGAAGGCGCCGGCCTTGCACTACTCCTACAACGGATTGCGGCGACGCATGCAGCGTGGTGAAGGGTCTCCGCAGAAGCGGGGTGTTTGCACGTTGGTTCGCACAGTAACGCCTAAGAAGCCAAACTCGGCTCTACGCAAGGTGGCGCGAGTACGCCTATCGAATGGTATTGAAGTTACCGCCTATATTCCGGGTGAGGGCCATCGACTTCAGGAGCACTCAGTGGTGCTCATCCGTGGCGGACGAGTTCGCGACCTGCCGGGTGTTCGATATCACATCGTGCGTGGGACCTTGGACGCGGATGGCGTTGAAGGCCGCCATCGAAGCCGATCAAAGTACGGCACGAAGCGCGACAGTTAGAGGCAGAGGTACGGCTGCGGATCCGATGATGTTTATCACCAGTGTCGCCGCTCAGCGACCAAATCCCATCTGATGCCTCGTCGCAAGCGGCCAGAGCGCCGCGTGATTCCACCGGACCCGCGCTTCAACAACCGCACGGTTCAGCGCTTTATCAACAAGGTCATGCTGAACGGCAAGAAGTCGCTTTCGCAGCGGATCGTGTATCGCGCCTTCGACATCATTGAAGGCCGTACCGGTGCGCCCGCAATTGATATCTTTGAAGCTGCCGTGCGCAACGCTATGCCGCAGGTTGAAGTGAAGCCGCGACGCGTGGGTGGCGCCAACTACCAGGTTCCCGTCGAGATTCGCGGGGACCGCCGCTACTCATTGGCCGTGCGCTGGCTGATTGACGGTTCGCGAAACCGTGGCGGCCGCTCCATGCCTGAGCGTTTGGCGGCGGAGCTGATGGAAGCCGCCGACGGACAGGGCGGAGCAGTTCGCCGGCGTGACGAGATGCATCGAATGGCGGAAGCGAACCGCGCGTTCGCGATCTACGCGTATTAGTTCCACTTTCCGGAATCCCGAGACACGAGGCCCATGAACACCCTGGATATTTCGCGTACGCGCAACATTGGAATCATCGCCCACATCGATGCGGGCAAGACCACCACCACCGAGCGCATCCTGTTCTACTGCGGCCGGATTCACCGTGTTGGCGAGGTCCACGACGGCAACGCTCAGATGGATTGGATGGCGCAGGAACGTGAGCGGGGAATCACCATCGTGGCCGCCGCCACCACGGCCTCCTGGAACGACCATCGGATTAACATTATCGACACGCCGGGCCACGTTGACTTCACTGCTGAAGTTGAGCGTTCGTTGCGGGTGCTCGATGGCGGGGTAGTTGTCTTTGACGCGGTTAATGGCGTGGAACCGCAGTCGGAAACAGTCTGGCGGCAGGCCGACCGCTACAGCGTCCCGCGGATCGCATTCATCAACAAGATGGACCGACGTGGGGCGGACTTTGGCGCCACGATCGAGTCGATCCGTGACCGGCTTGGCGCCAATCGGGTGCCTATCCAGATGCCAGTCGGCTTCGAAGCCGACTTCGAAGGCGTCGTTGACCTCGTGACCATGCAAGCCATCAGGTGGCCGGCGAGCGGTCTTGTGGCTCTTGAGCAAGGCCCGATTCCGGCGGACTTGGAAGCATCCGCGCTCGACGCGCGCGAGAGCATGATCGAGGCTCTGGCCGAATTCGATGACGACATTGCCACCAAGTACCTGGATGGTGAGGATCTCTCGACCGCCGAGTTGACGGTTGCCTTGCGGCGGATGACCGTCGCGGCCCAAGGGGTTCCCGTGCTGATGGGTTCAGCCTTGCGCAACAAGGGCATTGAGCCGTTGCTGGACGCGATTACGGACTATCTACCCTCGCCGCTGGACGTCCCGCCGGTGACTGGAATCAACCCGAAGACCGGCGCGGAAGAGCAGCGGCGGCCCGCGGAAGACGATCCGTTCACCGCGATTGCGTTCAAGATCGTGGCGGATCCGCACGCCGGCAAGCTGGCCTACTTCCGCGTGTATTCGGGATCGATCAAGCCAGGAACCACCGTGCTTAACACGGCCGCTGGAAAGCGCGAGCGCCTGTCCCGCGTGCTGCGGATGCATGCCGACAAGCGCGAGGAAGTCACCGAAGTCATCCGATACGGCGACATCATGGCTGCTGTGGGAGTCCGCGCGACCAATACCGGAGACACTCTGACGGATCCCAAGTACCCGTTGCAGCTGGAGTCAATCACCTTTCCCGAGCCGGTGGTAACCATCGCTATCGAACCGAAGAGCCGCGGCGACCAGGATAAAATCATCGACGCGCTGCGGCGGCTGAGTGAGGAAGATCCGACCTTCCGGATCAGCGCCAACGAAGAGACAGGGCAGACGCTTATTGCCGGCATGGGCGAGTTGCATCTTGAGGTCATCGTGGACCGGCTACTCCGCGAGTACCGGGTAGGCGCTAATGTCGGTCGGCCGCAAGTGTCCTACCGAGAGCGCCCTCGCCGGGAAGCCACCGGGCGTGGCCGCTTCGTGCGTCAGACGGGCGGACGCGGACAGTATGGAGATGTGACGGTTGAGCTTGAGCCGCTGCCGTTGGGCACCGGTGTTCAGATTGAGCGGCGCATCGTGGGTGGTGCGATTCCGGTCCAATTCATTCCCGCCGCCGAACGAGGGGCGGCGCGTCGGTTGACCAGCGGTCCGCAAGGCATGGAGGTCACTGACGCTCGCATTACGCTTGTCGACGGCTCGTACCACGATGTCGACTCATCAGAACTCGCATTTGAAATCGCTGGCGCCATGGCCGTGGAGGACGCACTGAACCAAGCGCGAACGGATGTCATGGAGCCGGTCATGAGCGTGCAGGTAGTCGTGCCCGAGGACTACGTGGGGGACACACTCGCTGGCTTGGCCGCGAAGCGGGGCACTATCCACGGTGCTGACATGCGCGGCGGGTCGCACATTATCGCGGCTGAAGTACCGCTGGCGACAATGTTCGGGTACGCTAACGAGTTGCGTTCGGCGACCCAGGGTCGCGGAACGTTCTCGATGGAATTTTCCCACTACGCGGTTACCCAACGAGCAGGTGCCGCGGACGGACTTCTGACGCCGGTTTCGTAACCGCGTACTGCGCAGGAGCATAGGAGCGAATGGCACGCCAACACTTTGAACGAACCAAGCCGCACGTCAACGTCGGCACGATTGGCCACGTCGACCACGGCAAGACGACCCTGACGGCCGCAATCACCAAAGTCTTGTCGTACAAGCAGCTGGCCGATTTCATGGCCTTTGACGAGATCGACCGCGCGCCCGAGGAGAAAGAGCGCGGGATCACGATCTCGATCACGCACGCGGAGTACGAAACCGAGAGCCGGCACTACGCCCACATCGATGCGCCAGGCCACCGCGACTACATCAAGAACATGATTACCGGTGCGGCTCAGATGGACGGCGCAATCGTGGTCGTGGGCGCGGACGACGGCCCGATGCCGCAGACATACGAACACGTGCTGCTGGCCCGCCAGGTGGACGTGCCGGCGATCGTGGTGTTCCTCAACAAGGCGGACATTGTCGAGGACGAAGAGCTGCTGGAACTCGTGGAACTTGAGCTTCGAGACTTGCTGAACAAGTACGACTTCGACGGCGATAACGCGCCGATTATTCCCGGTAGCGCGCTGCTTGCACTGGAGTCCGAGAGTACCGACCTGGACGCGCCCGAATACCAGCCGATTCTTGAACTCATGGATGCCGTGGACTCCTACATCCCGCAGCCGGAGCGCCCGGTCGATCAGCCATTCCTGATGCCAGTTGAGGACGTCTTTGGCATTAAGGGGCGAGGCACCGTAGTCACTGGCCGAGTCGAACGTGGCAAGGTGCAGGTCGGGGAGCAGATCGATATCGTCGGCATGCGCTCCGAGATTGATCAGCGCGTCGTTACCGGTGTGGAGATGTTCCGCAAGACGCTTGATGAAGGCGTCGCCGGCGACAACGTTGGCTGCCTGCTCCGCGGCATCGAGCGTGACGAGGTTGAGCGCGGCATGGTGCTGGCGCAGACCGGCTCAATTACCCCGCACACCGAATTCAACGCACAGGTCTACGTGTTGACCCGGGACGAGGGCGGACGCCACACGCCATTCTTCAGCGGCTATCGCCCGCAGTTCTACATTCGGACGACGGACGTGACCGGCGAGATCGAGCTGCCAGCGGGGACCGAAATGGTGGTGCCCGGCGACAACGTAGAGATGACCGTTCGTCTGCACCAGCCGATCGCGCTGGAAGACGGGGTCAACTTTGCCATTCGCGAAGGCGGAGTGACCGTCGGCGCGGGTGTCGTGACGAGCATCCTCAAGTAACCCATGGCCCAAGCGCGCGCGAGACCGAGTCGCCAAGCTCCAATGGAAGCTTCGGCGCGGCGTGCTCCCGCGCGGCCGCGACGGCAGTCGCCCATGCAGCGGATACGGATTCGCCTGAAGGCGTATGATCACCGAGTGCTGGACGATGCGGCACGCCGGATCATTGACACCGCCGGGCGCACAGGTGCCGACGTGCGCGGCCCGATTCCTCTGCCAACCGAGCGAAAGACCTGGACGGTGATTCGCTCACCGTTTATCGATAAGGACTCGCGCGAGCAGTTCGAAATGCGGACGCACAAGCGCCTGATTGATGTCATCGATCCCACGCCTCAAACGATGGACGAACTCCTGCGGCTGCAATTGGCCGCGGGAGTTGACATTGAGTTGAAGTCATAGCCATGTCCGTTGGACTGATTGGCCGCAAACTAGGCATGACGCAGATATTCGACGAGCAAGGCCGCGCCCTCGGCGTATCGGTCATCCAGGCTGGTCCTTGTCACGTCACCCAGGTTCGTACCAAAGCGACCGACGGCTATTCCGCCGTGCAGCTTGGCTTCGACCCTGTGCCCGAGCGCCGACTGACCCGAGCCGAGCGTGGTCATCTGGGCCGCCTCCCGCCGTACCGAGTGCTCCGGGAGTTCCGAGCGGACGAGGGCGCGGAGGTTTCCGTGGGGGATGAACTGACAGTTGCCAACGTGGAGCTTGGCCAGCGAGTCGATGTGGTTAGCGTTTCAAAAGGCAAGGGCTTCGCGGGTGTCGTAAAGCGATATGGTTTCAGAGGTGGCAAGCGAACCCACGGGCAGTCTGACCGCGAACGCGCGCCTGGATCAGTTGGCGCCGGGACATCGCCCAGCCGCGTCTTCAAAGGGACTCGCATGGCTGGACGTATGGGCGGGGGTCGGGCTACGTCCCGCAACCTGTCCGTCGCCAGGATCGACGTCGAACGCGGACTCGTTTTGCTGGTTGGGGCGGTGCCCGGGCCGCGCGACACGGTTGTCGCGATCCGGCCGGTTCTCAAGTCGATTCGGACAATGGACTGATGGCCGCCGAGTCGCCAGCGTCAGCCGACCTCTCAATCGTTGCCAGCGACTGCTTTGGTGCCGCGGATGCGTCCGCCGAACTGCTGCACCGCATGCTGACTGTGCATGCCGCCAGGCAGCGCCAGGGCACGGCCAATACAAAAAGCCGCGGAGAGGTTTCGGCCAGTACGGCCAAGCTCTACCGGCAAAAGTCAACAGGCCGGGCCCGCGCCGGGAGCGCCGGTTCGCCAATCCGACGGGGTGGCGGCGTCGCGTTTGGTCCCGGACCGCGCCGAACGCGTCCGCAGGTGAACGAGCGAGAGCGCCGTCAAGCCGTACGGTCACTGCTGGCGGCCAAGGCCGCCGAAGAGTCCATCAGTGTGGCTGCATCGTGGGGCAACTCAGCCAAGACTCGTGATCGCGCCGCCTGGTTGAGCGCCGCGGGCCTGTCCGGTCGCGTGCTGCTGGTGGATGTGGACCCGCCGGAAGAACTACAACGCTCGGTGCGCAACATTCCGAACGTGGGCGTTGAGCGGGCCGACACACTGAACTTTTACGAGATTGCTGTTGCCGATCACATCGTGGCCAGCCAGGCGGCGTTGCATGCGCTGCAAGAGCGAGTCGGCGCATGAACCCCGCCGACGTTATCACGCGGCCAATCGTGACTGAGAAGTCCACCACGCTTGGAGAGCTCGGGAAGTACGTCTTCCAGGTTCGCCGTGGGGCGTCCAAGCACGCCGTGAAGCGCGCCGTGGAAACCATGTTTCACGTGGAAGTCTCGTCGGTCAACGTAATGAACGTACGAGGAAAGCCGCGCCGCATGGGACGCTTTGAGGGCAATCGGTCCAGTTGGAGAAAGGCTGTAGTGACCCTACGTGAGGGCCACAGCATTGAAGTGGTGCCCGGGGTCTAAGCGATGGGACTGCGTAACTTCAACCCAACGTCGCCAGGCCGGCGTGGCTACGTTGCGGTCGACAATGAGGAGTTGTCAGGCAATCGGCCGCTGAAGAAGCTGCTGCGACCGCTGACGAAGCGCGCCGGTCGCAACAACAGCGGGCGGGTCACCGTTCGACATCGTGGCGGTGGCGCGAAGCGGCGTTACCGGGTGATCGACTGGCACCGCGATAAGGCCGGGGTGCCCGCCGTGGTGGCTAGCGTTGAATATGACCCCAACCGGTCGGCCCACATTGCCCTCCTGCACTATCGCGACGGTGAGAAGCGATACATCCTGGCGCCGGTGGGAATCGGCGTGGGCAGCGAGCTCATCTCTGGCCCAGACGTCGAACCGCGTGCGGGCAACGCTATGCAGCTGGCTCGCATTCCGGCGGGAACAGAAGTGCACGCCGTTGAAATGACTCCTGGACGCGGCGCTCAACTCGTACGTTCGGCCGGTATGGTGTGTCAGCTCATGGCTAAGGACCGCGGACTTGCGACGCTTCGATTGCCGTCGGGCGAGATGCGGCAAGTGTCCGAACGCTGTATGGCCACCGTGGGGCGCGTTGGTAACGCGGATCACAGCAACCAGTCGGCTGGTAAGGCCGGCCGGATACGCTGGCGCCGTCGCCGACCGCAGGTGCGCGGCGCAGCAATGAACCCCACCGACCATCCGCACGGCGGCGGTGAAGGTAAGGCGCCGGTTGGCATGCCGGGGCCCAAGACGCCGTGGGGCAAGCCCACCCAGGGTCGTCGAACCCGGGTCGGGAGACGGCGCAGCGACAAATTCATCGTGCGCCGGCGGAACAGGTAGTACGGAATGTCGCGCAGCACCAAAAAAGGTTGGTACATCCATCCAAAGCTTGAAAGGCGTGTGGCAGAAGCCTCACGCAGTCGCCGGAAGCAGGTTATTCGTACCTGGAGTCGGGCCAGCGTGGTTCATCCTGAAATGGTCGGGCTGACCATCGCCGTCCACGATGGGCGACGTCACGTTCCGGTGTATGTTTCTGAAAACATGGTCGGGCATCGGCTTGGCGAATTCGCACCGACGCGGACGTTTCGCAGCCATGCGCGCGGACGTTCGACTGCGCCGATGGGACACTGACACATGGAAGTTTCCGCAACCGCCAAGTATGTGCGCATGTCGCCCCAGCGTGGGCGGGCTATTGCACGCGAGTTGCCTGGTCTTGAGATCAATCAGGCCATGGCTACGCTGGCGTTCATGCCCAATCGAGCCGCTGCCGAGATTGCCAAGGTGGTCAAGTCAGCGGCGGCCAACGCCGAGCACAACTACGCCCTGGACCGCGATGCGTTACGAATCCAGTCGGTTGTAGTCAACGATGGTCCCGCGCTTCGGCGTTTTCGAGCCAAATCACGTGGTCGAGTTGGGATGTATGTCAAGCGCTCCGGTCACATTACCGTGACCGTGGAAGACGGAATGACGTAGGCATGGGTCGCAAAGTTCATCCCATCGGCTACCGTCTGGGCTACACCACGCGTTGGGAAAGTACGTGGTACGCCGATCGCGACTACACGGAATTGTTGCTGGAGGATTTGGCAATCCGCGATCTGGTCCGTCGCTACCTCGAAGCGCCCAACGGACGCAATGCGGCTCGCCGCGCTGGCCGCCGGCGGGGCAGCTACGGGGCCGGGGTATCGAAGATCGAGATCGAGCGCCAGGTCAGCCAGGTTCGAGTGGTGATCCATACGGCGCGTCCGGGCATTGTGATCGGGCGAGGCGGTAGTAACCGTGAGGAAATCCAGAATCGGATCGAAAAGCACACCGGCAAGCGTGTAGTGGTTGATGTCGAAGAGATCAGCCAGCCCGAACTCGACGCGTTTCTCGTTGTTCGTAACGTTGCCGATCAGCTGGAACGCCGGGTTTCCTTCCGGCGGGCCATCAAGATGACGGCCGAACGAACCATGCGCGCCGGTGCGCAGGGCGTGAAGATTATGGTTAGCGGCCGCCTGGGCGGTCGCGAAATGTCGCGCAGCGAGTTCGAACTTCTTGGCACCGTACCGCTCCAAACGCTTGATGCCGATATCGACTACGGCTTCACGGAGGCGCGAACGACCGCTGGCCGGATCGGCGTGAAGGGGTGGGTCCATCGTGGGGCGGCTCGGGACGCAGCCGAGTTCTTGTCGGAGACGGTATCGCGACCAGGCGCGGGCCGTCGGCGGCGGCCACCGCGAGGTTAGCCATGCTGATGCCAAAGCGCACCAAATTCCGCAAGATGCACCGCGGGCGCCGCCGCGGCCGGGCCGCACGCGGCGACTCGCTCGTCTCTGGCGACTTCGGGCTGCAGGCCACCACCGTGGGGTGGGTCGACAGTCGCGAGATCGAGGCGGCTCGTCGGGCGATCACCCATTCGGTTCGGCGTACCGGCCAGCTATGGATTCGAATTTTTCCGGACAAGCCCATTACCCAGAAGCCGGCTGAGGTCCGCATGGGTAGTGGGAAGGGCAATGTTGAGAGTTGGGTCGCCGTGATCAAGCCGGGGCGAATTCTTTTCGAACTGGCCGGCGTTGAAGAAACAATGGCGCGCGAAGCCATGCGTCTGGCGTCACACAAGCTTTCGGTCCAGACCCGTGTCGTGTCACGTTCTACGGAGGTCGCCGTTGGCTAAGGCAGACCAGTTCCGGGATCTGAGCGATGAGGAATTGGAGACCCGAATTGCGGAAACCAAGGAAGAACTCTTCCGGCTGCGTGTGCAGCACGCGACCTTGCAGTTGGCGGACACATCCCAGCTTCGCCATGTGCGCCGCGATATCGCGCGTATGCTGACCGTTCAGCGTGAACGCACGTTCGCGCCTATCCCGACGGAAGAGGCCTAACCCGTGCCAGGGGCTCGTGCACAGCGGATCGGTCGCGTAGCGAGCGATCGGGCCGACAAGACCATCGTCGTCGAGGTGGAGTCGATCCGCCGCCATCGGCTGTATAAGAAGCCGGTGCGCATTCGGCGTAAATTCATGGCCCACGACCCTGAAAATACGTGCCGCATTGGCGACGTGGTGCAGATCGAGGAGTCGCGGCCGATGAGCCGGCGGAAGCGCTGGCGATTGATCGAAGTCATTGAGAGAACCCGGCTGACGGATGAAGAACGCCAGGCGGCTTTAGGCGCCGGCGTGGCCGAGGACCAGGCGGACGACAGTTCCGGGGATTCACAGAACGCGTAATTCACATGATTCAGCAACAAAGCCGGCTCCGAGTCGCCGACAACAGCGGTGCGCGCGAGATCATGTGCATCCGTGTGCTCGGCGGATCGTCGAGAAAGTATGCGCACGTGGGCGACATCATTGTGGGAAGCGTTAAGCAGGCGGCGCCTAACAGCGCTGTACCGCGAGGGTCCGTCGTGCGGGCTGTGGTCGTGCGTGTGAACAAGGAGTACCGGAGGCCGGACGGCTCGCGCATCCGCTTTGACGATAACGCCGCCGTCTTGCTCGAGGGCGAAGTGCCGCGGGGCACGCGCATCTTTGGACCCGTTGGGCGCGAGCTGCGAGACCGCCAGTTCATGCGCATTGTCTCGTTGGCGCCGGAGGTCCTATAGCTGTGTCGATGCGACGATTTCGAATTCGTAAGGGCGATACGGTCCAGGTGCTCCAGGGCCGTGACGTCGGGCGGCAAGGCGTCGTGGAACGCGTGGTGCCGGCTACGGGACGAATCGTTGTGGAGGGCGTGAATGTTCGAAAGCGTCACGCACGACCGAGGGCCATCGGACAGCCAGCGGGTATCATTGACTTCAACGCCCCACTTGATGTGTCAAACGTCATGTTGGTGTGCCCGGTCTGTGACCAGCCGGCGCGCGTCGGCTACACGCGGGGCGACGACGGTGTGAAGCGGCGGCTCTGTCGTCGCTGCAACGAACAGATCGACGAGTGATGGCACGCTTATTGGCACGCTTTCGGGAAGAAATCCGACCGCAGTTGATGCGCGAGTTCGGATACGGCAACCCGTTGGCCGTTCCACAGCTGGACCGAATCATCGTGAATATCGGGCTGGGCGAAGCGCTCGAAGACGATGGGGCCGTGGACCATGCCGTCCGTGATATTGCGACGATCACTGGCCAGCGTCCGGTTGTTACGCGGGCTCGCAAGAGCGTGGCTGCGTTCAAGTTGCGGGCCGGGCAGCGCGTGGGCGTGAAGGGCACGCTGCGCGGTGCCCGTATGTACGAGTTCATGGACCGGCTCGTTACCGTGGCTCTCCCACGAATGCGTGACTTTCGCGGTGTTCGACGGACCTCGTTTGATGGCCGCGGTAACTACGCGCTGGGGCTGACCGAGCAACTCATCTTTCCGGAAATCGACTACGACCAGATCGATCGGATCCGCGGATTGCAGATCGTCATCGTGACGACTGCGCGTACTGACGTTGAATCCCTACGGCTGCTGGAACTCCTGGGCATGCCGTTCCAACGCCTCGAAGAGGCGGCCTAAGGATCGGACATGGCGAGAAAAGCCAAAATTGAAAAGTGGAAGCGCGAGCGCGACGCATGGCTGGACCCGGAGTTCGAGTCCAAATCCATTCGCGGGCGCAAGCTGCGCTTTAAGGTGCGCTATCGCAACCGCTGCCGACTCTGCGGGCGACCGCGTGCGCACATCAGGCGATTCGGTATCTGCCGAATCTGCTTCCGGGAACTCGCCGTGAAGGGGCATATCCCGGGCGTGACGAAAGCAAGCTGGTGAGCCGCAGATGACCGACCCGATTGCGGACATGTTGACGCGGCTACGAAACGCTGTCACCGCTCGTCACACCAAGGTCCGAATCCCGCATTCGAAGACCAAAGCCCGAATCGCGGCACTCCTTGCTGAAGAAGGCTTTGTCGCGTCCATCGAGACTACTCACGAGGCACATCGCGCCTGGTTGGACGTGACGCTGCGCTACCAGAACGGCAAGCCCGTGTTTGGCGGTGCCAAGCGCGTGAGCCGCCCTGGTCTTCGTATCCATACACGGGCGCGCGAGATTCCGCGGGTGATGGGCGGTATTGGTACGGCCGTTATCTCAACCTCGCAGGGCATCATGTCCGGCCGCGAAGCTGCCAAACGTCGCCTCGGCGGCGAAGTCATCTGTTTCGTCTGGTAGGCCCATGTCCCGCATTGGTTTGACTCCCATCGACGTCCCGGACGGTGTGACCGTCAGCATTGACGCGAAGAACGTCGTTACGGTGACGGGACCCAAGGGCGAGTTGGTTCAAGCCCTTCCGTCGATGATCAGGTTCACGCGTGAGAACGGGCGTTTGGTGGCCAGCCGTCCCAACGACGAGCATCGGATCCGCGCCATGCATGGGCTCGCTCGTCAATTGGTGGCCAACATGATCGTTGGCGTTACCCAGGGTTATGAAAAGCGACTCGAGATCCAGGGCACCGGTTATAGGGTCCAACTTCAGGGCACCACGCTCGACTTGCAGCTGGGGTTCACCCATCCGCAGCGACGCCAGGCACCCGAAGGCATCGAGTTTGAAGTGCCCGACCCGACCCACATCGTCATTCGCGGCATCGACAAGCAGGCGGTGGGCCAAATTGCGGCGGAGCTTCGTGCAATTCGGCCCGCCGATCCCTACAAAGGACATGGGCTCCGCTACCAAGGCGAAGTCGTCCGGCGTAAGCCCGGCAAGACCGCCGCAACGACCGTCGTATAGGTGGACTGACGAATGGCAACTGAGACTCGACAATCGGCACGCAAGCGCAGGCACCGCCGAATTCGCCGGCGAGTTGTCGGCCACCCCGAGCGCCCGCGACTCGCGGTATTTCGCAGCCTCAAACACATCTATGCGCAGGTGATTGACGACATGGCAGGCCAGACACTGGCCGCCGCCTCATCGCGTGATTCCGCAGCGGAGGGCGCCACCAAGCTCGAGCGCGCGGCGGACGTTGGCACTCGTCTGGCGAACCGCACGAAGGAGCTTGACATAACTGCCGTCGTATTCGACCGCGGCGGCCACCGCTACCACGGACGCGTCAAGGCATTGGCCGACGCCGTACGCGCCGGGGGCATTGCACTATGACCATCGAGACTCGACTTGCCCCGGGCGGCCACGATGCGGCTCGTGAGGCCGGCGACCTTCATCGCTTGGATGACCGCGTCGTGCGAATCAAGCGCGTAGCAAAGGTCGTGAAGGGCGGGCGCCGATTCGGCTTCAATGCCATTGTTGTTGTTGGCGACCGGCGCGGACATGTCGGTGTGGGTATCGGTCGGGCGAACGAGGTCGTCGCGGCCATTCGGAAGGGTCAGGAGCGTGCCCGACGGTCCTTGATTGAGATTCCTTTGACCGAAGATGGATCGATCCCCCACTACGTTGAAGAGAGCTATCGGGCTTCAAAGGTTGTGCTGCGTCCCGCCAGACCCGGGACCGGGGTAATTGCTGGCGGCGCGGTTCGGGCCGTGCTTGAGTTGGCTGGCGTTCGCAATCTCCTCACAAAGATCATCGGCTCTACCAATGCGGTGAACGTGGTCCGAGCCACGGTAAATGGCTTGGCGAGCCTTCAGATTCCTGAAGAAACGGTAGCTCGCCGGAAGCAGGCCGCGGGGGCGTCCACCGATGACTGAACTGCGCCTGCGTCAGGTGCGTAGCTCCATTGGATCCCGGGACTCGCAGCGCGACACGCTCAGGGCCTTGGGTCTGGGCGCGATTGGCCGTCAGTCGTCTCGGCCCGACACCGCGGACGTTCGGGCCATGGTTAAGGTCGTGGAACACCTTGTCGAGGTTGAGTCCGACGTGTCGAATAGCGATCAGGCATGAAACCGCATCAGATCACGGAAGTGGCGCCAGCGCGAAAGCGACGCCGTCGCGTCGGCCGCGGCGAGGGATCGGGGAAGGGCAAGACGGCCGGCCGGGGCACCCTGGGACAGGGCGCTCGAAGTGGCGGCAACGCTTATCCCGGATTCGAAGGCGGGCAGACGCGCTTGCTCATGCGGTTCCCCAATCGTCGCGGCTTCACCAACCACCGATTTAGGCGCGACTACCAGCCGGTCAACGTTAGCGCGCTGAATGTCTTTCCCGAGGGATCGGTGGTGGGGCCGGAGGAACTCAAGGACCGGTGTCTCATTGAACCCGGCCTCTTCAAGATCCTTGCCAACGGCGACCTGGAACACGCACTAACGGTGCGCGCACCGAAATTCTCGGCGGCGGCCAAGGCGAAAATCGAAAGCGCCGGTGGTTCCGTCGAGGAGCTGAGCGAGTGATCGAGACGGCCGTCGCGGCCTTCCAGCTTCCCGACGTTCGTCGCAAGATACTCTTCACAGTCGGCCTCCTGATCGTGTTCCGGGCGGTTGCGCATATCCCGCTGCCCGGTGTGAATACGGCGCTGCTGGCCGACTTCTTTGCCGGAAACCAGTTGCTGGGGTTCATGAACCTCCTGTCCGGTGGGGCATTGGAGAACTTTTCGGTTGTCGCGTTGGGTGTATACCCCTACGTCACCGCCAACATCGCTTCGACGGTCCTGGTTCCGTTGATCCCACCGTTGCAGGAACTCTCGCGAGAAGGTGAGTCCGGTCGTCGCAAGATCGCGCAGTGGACTCGCTTGGCCACGATTCCATTCGCCATGCTGCAGGGGTTTGGCCAGATTCAGATCCTGCGCTCAGCCCAGCAAGGTTTGTTGTCTCCAACGCTGGGTCCCTTCGACATCTTCGTGATGTTGATCGTCATGACGGCGGGAACGATGTTTCTGCTTTGGATTGGCGAGTTGATTACCGAGAACGGCATTGGTAACGGTGTCTCGATCATCATCTTCGCCGGCATCGTGGCCGGTGCTCCCGCTGCGTTGGGTCAGTCGCTATTCGCCGGCGAAAACATCGGTGGATTCATTGCCGTCGTGATCATTGGACTCATCATGATCGCTGCCATAGTTTTCGTGCAGGAAGCCCAGCGTCGAATCCCGGTCCATTACGCCAAGCGCATCCGGGGAACCCGTATGTACGGCGGCCAGAGCACGCACATCCCGCTCAAAGTCAACTCGGCCGGCATGATTCCTCTGATCTTTGCCTTTTCGCTGATGCTGCTGCCAGCAACGGTAGCCAGCTACTTCGAGACATCCGAAATATCGTGGCTGGCCAATGCAGCCGGCGCAATCGCACTCACCCTCAGCCCCAGCAACGCCATCTACTGGGTCTTTACCTTTCTGCTTGTGATCGTCTTTACGTACGTATACACATTGGTCGTCTTTCAGCAGCAGAACCTGGCGGAAAACCTGCAAAAAAATGGCGGCTTTATCCCCGGCATCCGTCCCGGCCGTCCCACGCACCAATACCTGACAGGCGTCGTCAACCGCATTACGCTGGCGGGCGCGGTGTTTCTGGGAATCATCGCCGTCGTGCCCTTCGTGGCTCAGACCGTAACCGGTGCCGACGCAGTGGCCATCAGCAGCACGGGGATGCTGATCGTTGTGGGCGTCGTGCTGGACACCATGCGCCAACTTGAATCACAGCTGATGATGCGTAACTACGAAGGGTTCATTCGGTAGGCGCATGGGCGAGCGTCCAGTAATCGTGGTTCTGCTTGGCCCACCCGGCGCAGGCAAGGGCACTCAGGGTGAACGCTTGGCCTGCCGCATTGCACTTGACCACGTGTCCACCGGCGATCTTTTCCGCGATGCGGTCACCGCCGGATCGCCGGCGGGTCTCCGCGCCGAGTCCTATCTGCTCAGCGGTCAACTTGTACCCGATCAGGTCGTACTCCAGGTGATCGAGGAGTACATGGGCAACGCTCGGGGACGTGATATGTGCTTTGACGGCTTTCCACGTACGCGTAACCAAGCTGAAAAACTGGATGATCTACTCAGGCAATTCAACCTTTCCGTAACCGCCGCGGTCTACATCGATGTGCCTGACGAAGTGGCGTTACGGCGTCTGCTCGGCCGCGGTCGGGCGGACGATACCCAAGAAACGGCACGCCACCGATTGCAGGTCTACCACCAGGACACAGAGCCGCTCATCGGCTACTACCGTGAGGCTGGTGTCCTGATCGAGGTAGACGGCATCGGCGGCGTTGAGTCCGTCGCGCACCGCGTCTGGAGCACGTTGAAAGCTGTAGTCCGATGATGTCGGGTTCGATCAAACCCAAGACGCCTGAGCAGGTCGAAGCAATGGCCGCTTCAGGCCGCGTCTTGGCCGGTGCGCTCGACAAAATTGAGGTTGCGGTGTCTCCCGGCGTAACCACCGGTGAACTTGACGCCATCGCCGAGTCCTTCATCCGCGACCATGGAGGCATTCCGTCGTTTCAAGGCGTGCGGGCGGCCGACCCCGGCGTCAAGCCCTTTCCCGGCGCAATCTGCGCGTCTATCAACGACGCAATCGTGCATGGAATTCCGGGTAGCGCGGTGCTGCGCGAAGGCGATATCATTAGCCTGGACTGTGGAGTGATTCTTGACGGCTGGCACTCCGACTCAGCGCGTACGCTCGCGGTTGGCGAGATTGACCCTGACGCGAGCCGCCTGCTTGATGTAACTCGCGCCGCACTCGCTGAAGCTATTCGTGCCTCCGTCGCGGGTGGCCACATTGGAGATATCGGAGCAGCCGTGCAGAAGCTGGTCGAGGAGGCCGGGCTGACCATCGTGAGACGATTTGTCGGACATGGAATCGGGCGCACCATGCACGAGTCACCCCAGGTGCCCAACTTTGGGCGCCCTGGCGGTGGGCCCGAGTTGATCCCGGGAACCACCCTCGCTATTGAGCCGATGGTCAACATCGGGTCGGCCGGTGTGGTCTTCGATACCGACGGCTGGACGGCGCGCACAGACGATGGCTCGCTGTCCGCCCACTTCGAGCACACCGTGGCGATCACCCACGCAGGACCGCGTGTCCTGACGGAAGCTGTCTGAGGTTCGTGGTGCCGCCACCCAGAAACCAGAAAAACGAAGCACCGGCCCCGCCCGAAGAGTCGTCCAGCAAGACCCCCGTCATTGAAATCGAAGGCGAAGTCGTCGATTCACTGCCGAACACGATGTTCCTCGTCAAGCCGATTGGGCCGAATGGTCAGCCGCTACGAATTCAGACGGGGGACGGCGACGATGACGAGCCTCAGGCCATCCTCGCCCACTTGGCCGGCAAGATGCGGCTACGTTTTATTCGCGTAGGCGTCGGTGATCGCGTTCGGATGCAACTCTCGCCCTACGACCTTTCGCGCGGGCGAATTACCTGGCGGCTGCGTGCCGATCAACGAGTGGAGCGGTAGCGATCATGCGAGTCTCGGCTTCCGTTAAACCGCGATGCGACCGCTGTCGAGTTATCCGGCGGCATGGGCGTGTCATGGTCATTTGCTCAAACCCGAAACACAAGCAGCGGCAAGGCTGAGGACGGGGGATACATGGCTCGAATTGCCGGCGTTGACATACCACGCCACAAGCCGGTGGTCATTGCACTGACCCATATCTATGGAATCGGACGCACCACCAGTGCTGAGATTGTCCGACAGGCCGACGTCAATCCGCAGGCTCGCGTCAGCGATCTGACCGAAGCTGAGTTGGGGCGGGTCCGGGCCTTGATCGGTCGCGAGCGGGTTGAAGGGGACTTGCGCCGCGTTGTGCAGACCAGCATTGCTCGCCTGCGTGAAATAGGTTCCTACCGGGGACTTCGACACCGAATCGGGCTCCCAACGCGCGGACAGCGCACGCGAACCAACGCCCGTACGCGCAAAGGACCGCGTCGGACCGTTGGCATTCGCAAGCGTGTGATCAAGCGAGGCTAGACGTATGGCCGAACGTTCAAGTCGATCCCGACGTCGCAGTCGAGCGCCCGTGCCAAGAGGAGCCGCGCACATCCACGCCTCGTTCAACAACACGATCATTACTATCACTGACCCCATGGGCGATACCGTTGCGTCGGCGAGTGGAGGGACCATCGGCGCACGTGGATCGCGCAAGAGCACGCCCTTCGCCGCACAACAGGCTGCGGAGCAAGCCGCTCAGCGCGCCATGGACGCCGGAATGCGTGACATCAACGTGTTTGTCAAGGGGCCAGGATCCGGTCGCGACGCCGCCGTGCGTGCACTACAGGCCGTTGGACTCAATGTCTCCAGCATCTCGGATGTCACGCCTATCCCTCATAACGGTCCGCGCCCGCCCAAGCGTCGGCGCGTATAAGCCGCAACTAGAACAGAGAGACAGATTCGAATGGCCCGCTACACAGGACCTGTTTGCCGCCTCTGCCGGCGCGAGGGAGAAAAGCTCTTTCTCAAGGGCGACCGCTGCCACACACCGAAGTGCGCCATCGAGCGCCGCGGTGATCGTGGTGGTCCAGGATCCCGCGGTTTCAGCCGGAGGCGGCCGACGGAGTACGCCATTCAGTTGCGCGAAAAGCAGAAGGCTCGCCGGATCTACGGAGTGCTCGAACGCCAGTTCCGTCGTCACTATCGGATGGCAGGCAAGCAGAGCGGCCCCCGCGGCGAGCGTCTGCTTCAGTTGTTGGAACTACGAGCGGACAGTGTCGTTTACCGGATGGGCTTTGGGCTCAGCCGCGCGCACGCGCGTCAACTCATTCAGCACGGCCACATCGAGCTGAACACCCGCAAGCACGATATCCCGTCGGCTGTTCTGGGCGTCGGCGACAGAGTTCGGCTGCGCCAGAAGAGCCGCAACATCGACGCTGTTAAGAATGCATTGGACCGTGCCGAAGCGCTAGGCCGACCCGCGTGGCTATCGGTGGATCCCGAGGCGTTCGAGGGCACCATCAACGCGATCCCCGATCGCAACCAAATCGACGCGACACTCAACGAGCAATTGATCGTGGAGTTCTACTCGCGCTAATCCCTGCGCGACAGTCCGTGTAACCGGACAGGAAGGTAAGGACCAGCGGTGTTTCTTGGACCCGTTGAATCAGCTCAGGCCGAAGCCGATATCCAGCCGACCGTGCAGACGGTCGAGGTTGGCGACAACTACGCGCATTTTCACATCGAGCCGCTGCGCCGCGGTTTTGCGCACACGCTGGGCAATCCCTTGCGCCGTGTGCTGCTCTCGGCCCTACCGGGCGCGGCGATCGCCACCGCTCGCGTGGACAGCGCCTTGCACGAGTTCAGCACCCTGGACTTTATGCGCGAAGACCTCGTCGAGTTTCTTCTCAATGTCAAGGGCGTTCGCCTCAGATCGCACGACGCCGATTCCGCCGTTCTCTATCTGGAGGCTGAAGGTCCCGTCGAGGTCACCGCTGATGACCTTGAGCTCCCGAGCGGGGTCGAAATCGTAAACCCCGGACATCATCTGGCTTCTCTTACGGGGGCTGGATTCCTGCGGGCGGAATTTTCGGTCGAGACCGGTGCCGGATACGTCGGCAGCGAGACGCGCGGGGATCTGCCAATCGGCGTCATTCCTCTGGACATGGTGTTTAGTCCGGTCACCAAAGTCGAATACCACGTGGAACCGGCGCGAGTTGGGCGCGAGTCCGAATACGACCGCCTTGTACTTAAGATCTGGACCGACGGTGCCATTAGCCCGGCGGATGCCCTGCGCGGTGCAGCGCAGCTGCTTATTGAGTCCTTTCAACTCATCGCAGGCGTTGACGAAACCATGGACGTGGTGACGTCCGCGTTCATGCCGCCGATGCCGGAAGCTGAAGGCGATCCGCTGGAAGACCTCAAGCTCTCGAACCGAGCCTTGAACAGTCTCAAGCGGCACGAACTTGAGACTGTCCAGGAGCTTGTCGGTCTGTCTGAGAACGACCTCTACGAACTCCGCGGGATGGGCGAGCGCCTGGTCACCGAAATTCGCGAGGCTTTGGCCATGCGCGGGCTCACGCTGGCCGACAACGCGCCGGCGCCGGACGAAAACCAGGAGTAGTTCCAATGCGGCATCGCCGACGTGGACGCCATCTCGGTCGCACCCCCTCGCAGCGCCGCGCGCTCAAGCGCAACCTGGTCCGGTCGCTGATTCTGCACAACCAGATCGACACTACGCTGGCGCGGGCCAAGGAGATTCGACGAGACGTCGACCGGCTGATCACGCTCGCAAAGCGCGGCGATCTACATGCTCGGCGGCAAGCCATCGCTCGGATTCCGGACCCGGAAGCGATCGAGCGGCTCTTTGGAGACTTGGCTGATCAATACGCCGATCGACCTGGCGGCTATACGCGAATTCGTCGCCTTGGTGTCCGCCTCGGGGACGGAGCGCCGCTGGCGCGCATGGAGTTGGTGTGACTCAAGTTCGAACTGTTCGCGCCACGGTGGAGTACGACGGGGCGGGCTTTCAGGGTTTCCAGCGGCAGCGCAGCTCGCGGACGGTGCAGGGTGTCCTGGAGACCGCCGTGCGAGCCGCCACTGGCGATGACGAAACGGTTGCCGGCGCTGGGCGGACCGACAGTGGAGTTCATGCGCTGGGCCAGGTGATTGCCTTTCGTACCCAATCGCGACTGGACGATGGCACTCTGCTCAGGGCGCTCAACGCGCACTTGCCGGCAGACGTGGCGATCCGAGACCTTGCAACGGCGGCGCCCGGGTTTGATCCACGTCGGGACGCCACAGTACGAGTCTACGAGTACCGCATTGAGCAGCGACCTGTGCGGCCCGTTCTGGACCGCACGCGCGCATGGCACGTTGGAAAGACTCTCGACTTGGCGCGCATGCGGTCGGCGGCCGCCGTGATGGTCGGGAGCCACGACTTCGACGCTTTTACCGCAGGAGCCCAGGTGAGTACCAGGCGCGAGGTGTTTGCGCTGGAGGTGTGGCGGGAAGCGAGCACCATTCTCATACGCATTGCAGCCAATGCGTTTCTGTACCGCATGGTGCGGCGAATCGTCACAACCCTGGTTCGCGCCGGCCGGTGCGAGATCGACGCGGCGGATGTCACCGCACTCCTGACACCCGCAGCCAGATCGCAGATTCGCGGCACGGCTCCCGCACACGGCCTTACCTTGCTGCGGGTGGAGTATCCCAACGTTGAGTCTCGATACAATCGGCAACGCATGACACAGGCGGTGAGGTCGTGAGCGATCAAAGCGGGCGGCGATGGGTGGTGGTTGACGCCTCAGGACAGACGCTGGGGCGGCTGGCCACGCGAATTGCGCATGTATTGCGCGGGAAAGACCAGCCGACGTTCTCTCCTAATGTTGACGACGGGGCTGGAGTGATCGTGATCAATGCTGCGCGCGTTCGCGTTACCGGACGCAAGCTAGAGCAGAAGTTCTACGCTCGGCACAGTGGGTACCCTGGTGGCATTCGGATGACGCGACTGGACGAAATGCTTACTCGACGGCCCGACCGGGTGATTCGACTTGCCGTCAAGGGGATGTTGCCGAAGAACTCGCTCGGCCGCCGCGCATTGAAGCGCCTTCGCGTCTACGACGGTCCTGAACACCGGCACGAGGCCCAGCGGCCCCAGATTCTCGAGGTAGGCGCATGACGTTGGAAGGCCACTACTACTACGGGCTGGGACGCCGCAAGGCCGCGGTCGCGCAGGTTCGCGTCTACCCTGGGCATGGGCCATTTGTAGTCAATGGACGTCCGATCGAGGAATTCCTGTCCGTTCCCGATCACCGGTTCCACGCACTGGAGCCGCTGCGAATGCTTGAGGAGATGTCGGTTGGCATTTCGGCGCGAGTGACGGGCGGTGGGACGCGCGGCCAAGCGGGGGCGATTCGGCTTGGGCTGGCGCGTGCGCTAGTGGCCATGGAAGCTGAGAATCGACCGAAGCTCAAGCAGGCCGGCATGTTGACCCGTGATCCGCGGGCCAAGGAGCGAAAGAAGCCTGGTCTGGTTCGGGCGCGCAAGGCCAAGCAGTTCACCAAGCGCTAGACGTCGAGCGAGGGTCTTTCCGGCTCCTCTGAGCCGAGCTGCAGGTCAAGTTCTGGAAGCTCGTCCAGTGACGTGAGACCGAAGTAGGCCAGAAACGTATCGGTCGTCGTGAACACCGCAGGCCGCCCCGGGGCATCAAGACGTCCGGCTTCACGAAGCAGATTTCGCGCGAGCAGCGAAGCTAGCGCGCTGTCGGAGTCGACGCCGCGCACACGCTCAATTTCTGCACGCGTTGCCTGTCCGCGATATGCCACGATTCCCAGCGTCTCCAAGGCTGCCCGTGATGGCTGCCGGCGTTGGTCCAGGCCCAGGAGCCGACGGCAGTGGTCCGCAAGATCGGGAGCGGAGACCAGCCGGAAGGCATTGCGGTGCTCGAGCAGGATGATGCCGCGCGTGCGGTAATGCTCGATCAGTTCGCTCAGCGCTTCTCGAACCTCGACCTCCGACGCACCGGTGACGCCGCCAATCTCAACTGCCGAGAGGGCGCGGTCTGCCACGAACAGTAACCCTTCGATCGTGCGCGCCAAGCCGAAGTCGCCTTGCAGTCTGTCGGCCACGGCGTCCTGATCGGGATCGGGGCAGGCGTCGCTATCTGTCGCCATGTCCGCGAGTGGATCTGAGCACGATGGATCCAAAGGTTCCCGACTGCTCGACAGTTGCCGCACGCTGTTTGACCAGGTGAAGCACGGCGACAAACGTGGCGATGAGTTCGGCGCGGTCGGCGCAGGCGGCCGCGATCGTATCGAAGGCCAGCGTTCCGTCCGATCTCAACCTGGCTTGCAGATCCTGCACCTTATCCGCCACACGAAATCGCCGTGTTGGCGTCTCGATGAGTGACTCAATGGGCGTATCGACTTGGGTCAATTGCTCCAGCGCCGCGAGTAGCCGCATCAGGTCGCCGGACCCAGGTTCGGGGGACGGCTGGGGAAGGCTCGGCTGCGCAACCCGAATGAACGACGACTCGCCGGCGCGCAGACGTGCATCGAGGTCCATGGCCACTGCCTTGAACGCCGCGTACACCCGAAGTCGCTCCGCCAGGTCGTCGACCGACTCGTCCTCATCCTCGGGCTCGACTTGCGGAAGCAGCGCTCGCGACTTCAGCAGCGCCAGACGCGACGCGACGAGAAGAAACTCCGAGGCCGCCTCCGCAAACTGCTCGTGCAGTTGGTGAGCGTAGGAGACGAACTGGTCGGTGACGGCAAGCACCGAGACGCCCGTGATGTCCAGACCTTGCTTCTCAATCAACTGAACAAGGAGATCGAGCGGACCCTCGAAATCGTCGATGTCAATCTCGAAGCCGCCCAGGGCGCTGGCCTGCCCGACGGGTCCCCAAGTCGCGGTCACAGCCGGGCGTCCAGTTCAGCCAGCCGTCGTCCGCGTTCGTGTTCGTGATATCCGTAGCAGCGCAGCGTCTCGACCACATCCGCTCGCGATCCGGCCAGTTCGGCGAGGCGCGCGCTGGCTTCGGTATCGCCAACGAGACGGGCGATTCGTCCCCGTCGTGACGTAGGCGAACAGAGTTGCCATCGCAGCAGCAGCCATGGCGCCAGGGCTTTAATGAGCGTCAGGCCCGTACGGTCCGCTAATCCTGGCCGACCCTTTCCAACGTCGTGGAGCAGCGCGGCTATGTGCAACGCCCCGTCTTCAGGCCGGACGTCCTGAGCCGCCGCATACACGGCCAGCGCATGGCGTTGATCGGCCGAACTGAGGCGCTGAAACAGCGTCCGCTCGTCCACGTTGAGTCGCTGCATGGCCTGATCGCGTGAATTCGCTGGAACGCGCGGATCAAAGAACGCCAACGCCTGCCGCAGCCGGTAGCTAACCCCCAAGGAGCAGCCTCGTGGCCCCAAGCACCGGGCCGCTGATGATACCGGTGGCTCCGGGAACGATGGCGATCAGCAGAAAGAGTCCGATTAACAGTCCGGGTCCGTACCTCCGAAACCCGTCCAATCGGTTGGCCGCGTCACGCGGCACCAGGCCGATCAGCACGCTGAACCCATCGAGCGGAGGCAGCGGAATGAGATTGAACACGGCGAGGAAGAGGTTCAACTGGATGATCAGTACCACGGCGACGGTGATTAGGTCTGTCCCCGAGCCGGACGCAAGTTCCCTGGCGACTGGCGCGAGTACGAGAGCCAGCGCCACATTGGAGGCCGGTCCCGCGGCGGCGACCAAAGCCATGCCGCGATGCGAGCCGAACCGCAGACGGTAGGGATTGACCAGCACCGGACGTCCCCAGCCGAACGAGGCGATGAGGATCATGACCGTGCCGAGGAAATCCAGATGCCGCAGCGGGTTCAATGTCACCCGTCCCTGAAGCCGCGGCAGATCGTCCCCCAGCCAGGTCGCCACCAGCGCGTGGCTGGCTTCGTGCAGGGTGATCGCGATGACGAACGCGATAGCAACGATGAGAAAGAGCTGCGGGTCCTGGGCCAGACGAAGCAGCATGCGGTTGCTCCAATCCCCCTAGCCGGCGAGTGCTTGGCGTGGTGCCGGAACGAGTTCTAAGGTCCACATCGCGCAAATGCGCCATTCCGCCGCAGGCAGTGACTCATGGAATCTAATCATCGATGCGCTCAACCGTCACCGCGTCACCGATGCGACAGCCAAGTCTCTGGGAGGCTGAGCCGCACGGCACCGCAATCTCCAGCAGGTTCCAGCTACCAATCAGGGCCACAGGCTGGTGACCGGTACCGTATGTCGTGGCCAGGCCCTTGATGCGCGCGTCGCTGACTTGGGTTTCGAGCATGTGGGCAGTCTGCACCAACGCGGCCCCGATGTTGGTGATCAGGTTTCCAAAAGCGTCAACGTGGATGACTTCGCCTCTGATGTTCGGTCCATCAGAGCACGCGGCTGGTCTGTCGACTCGTGTCGAATCCTGGACGAGCGAGCCAAGCCAGTCTGGGCGTTCGTAATTCGCGAGACGCGCGGCAATGGGCGCAAAAATGTCGCGGGCGTGAAACGTAGAAGCCACCGTATCCCGCCAAGCCTCCGGTCGGTCGATGGACCAGCACTGAATGTCACCCTGAGTAGGTGTCAACAAGCCATTGTCGGGTCCGACCAGCCAGCGCCCGTCGCGCCGCACGATCAGGCCGCGCCTTGCTGTTCCTACGCCTGGATCGACGACCGCCAGTAGCACGCCGCCCGCCGGCAGAAGCTCAAGCGAGGCGTCGACGATGGACGCTCCGAGTTGAATGTGATGCGCAGGCACGCCGTGCGTCAGGCTCACAATCGTCGCGTCCGAATGTGCAGCGAGAACCGCGGCCACTTGCCCGGCGTAGGGATCGTCGGTCCCGAAGTCAGTTAGTAACGCGACGAGGCGGTTCATGCTTGGGCCGCCGGCAGTCCATAAGCTGGCCGCGCCCGAAGTGCGCCTTGCACGACAGCGGCCGAGAACGCCTCGGCGGCGGCGTGCCCGACGGTTGTGAGATCGACGTTCCCGGCTCTGGCGCCCACCGAAACCGCGAAGATTGTGTCGCCGTCCGACAGGCCGTGGGCCGGGCGCACGGCTCGCGCCAGGCCGTCGTGCGACATTTCGGCAATCTTCCGAAGCTGCCAGCGCTCCAACGCGGCATTCACGGCCACAACGCCGACCGTTGTGTTCTGGCCGAATCCCGGACGAGTTGTGCCCGAAGCTGCGGCCAGCTGCCGACCGGTATTTGGATCATGGACGGCGCCCGCCGGGTTCACAACCGCCAGGGCGCCTGCCAGGACGTCCCCGTTGCACGACAGAGCGCTGCCAAGGCCGCCCTTCAGACAGCCTTCGCCGAAACCAATGGTGGCGCCGGTTCCCGCGCCCACGTTGCCTTGCGAAACGGGGTCTGTGGTTGCCGCATCGGTGGCTGCCTCGCCCGCGGCGACATCCGGCCGAACTGACGGATCGCCGACCGACAGGTCGTAAATCACGGCCCCCGGCACGATTGGCACAGGCCCGGCGCTCGTGGGGAACCCGCGACCTCTTGCTTCCAGGTAGCGCATCACCCCGTCGGCCGCCGCCAGTCCGTACGCGCTGCCGCCGGTCAAGAGAATCGCGTCCGCCTGCGCAACCAGCCCGCCCGGATGCAGCACGTCCGTCTCGCGAGTCCCCGGGGCCGATCCGCGAACGTCCACGGCGGCCGGCAGGGCCTGGCCGAAGAGCACGACGGTGCAGCCGGTCCCGGCCGCCGCATGTGTCCAGTGCCCCACGCGAACGCCCGGAAGCGCGGTCAACGTTCGATTCGCGTTTGCCACTCACGGTCCCGGGAGAGTCGTTTGGTCTGATTGTCACAGACTCAGGGCCGCGCCCGAATAGAATCGCTCATGGTGCGACGTCTGTCCCGGCGTACGTTCATCGCAGCGGCGGCAATGGCTACCGCCGCGTGCGGCGCCGCGGTTCAATCAAGCGATCTGCCTCAGGCGATGGTAGTTGCGGAAGGCGATGAACCTCAGGCTGACTTGTCGAAGGCGTTAGCCGACAACCGACAACTGCGCGCGAGCCTAATGGCCGACACGGATCGTCTGGCGCGACTGGATGCAGCCTCGTCGCTACGCACGTCGGCTCTTGGAAACGCCCTGGTTCGGTCTATCGATGCGCTTGGACTCGACGCCGAACGTCGAGAGTTTCTGGCCCTCGGTCGCGGTCTACCCTCCGTGAGCCTGCGGGTGGACGGCGACTTCATCCTCGCCGCGGGCATGATCTACTCGGCCGTCGGCGTGGTCGAGGGCCCATTGCGCCAGGCCGACGTCGACGACGAGGGCGTGCTACGCGGCTCGGGCTACGACGGAGCCGTGGTGCTAATCGCTCGGGGTGTCACGCCCTTTCGAGTCATCGGCCGGCTTCTGGAAGACGCCGGCGCGGCGGCCGTCATCGTCTACAACAACAGGCCGGGTCTGCTCTACGGCACGCTCAGTCAACCATCGGGTATCCCAGTGGTCGCCGTGACGGAGGAGGCGGGAGAAGACCTGCTCGAGCGCCTGGAGCGCGGCGAGCCACAGGCTCTGGTGGACGTCACGCCGCCGCCACGATCCTTCGAGGGCGCCAATGTGATCGGGCATCGGGCGGGACCATTGCGGCGGCAGATCGTCGTCGCCACGCCGGCCGACACTCCGTTGGGCGACTACGCCGATGGCGGCAACGCCGACGGACTTGCGCTACTGCTTGCCCTGGCGCGCCACGCTGATGACGTGAGCGCCAGGCATTCGATCACCTTTGTCGCATTTGACGCCACCCATCGCGGCTACGTCGGCAGCCGCTGGTACCTGGCGCACCTCTCAGACGACGAACGCGCGTCCATTGACGCCGTCCTCACATTCGATCGCCCTGGACGCTCCCCTCCCTTGCACCTCGGCGCGTCCGAGGATTTGGTGCCGCTGATCAATCAGCGACTCAAGGCTGACGGGGCGGATCTTCGCGTCACGCGCGACTTTGGCGTGGGACGCGGCGACCATGACACATTTGCCGCTCGAGGCGTGCCGTACATCTTTCTTTCCCCAGCCGGTCACGGCCGGATTTCGGCGGACCACCTGTTGTCCGCATTCCATGTCGCTGCGGCCGCGCTCGAAGTTCTGGACGGACATGACGCGACATCCACGAAATAGCGAGCGCGTCCCAGCAAGTCAGGGCCGATCCCGAATTTCCCCAATCTGCGGTGCTTGGACTAGCTTCGACCGTCCTCGTCCTCAAGCCGTCTTCGCAGCCGAGAATTCGCGTCCCGCAGTGCCATGTCCGGGTCCACGTCCGCCGCGTCGGCGCGTGCGGCAACCCAAAGTAGGGCGTCGCCCAGGCTCTCGGCGTCGCTCCCGGCGGAGAGCGCCGCAAGGGTCGCTGTTTTGAGACTCGGCATGTCCAGCGGCTGCCCGGCCCGGCGCAGCGCGCGCACGGCCGATCTCGCAAACGTCAGGCTGGGCATCGAGTCCGGTAGGCCATCGAACGGACCCTGATCGCCGTCGCGTTCGGCCGCCTTGATCTGGGCCCATGACAGGTGTAGGTCTTCCTGAGCTTCGAACTGTGCGTCGCCGAACACGTGGGGATGGCGTCGAATCATCTTGGCGCTGATCGCCGCTACCACATCCGGCCAGTCAAACCCGCCGCGCTGCCGGGCAATCTCCGCGTGCAGGACCAGGTTCGCCAGCACGTCGCCGAACTCGTCCGCCATCGCCACGTCGTCGTCTCGTTCGATCGCGGCCAGGGCCTCGTGCGCTTCCTCTGCGAGGTAGGGACGCAGCGTTCGGTGAGTCTGCTGCTTGTCCCACGGGCAGCCGTCCGGTCCGCGGAGCTGGCGAAAGATATCCAGCAGCGTATCGGTGTCGCGAAGTCTCGACTTCTCGGTGGGTAAAGCCCGTAGTGACATCGGAAACGGCGTGGGGTTGACTGGGCTGTCGCCCTGCCAACTCGAGCAGGACCATGGCTTAACCTCAATAATTGCGTCAGATCCGTACGCGGCTCGCAGCCGGCTCTGCCAGGCATTCAATTCGTGATCGTCGGCAACGCCCCGCACCACGGTCTGCATGCCTGCTGCGGGCCGCCAGTCCCCGCCTGCCGGACCCATGACGGTCGGGCCGTCGATGGCGGGCGAGGATTCTGGACCAAGCGTCAGGCTGACGATTCCACGTCTCGCCAAATCCTGGAGAACCGCCACACCCGGGTCGTCGTCCGGTCCAAATCCGGGTGCCAGGTAGACCGCGCGCGTGCCGTTGAGCCCCTCGAGAGCTCGTCTCCAGGCTTTGGCCTCCGGCGGCCATGGCAACTGAATTGCCACTTGGGCGGCGGCAATGGTCGCCCAGGCAACCATCGGATCGGTGGATGTCGGAACGGCGGAGTCAACGGATCTGCGATCACCCTCACGTATGAATGCCACATGCACATGGACATTCACCGATGAGAGATGGATTTGGTCTGTGGCCGCCATGCGCTGCGATATTCTAGACCTTAGTCCTGTTTGCTTGTCCCCGGTGAGTTCATGTACCCAGACGACCTTGGCTACACGCACGAACACGAGTGGGTTCGCGACGAAGGCGACCACCTGCTCGTTGGCATCACGGCGTACGCGCAGGAAGAGCTGGGAGATGTCGTCTACGTTGAACTGCCAACGCCCGGCGAAAGCTTCGGCGCGGGTGACGAGTTTGGAACGGTCGAGTCGGTCAAGGCTGTTTCACCTCTTTACGTCCCGATGTCAGGCGAGATTCTCGAAGTCAACGAAGAACTTGAGGCACAGCCCGAACTCATCAACGAAGACCCGTACGCCGCCGGCTGGATGATCCGGCTGGCCGCGAGCGATCCGAGCGAGCGCGACGCCCTACTTGATGCTCAGGCGTACGAACAACTGGTGAATGAGCTACGCGCCTAACACCGACGCCGACCGGGCGGCCATGTTGCGCGCGGTCGGTGTCGAGTCCATAGACGACCTCTTTGTCGACATCCCGGTCAGGCACCGCGACCCGGAGCTGGACCTGCCGCCGGCGCTTCCCGAGACTGATGTGATTCGGCATTTGGGCGAACTCGGCGCGCGGAACGCGACGTCGAGCGATCTCGCTTCATTTCTCGGCGCCGGGTTCTACCGCCACTTCGTCCCGGCGCTGGTTGACCAGCAGCTGCTGCGCTCGGAGTGGTACACGGCCTATACGCCCTATCAGCCGGAAATGGCGCAGGGCACTTTGCAGGCCATGTACGAGTTCCAGTCCCTCGTCTGTGACCTCACTGGCATGGATGTGTCGAACGCCTCGCTATACGACGGCGCCTCGGCGCTGGCCGAGGCCGTGTTGTTGTGTCGTGGTCTCACCCGCCGCCCGCGCGTCGTCATCGCCGACACCGTGCATCCGGCCTATCGAGATGTCGCCGCGACATACGTCAGTGCGCTCGACGTCGATCTCCGAGTCGTTTCGGCCGCCCGCCGCGATGCCACAAGCGTTCGGCCTGATCTGCAGGCGCTCGTGGACGCCATCGACGAACAGACGAGCTGCGTGGTCATCCAGCGTCCGGACTTCCTGGGCATGGTGGTTGACCCTGACCCGGTCATGCAGGCCGCGCGCGAGCATGGCGCTCGCGTCGTGGTGGTCGTCGGCGATCCGGTTTCACTGGGTCTCCTGGTTCCGCCCGGTGATCTCGGCGCCGACATCGTGGTCGGGGAATTGCGCTCCCTGGCCGGACCTCCGGCCTACGGCGGGCCCGGCGCCGGCATGTTCGCCGTCCGGTCACAGCTGATTCGCCGCGTCCCGGGTCGAATCGCCGGTCGGACGACGGACCTGGACGGCAAGAACGCCTTTGTCCTGACCTTGCAGACGCGCGAACAGCACATCCGACGCGAGCGCGCCACGTCCAACATCACGACCAACCAGGCCCTGGTGACGCTGGGTGCCACGATCTCGCTCTGTGCGCTGGGCCGTCGCGGTCTCCGGGAAATCGCTGAGCAATCCCTGACAGCGGCTCATCACGCGGCCGAGGCACTGGTCGGCGCCGGAGCCGTCATTGCCTCCGAAGCCCCGTACGTCAACGAATTCGCCGTCCACGCGCCGGCGGGCGCGGCCGCTCGGTTGGAACGCCTGCGCAAGGAGGGCAACGTTCTTGCCGGAATCGACCTTGGCTGCGTGTCGCCAACGTTTGACGACTTGATTCTGGTGGCCGCAACAGAGCTGACCACGGCCGACGACGTCGAAGCGCTGGCATCCGCCTGGGCACGGACCCAATGACCGAAGAACCCCTGATCTACGACCTCTCCAGCCCCGGCCGCCGCGGCGTGCGTCCTCCCTTGCCGCAATTCGATCCGGTCGATCCGACCAAGGCCTTGCCAACGTCGGAACTCCGGACCGACTTGCCGCTGCCGGAAGCCTCCGAAATCGACGTCATGCGCCACTTCCTCCGCCTCTCGCACAAGAACCACAGTGTGGATACCGCCATGTATCCGCTCGGTTCCTGCACCATGAAGTACAACCCCAAGGTGAACGAGGTCACGGCCCGCACCCCGGGCTTGGCCGACGTCCATCCCAACCAGCCGCCTGCAACCGCCCAGGGTGCCCTGGAGTTAATCTACGAACTCGAAGCCTTGCTGGCCTCGATCACCGGTTTCCCCGCCGTCTCCACTCAGCCTGCTGCTGGCTCGCAGGGCGAGCTCTGCGGCCTCCTGAGCATCCTGGCCTGGCACGAGTCGCGTGGGGAAACCCGCACGCAGGTTCTGGTTCCCGACTCGGCGCATGGCACGAACCCCGCCACCGGAACCATGAGCGGCCTCGAGGTCATTAGCCTGCCCACCGCCGACGACGGCGGCATCGATCTGCAGAACCTTGAGGAGCGCCTGGGTCCCGGCGTGGCGGCCATCATGCTCACCCTGCCCAGCACCCTCGGGCTCTTTGAGCGCCGCATTCTTGAGGTCGTTGACCTCGTCCATGCCGCCGGTGCGCAGGTCTACTGCGACGGCGCCAACATGAACGCCATGTTGGGCCGCGTGCGTCCAGCCGACCTGGGCATTGACGTGATGCATCTGAATTTACATAAAACCTTCAGTACGCCTCACGGCGGCGGCGGTCCAGGAGCTGGGGCTCTCGCCGTGCAGGCTCACTTGGAGCCCTTCCTTCCCTCTCCCCGAGTCGTCCGAAACGGCGACGCGTTTGAGCTGGCGGAGCCGTCGCCTACGAGCATCGGTCGGGTCCACAGCCACCTTGGCAATTTCGGCAACCTGGTGCGCGCCTATACCTACATCCGCTCGCTCGGAGCCGAAGGGCTGCGTGAGGCCGCCGACGACGCCGTGCTCAACGCCAACTACCTGCGGGCCTCCCTGTCGGACGACTACGACCTGCCCTACGACCGCATCTGCATGCACGAAGTCGTCCTGGCCGGCACCCGCCAGCGGCGCCTCGGTGTGCGCACCCTCGATATCGCCAAGCGGCTCATCGACTACGGCATTCACCCGCCGACGATCTACTTCCCAATCATCGTGGACGAAGCCCTGATGATCGAACCCACCGAAACCGAGTCCCGCGAGTCCCTCGACAACTTCATCGACGTCATGCGCCGCATCGCTCGCGAAGCCGAGTCCGATCCCGACAAGCTCCACGATGCCCCCGTAAACGCACCCGTCCGCCGGCTCGACGAAGTCACCGCCAACCGCCGTCCCAACGTCCGCCGTCCCCCTCCTGGAAGTGCCTAGGCGCGGGTAGCAGGCCGCGGTTCGCCTCCAACACTCCCGGCGGTCTGACGGCGGCCGATGACGCTGTTGCGCTCTGACGATGCCTTCCAGGGCGTCGTGACGGCGAAGATGCTGCGTGGCTAACCGGCTGCCCGCCATATCTCCTGAAGCTTGCGATAGCCGATGATCTGAATGCCCTCGTCGTCAACGATCCGGGCGGCTTCCTCGGAAACCGCGACATCAAAGTCCGACTGCCGGCCCTCCGGCGTGCCCGTAACGCCGGGGACTCTTGGATCGGCCATCACGGCCCGCAGTTCGTCGGTCGCGATCCCCGGATGCAGCGCCCACTCACTGAGGCCCGCCGGCAGCCCCTTTAGTCTGGCGGCCAGCACTTCAGCCTTCTGCTCCGGCGGGATTCGGCCCGTATCCAGGACACCGTGCTCGGCGGCCGGCAAGCCTTGCGCCAGCAGGCTCTCGACCAGGTGCGGCGATCCTGCGCGCATGGCCAGGCCGTATTCGCGCGCCAGGCGAAGGACCAGGTCGAAGATGTCCTGCCGAATCTCGTGCGGCCCGTAGTGGGTGTCCAGGTGGGAAGGCTCCAGACCCAGGGCCTTGACTGCCTCGATTTGCTCCCGAAACTCAGTCTCCAGTTCACCGATGTCGGCCGAATCCAGCATGTGGTCGAAGCGGTCGTCCCCGAAGAAGTACCCGGACTCATCGAGCAGCGACGGGACGCTTTCCGATGCCGTCACCGGACCCCACCGGTAGTGCCGGTACTCGGAAACGATGGTCAAGTGAACGGCGAAAGAAACCACGGGATGCTGGCGCAGAAACTCGGCCGCATGCAAACACCACGGCGTCGGCGCCATCAGCGAGCACGAACTGACCAGTCCTTCAGTCATCGACCGGATAGCGCCGAGGTTCTGGCCGTGACACATGCCGAAATCGTCGGCGTTGACGATCAGCAGCCGAGCGTCGGCGGGATATCCCAACAATTCGTTGGCTCGTGGCACAACGCGCATATTGGCGCTCCTCGGGTCGAACGTTCGTTTCAGGTCATTCTCGTATGCTTTGCTGCGGCCTTGAGAACAGTTGCCCGCAACTCGTTCGCGATCTGGTGACTGACGACCGGACGCGTCGAAACCGTCCAAATCGACTGCTGACGTAAGCAAAGGGGCATTCGCGATGAAGAAGACGATGGCGCAGGCGCTCGTCGAGTTCCTCAAGGTCCAGCACGTGGCTCGCGACGGTCAACAGCAGCCCTTCTTCGCCGGCTGTTTCGGCATCTTCGGGCACGGCAACGTGGCGGGTGTCGGCGAGGCGTTGCAGGAGAACCCCGACTTTCGCTACTACCAGGCCCGCAACGAGCAGTCGATGGTCCACAGCGCCATCGGCTACGCCAAGATGAAAAACCGCCTGGGCGCCCTGGCCTGCACCTCCTCCATCGGTCCCGGCGCCACCAACATGGTCACCGGCGCCGCCACCGCCACCATCAACCGCCTGCCCGTCCTGCTGCTGCCCGGCGACATATTTTCCAACCGCAAGGTCGCCCCGGTCTTGCAGCAGCTCGAAGCTCCCTGGTCCCACGACGTCTCCGTCAACGACTGCTTCCGCCCGGTGTCGACCTACTGGGACCGCATCAACCGGCCCGACCAGCTCGTCCCTGCACTCATGGAAACGATGCGAGTCCTCACGTCGCCCGCGTCCACTGGCGCAGTGACGCTCTGCCTTCCGCAGGATGTCCAGACCGAGGCCTACGACTATCCCGACGGCCTGTTTGAGCCTCGTGTTTGGGACATCCCCCGTGCTCGTCCCGACGCCGGTTTAGTCCAACGAGCGGCCGCCTGGATCCGGGCCAGCCAGCGCCCGCTGATCGTCGCCGGCGGCGGCGTCCTCTACAGCGAGGCGTCGGCCACCCTACAGGCCTTTGTCGAGGCAACAGGCATTCCGGTATCCGAGACCAAGGCCGGCAAAGGCGCCCTGCCGCACGACCATCCCCAGGTCCTGGGCGCCGTCGGATTCTCCGGCGGCACCGCCGCCAACCTCGTGGCGAACGACGCCGACCTGATCATCGGCATCGGCACCCGATACACCGACTTCACCACCGCCTCCAAGACCCAGTTCCAGAACCCGGATGTCCGCTTCATCAACATCAACGTGGCCGAATTGGACGCCTACAAGCACGCCGCCCTGCCCCTGCAAGGCGACGCGCGAGTGGTGCTTGAGGAACTGGCCGACGCCGTTGCCGGCTACCGCGTCCCATCGTCATTCGGCCAGCAAGTGAACGCCTGGCGCGACGCATGGGTCGCCGAGACCGACAGCCAGCGAGCCGCCACCGATGCCATTCCACTGCGGCAAGGCCACGTCATCGGCGTCGTCAACGACTTCGCCCGGCCTGAAGACGTCGTGGTCTGCGCCGCCGGCAGCCTGCCCGGTGACCTGCACAAGCTCTGGCGCACCGCCCAGCCGGGCGGCTTCCACCTGGAGTACGGCTACTCCTGCATGGGCTATGAGATTGCCGGCGGTATCGGCGCCAAGATGGCCGCGCCCGAACGCGAGGTCTACGTCATGGTCGGCGACGGTTCCTACCTCATGATGGCCCAGGAACTCGTCACTGCCCTGCAGGAGGGCATCAAGATCAATGTCGTCCTGCTCGACAACCACGGTTGGGGCAGCATCCGCGCGCTTTCCACCGACGTCGGCGCCGATGGCTGGGGCACCCAGTACCGCTACCGCAACGGAGCCTCCGGCCAGCTTGACGGCGACACGATTCCTCTCGATCTGGCCGCCAACGCCGAGGGCCTCGGCATGAACGTCATCCGCGCCGACACCGCGGACGACCTGCAGGAGGCCCTGGAAGATGCGCGCGACGCCGATAGCTCAACCCTCATCGCCGTGGATGTCAGCGCCGACGACGGCGTCCCCACCTACGAATCCTGGTGGGACGTTCCCGTTTCCGAGGTATCCACGCTCGCGGGCGTGCAGGCCTCGCGCGAGCGCTACGCCGAAGCTGTCAAGAACGAGCGCCCGCTCATCTAGCCCGCTGATGCGCTCGCTGCAAGCCGACGTCAGACCGTCACCGTCACGACACCCGGTCGAGCGGAGGAGATAAGCCATGAAACTTGGCCTGTACATGGACATCCTCAGCGACAAGTCGTTCACCGAGGCGCTCGACTACGCCGCTGGACTCGGACTTGACGCCGTCGAAATCGGCACCGGCAACTTCTCGTCGGCTCCACACTGTGAGCTCGACCAACTGGTCCAGAGCCAGGCGGCCCGCGACGAGTTCCTGGGCGCGATCACCGAGCGTGGACTGACGCTCTCGGCGCTCAACTGCTCCGGCAACCTGCTCGACCCGCACCCCGAGCGCCGCCAGCGCTGCCAGCAGGTCTACTACGACACCGTCCGAGTTGCCCGAGAGCTTGGGCTGGACATTGTCATCACCCAGAGCGGCTGCCCCGGCGCGCCCGACGGCGGGACGTATCCCAACTGGGTCACGGCCACCTGGCCCGCCGAATACGTGGAATGCGGCCTCCGTCAGTGGGCTGAGGAAGTCACCCCTTTCTGGAGTGAAGCCGGCCGCTTCGCCGCTGACCACGGCATGAAGATTGCCATCGAAATGCACCACGGCATGGTCGCCTACAACCCGCGCTCCCTCCTGCAGCTACGCGACATCGCCGGCGACCTGCTCGGTGCCAACCTCGACCCCAGCCACCTCTGGCCCCAGGGCATGGAACCCACCGTCGTGGTCCAGGGCCTGGCCGGCTGCATTTGGCACGTGCACGCCAAGGACACCGGCATCGACCCCAACGAGGCTGCCCTCAACGGCCTGCTCGAGATTCGTCCCTGGGACCAGTCGTTCCAGCGCTCCTGGGCCTTCCGCACCGTCGGCTACGGCCACGATGAACTCTGGTGGCGCCAGTTCTTCAGCGCCCTCCGCAAGACCGGCTTCGACGGCGTGGTGAGCATGGAGCACGAGGACCGCTGGATGGGCCGGCTTGAAGGATTGGAAAAGAGCGTCGACTTCTTGCGCCCGCTGCTTCTCCAGGACCAGCAGGACGTCATCGCGCCGCGCGCCTAGTCGGCTTCAGCCTCCGCGGCGAGGGCCGTAACGCCCTCGCGGTAAACCGGATCGTCCGGATCAAGTGGCAGGGCAACCGGACATCGACGCGCTCCGGAGGCATAGCACGCCAGCACCAAATCGACGGCCCGAGCGCCATCAACGCCGTTACTCCGTGGCTGACGCCCCGAATCCACGGCCTCGACGATGTCGCTGACCAGGTTCAGGTACGAGTTCTGCATGTTGTACCCATCAAACGCCCAGGCCAGCCGCTCGTCCTCGCTGGCATGCGCGGAATCGGCGTCGGCGATGACGCCCTCGACCTCCAGCGGTTGCGTCGTCATTCCGTCGGAAGTAAACGCCGAGTGGAACCGGTCGAAGGGCGTGGTCCCATTGTTGATGTATCGGAGCCACAGACGCCCCTCGCTGCCTCCCACGCCAATCCCGCCGGGCCCCAGCCCCCAACCCAGGTTCAGGCTGGCATACACCTCGCCTAGTCGCAGATGGCACATCGCCAGGTCGTCCACCGGCAGCGGCCCGTCACCGGTTCGGCGGATCATCGCCGAGACTTCGCTCACGGGCGTGCTCGCCAACCAGCTCATCACGTACAGCGGGTGCAGCATGTCCATCAGGATCCCGCCGCCCGCGCGCCCCAGGTCGCGCCGCCAACCCGGCTGAAACGTTGCGGCGCCCGGGTTGTCCGGAACGCAAAGCAAGTTGGCGCTGATCGTCTGAACTTCGCCAATCGTCCCGGCGTCAATGGCCGCCTTCGCCGCCTCGAACTCGGGAAAAAACAGGTAGTTGTGCATCATCGCCAGCACCCGGTCGGCGCGCTCGGCCGCCCGAACCATCTGCCAGGCGTCCTGTGGGACCGACGCCAGCGGCTTCTCCGCCAGCACGTGCTTGCCCGCGCCCAGGGCTGCCAGGACCGGCGCTTTGCGCAGCCACGGCGGCGTTGCCACCACGACCAGGTCGAGATCCGGCAGCGCCGCCAGCTCCTCCGCGTCTGCAAATCGACGCTCGGCTGGAATCCCCTGTTCCTCGCCGACCCGCTCCAGGTTTGGTGGCGTCACGTCCGCAATCGCGCACAGTTCGATCCGCGAATGACTGGCCAGCCCCGGCGCATGAACGCCGCCGCCCATGCTCCCGCAGCCAACCAGGCCCGTGCGCAGCTTCGTCATCGCAAATGTCCCCTGAGCGAACGCCGCTGACGCGCCGACCTTGCTATTCGATGGCCTCCTGGCTTTCGCCGTCGAACAGCCGAATTCGGTCGGGCTTCGGACGTATCCAGATGTCCTCGCCGGGCTGACCGGCAAACGTCACCTCTGCCCGCGCCTTGATTCGCGTGTCCTCATCCAGCAGCACGTCAACCAGGACTTCGCTGCCCATCGGCTCAACCGCAAAGATTTCGGCCTTCGCGTAGCCCGTTTCCTCGGTGAACGAGAGCTCCATGGCCTCTGGGCGCGCGCCCGCGATTGCGGGCCTGTCGACCCGTGGCCGGCGCAACACGGCCGTGGCGGCGTCACCGGCGACATCCCACGAGAAGCCGTTCCCGTTCACGCGAACCCACCCGTTCGTGCTCGTCAACGTTCCCGAGACCAGGCTCATCCCGGGGCTGCCCACGAAGTGCCCGACAAATGCATTGGCCGGCCGGTCATAGATGTCCATCGGCGATCCGACTTGCAGCACCTCGGCGTCACGCATGACCGTGATGCGGTCGGCCATGGCCAGCGCTTCAGCCTGATCGTGCGTGACGTAAATAGCGGTTGTGCCAAGTTGCTGTTGCAGGTGCTTCAACTCGCCCCGCATTTCCTGGCGCAGTTCGGCATCCAGGTTGGAGAGCGGTTCGTCGAACAGGAACACGTTCGGCTCGCGAATAATGGCCCGCGCCAGCGCCACGCGCTGCCGCTGGCCGCCGCTCAGTTCGCGCGGCTTCCGATCCATGAGTTCCGGAATCCGCAACAGCTCCGCCACTTCCTTCACGCGCTCGCCGATGCGCGCCTTGGATGTCTTCCGAATCTTCAGCGGGTAGCCGATGTTGTCGGACACCTTCATGTGCGGGTACAGCGCATAGCTCTGGAACACCATCGCCACGTTCCGCGCTCGCGGCGGCACCTTGTTGACGACCGTATCGCCGATCTTGATCGTCCCCTCCGTCGCCATTTCGAGTCCCGCGATCATTCGCAGTGAGGTGGTCTTGCCGCAGCCCGACGGTCCCAGCAGGACCATGAACTCGCCTTCCTGCACGTGCAAATCCACTTTGTCCACCGCGATCACGCTGCCGAAGTGCTTGGACACCTTCTCGAACGTGACAGGCACCGAACGCATTCGAGTTGTTGAGTCGCTCATGCTCCGGAAACTCCACCGAGGGTCAGGCCCCGGATCAGGTTGCGCTGGACCAGCAGCGTAAAGATTAGGACCGGGATGATCGAAATGGCCGAGGCCGCCATCATGCGGCCGTAGAGGATGTCGAACTGGGTGACCTGATTCGCGACCGCGATCGGCAGAGTCTGCGCCTCGGTTCGAGTGAGGATCAGCGAGAAAAGAAACTCGTTCCAGGACGCAATCAGGATCAGGATCGAGGTTGCCGCCAGTCCGGGCCGGACCAGCGGAATGATCACCTTGCGGAACGCTCCCAGCCAGTGGTCGCCGTCCACCATCGCAGCTTCCTCCAGATCGCGTGGAATGTCCCGGAAGAACCCCAGCATCATCCACACCGCCAGCGGTAACTCCAGCATCGAGTGCACCAGCCCCATGCCGATGTGGGTGTCGATCAGGCCGATCTGGGTAAAGAAAATGAACAGCGGCACAACGGTCACGGTCTGCGGAAACATGCGAACCGTCAGGATGAAGAAGAGGATGTGATAGTTCAGGCCCCACGGCAGCTGAAATCGGGAAAGTCCGTACGCCGCCAGGCTGCCTACCGTAATCGCGATCGAGGTGGCGATCGCCGCGATGATGACGCTGTTCATGATCTGTTCGCCGAACCCACGCTTGCCCAAGACCGCCTCAAACCACTCCAGCGTGAACTCCTGCGGCCAGATCGTCGGCGGAATCTGCGAGAACTCCGACTCGGTCTTCAGACCGATCATCAGCATCCAGTACACCGGCGCCAGCACGATCAGCACCACCCCGAGCATCAGCACGTGGCGGCTCAAGACCAGTGGGGCGCTGCGTTCTCCAACCATGGCTACCTCATACCTATGCCCGCAGGATCCGGCGGATGTAGAACGTCGCCAGGATGATCAGAACGACTTGAAACATGACCGACAAGGCGGATGCATAACCGAAATTAAAGTGGATGAAGGCATATTTGTAGATCGACAGCGTCACGGTCTCAGTCGACGATCCGGGACCGCCGCGCGTCATGGCCAGCATCCGGTCCGCGATTCGGGCCGCATCTAGCGTCCGCAGCAGTAGCACCACCACGAATGTGGGCCGCAGCAGCGGAATCGTGACGTCACGGAAGATCTGCCACGGCGAGGCGCCGTCAATCGCGGCGGCTTCATACGGATCCTGGGGCAGCGACAGAATCCCGGCGTACATCAGGATGAACACGAACATGCTCGCCTGCCAGATGTCGATCAGCATGATCGACGCCAGGGCCGTCCGGTCGTCCGCCAGCCACAGCAGCGGCTCGATTCCCACCAGGCTCAGCAGGTAATTCAGCACGCCAAAGTTCACGTCCATCATCACCAGCCAGCCCGCCCCCACGCTCACTGGCGGCAGCACCAGCGGAATGATCAGCGCCGCCGTGAAGAACATCCGCGCCCTCGAGTGCAGCTTGCTCATCAGGAACGCGATAAACAGGCCAACCACGATCTCCGCGGATACCACTACCAGCACCCAGACCGCCGTTCGCACGGTCGACCCGATGATCAGGTTGTCGCTGAACGCCTTCGTGAAATTGGCGAAGCCGATCGGCTCAATCTCCAGCTCGCCGAGCTTGAACGTCACGCGCGAGAAGGCCATGCGCCAGCTCATGATGGCCGGAAAGACCGCCAGCACGGCCAGCAAGACCATTGACGGCGCTATGAAGAAGAACCGGAGGTGCGTCTCCCACCAGGGAGTGTTGGCAATGGCCTGCACGTCGCCGCCGCGCCGCCGGCGCAGAACGTTAAGCACGGCTGCCTCGGCCGAATGCAGGCTGCGTGGACGCATAAGTCGCACAGAGCCTGGCGGAACTCACGTGCGTGAGCTCCGCCAGGCCCGTGCCTGGTCGCGAAACCAATGCCGCGATCACGTGGAGCCGGGTAGCGCTAGGCCGACGCGATCCCTGTGATCGTGGTGTTCAGGGTCCCTATGAGTACGCGCCCTTTTCTTCCAGCGCCACTCGAACCTCTTCGTCCGCCAGCCGTGCGGCGTCGCCCACCGACTCCTGCTCGGCGATCACGGCCGATACGTGCCGGCCAACGATCTCCTCGACGATGGAGTAGTGCTCCGTCCGCGGGCGCGGCACGGCCACCGAAGCGGCGTTCTTGATGCCCGCCAGGAACGGGAAGTCCGCCAGCAGTCCGGGGTCGTCCATCAGGCTGAACCGAACCGGCGGCCAGTTGTTGGCGTACATGTTCTCCTTCTGGTTCTCCGCCTGGGTGAGCCAGTGGATCGCCTCCGCCGCCGCTTCATGATTCTCGCTGCCCTGCGGAACGCCGAACAGCCACACGCCGGTCATGTTGGCGTGGTCTGCGCCCGGCTGGGCCGGCTCCGGCAGCACTTCGATCTTGCCGACCACAGACGACAAGTCCGGCGTGTACATCTTCAGCAACTGGTCGGGCCATACGTCGCCAGACATGGCTGCCAGGCCCGTGTACATCAGCTTGCCCAGCTCGTGGTGGCCGATGTTCTCAACGCCCGGGGGCGCCAGGTTCTTCAGCGTCACCACCATGTCCAGCGCGGCCAGGCCCTCTTCCGTGTTCACCTGCGGGTTCAGGTCGCCGTCGATCACGTCGCGCCCGAAGCCGCGCATGATCGGCAGGAAGCTGGTCATCGCCGGGTTCCCCGGCTGTCCGCGGATGGTGTATCCGTAGAGGTCGGGCGCCATGTCGCCCGTGATCTTGGTCGAGTACTCGGCCACGTCGTCCCAGGTCTTCGGCGGCTCAACGCCGAGGTCCTCCATGACGTCGGCCCGGTACGCAAAGCTCTGGATGTTGCCGATGTTGGGAACCGCGCGCGGGCCGTACTTGCCAGGCGGCCAGTCGCCCAGGTTCACGATCGCCGGGATCATGTCTGGGTCCGGCCATACCCAGCCGAAGCCCTGGTACAGCGGCGTGATGTCGGCCAGGAATTCCGTGAACTGCGGCATCCACGGGTCGTCCATCGACGCAATGTCGTAGGCCGATCCGCCCTGGCTCAGGTTGATCAGCAGACTCTGGTAAGTAGCCGCGTACGGCTGCTCAACGTGGTCCAGCTCGATCTGCGTCTCGGACAGCAGCTTGTCGAAGATGCCGGTTTCCGCGGTTCCAAGCGGCCCCGTGCCTCGCAAACGCACGCGCGGCTTGCCGATCGGCTTCTCGATCGTCACCGTCACGATGCGCTCGACTTCCTTGGTCACCACTTCCTTGACCGCGACTTCCTTCACCACCTCTTTGGTGACGACCTTCTCGACCGCGACTTCCTTCTCAACGATCTTCTCGACTGGAACTTCCTTCTCGACGATTCGCTCGACCTCGACGACCTGGGTCTCGCCACACGCGGCCAGGATTGCCGCGCCAGCCGCGCCAAGTGCGACCCCGCCGCCGGCGCGCAAGAGCCGTCGTCGCGTCATTGAACGTGGAAGCATTGCCCCCCCCAATTGGCGCTTCGCGTCTGGCACAAGCCGGAGCCTGGAAGCGCGCAAATAGCGCATCGAAGCATCAGCGCCTGATGCACAGCCAATACGGAAGCGAGAATACCAGTGCCGAACGGTCTCTCCAACCATTGGGGTACCTGCAAATCGAGTCCCAAATCGGCCTGCAAAAAACCTGATCCATCGACGACGCTCAGGCGTTGCGCCAGCTACGACCCTGCGGGCACCTCGTCGGCCATCTCCCGCACCTGATTCGACCCCTTCCGACGCAGTGGAACGACTCGATCGACATCAACAGACTCGTTCTCCGGCAGCGGCGATTCCCCGTTCGCCTCGCCCATCTCCGCCACGCTGGCAATCCCCCGCAGCTTCTCGGTCTCAGCAAGCGCCGTGAGATCCCCGCCGAAATAGTCGAACCAGGGCAGACCTGCGGAGGTATAGGCGCTCGCCGTCGGCGGCTCCGTCGGCGGCCGTTCCCCGGTCAGCGCCATCCACTGCACCGAGTTGGCAATCGTCACGAAACATCGGCTCGCGTGCCGCTGATCCCAGGCGTCCAGCCCGTACTCATCCTCATAGATCTCCTGCCGCATCCGACCGCCCGGCGCCAGGCCCATCGGCGCGCTCTTCGCCACCGAATATGCCGCGGCCTCCGGCAACGGGGCGCCCGCCGAGACTTCGGAAATCATTGCCTCGTACCGCTCCGCCTTCATCGGATACACAGTCATCTGCAGGCCCCCATGCTCGGCCTCCCCCGTCAGCTGCTCCTCCACGGTGTAGCCCTGGCCCAGCGGCATCGCCACGAACTGGCGCACGATTCCCTTGGCCACGCAATACCCGTCCAGCCACGGCTGCTCCGGCAGCACCGCGTAGTCCTGCGGGTCCGTGTTCAAGTGATTCAGCCAGCCATCGCCCGTCAGCGCGCAGGTCTTGCCCGTCGCGATCTTCACCGCGAACGGGTATCCGCGGCAGTCAAAGTTGATCCACATTGCCTCGGCCTGGTGCATCGGCATCAGCACCCCGCCGCGTCGCAGCCAGTCCTCAGGGACGCGCGGGGCGTAGTCGTCCAGGTGCCGCAGTGGGAAACTCCCCATCCCCGGCGGCAGCGGGTATTCCAGCCCGTCGTCCGGTATCCGCAATGTCCGCTGAAACCCGATCGCGCACCGCGCGTCCTTGTGAACCTCCGGAAACCTGAATACCAGGCGGTCGTGTTCGAGCGTAATCATTCCCCACTGCTCTCCTCGGCATGTAGCCGTTCACATGTGTCGCGTCGGAAATCTCCGATTCGCAGAACTCGTTGAATCCTTTTGCTGTCGTGTCTCACCAGTCCCCGTCACGCACCTCACGCACAATTCGAAGGACGGCATGGTCCGGCGCATCACGCAGTTCCCGGATCAGCTGCGCAAACAGCTGCGGCCGCTTGCGAATGACCTCCTGCAGGTCGCTGGAGACCTTGCCGCCCAGCGCCAGCAGCACGTCGGGGTCCTCGTCCAGTTCCCTCGCAAGCCGAACCGTCGCGGCTTCGGATGGCGGCGCCACCTGCCCGCGCTCGATCTTGCTCAGGTAGCCCGGCTCTACCCCAATCCGCTTCGCCACCTGCCGCAGCGAATACCTTCGATCAGCCTCTTGCAGGCTTCGCCGCGCCGTGTGTACGAATGTGCCGAACTGCGTCATGTTTCCTAAACACTACACACTAGCAACGCTTCTGTCAAGTCCGCGCGTTTCGAGCCCCCGATTTGGCGCCCGCCTAAGTCCCCCGCCTGGGAAAGTGTCAGAGCCTGTCCCAGTCTGGCCCGGACGCGATCCGGAGGACTCGATCCGGGGTTCCTCCGTCCCCTGCCGAAACCGGTGCAGGGTCTTCCTTTCGCGGTTTCTCCACCAGCAATCAGTACGGACTCAGTCGACTATTGGGGACGCCGTTCTTCACCCTCTCCAAGGGGAGAGGCAGAATCGGCCGTCTTCGGCCGAATTCGGTGAGGGGTCTTCCGCGCACCCACCCATCGGCTAAGCAAAGGCCTCAGCAGTAGCAGTCCGCGAGCCGCCCCTGCCTCGGACTGCGAGGGGTGGCTCAGAACCCGGATGTGCGTTAGCGATCCGCCAAAATCTGCAGATTAGTCGCCGCGTCCAGCAGCGCCTCCTGCGCCGATATACCCTCAAGCACGATTCCCGCGTCGATGGCATTGGTCAACACGCCGCGCTCCTGTCGTGAGAGTCGCACGTACGAGGCGCTAGCCATCAGATCCACCAGCATCTGGAGTTCTTCGTCCAGCAGCGCCGGCGCAATCGCGCGCAGTTGTTCAGGCGTGGACTTGACCGCCGGCACGAACGCCACATCGCGCAGGGAGCGCTCCAGGGCGCGCATGGCGTCGTACGCCACCTTGGGTTCCGCGGTCTTGGACGAGATACCGATCATCGTCCAGACATCCGCTGGATTACCCCCGCCACCGAACGACGGGAACGGCAGCAACACCTGGTTTGGTGAGTGGTCAGTGCGCAGCCAGCCATAGCCCGGTCCTTCGATCAACCCACCGAACATGCCGATGCTTCCCTCGTAATAGGAAATCCACACGCGGTCGCCCGACCGCTCGGGTTTCGGCGCGAACCCGTAAACGTGCGCCATGTCGTGGAAGAACTGCGCGACCTCCAGCGCCTCCGCACTGCGCAGGGCCTCAAACGTCCCGCTCGCGCCGCCCAGATCGCCCAGCGCCGCTTGCATGAATACGTAGGCGGGCGGCCAGCTTGCGTAATCGCCGCCTGGTCCTGGCCGCGGGTCGACATCCAGAAAAAACCCCAGCCCTTCCTCTCGCCCCTCGATCGAGGGACCGCCCTGCATCGCCAGTCCCGCCTGCAGAAACGCGGCCTGGTCAAACCCCTGGCGCTGTGGTACCGCAATCC
>VXPS01000280.1 GCA_009839425.1 Chloroflexota bacterium
GGTGCCGCCGTAATCGAAGTGGAAGTTGTTTGTGGTCTGTGGCTGCCCTTCATAGGAGTTGAGATCGAGTTCAGGGCGCGTCCAGTTGACGCCGTCTTCGGACACCGAATAGCAGAGGCGACGATAGGCTTCGAAATTGCGACCCTCCGACGGGGTACAGACGTGCCAGCCTTTCCAGAGCCCATCTATGGGGTCCTTCAGAAACGTGCCGTGGGCAAAGACGGCGCCCTGGTCCCAGGGCATTTCTGGCTCGATGAGGGGGTTTGCCGGATCGGGCGAGGCGGGCTCGACGCGCCAGCCGAAGTTGTCACGCTCGGCGATATCGTCGTCCAGGATCATGGAAAGACAATCGATCCGCGCCACGGTGCCGCTCGTTTCTGTGCGCGCTTGCCGGCGGGCAAGGCGGTGGGTCGCCAGCCGCGAAAGCGTATCAATACGACGCGCGGCAAGCAGTTCGTAGATCGCGCGAATCGGGCTGAGTCGGAAGGCGCTTAGGACGATGGCTGACGGCATGGCACGTACGACGGTGCTGGCGGGACATCTGCTGGACGGCACCGGCGTGTCACCGCAGGCGGATGTCGCGATTCAGATTGCGGGCGGGCGGATCGAATCGATCGAGAGCGCGGGCGCGTCGTCAATGGACCGCGACTCACACGTGGTCGACCTGCGCGGATGGTGGGTTTTGCCGGGACTGATCGATGCGCATATGCATCTGTGGGGGCTGACTCCGGGCGAGGTCGTGCCCGCCGACTTTGAAACCCGTCTCGCGAACGCAAGGGAGCAGGCGCGGGCGCTGTTGCACGCGGGGTTTACGACGGTTCGGGACCTCGGGTCACCGATTTCGCCGTGGATCCGCGACTCCAGCTCCACCAATCCACCGACAGCTCCTCGAATCCTCGCAGCACATGTAGGTCTGACCGGAGCGCGCGGGCCGTGGCTGATTCCGCAGCCGTCGTGGTGGGAGGCACGGGTCGTGCGGGGAGTCGCGTCAGCGCGCGACGCGGTGCGGCGCCTGCATGACGAAGGTGTGGATGTCGTGAAGATCGGCGCGTCGACGGGACCGGGGGCGCAGGGCTTTGGCGACATTCCAACCCTAACGGTTGGCGAGATTCGAGCCGTCTGCGAGGCGGCGCATGGGCTGGGACTGCCGGTTGCAGCGCATGCCATTGGCTCGGAGGCCGTGCGCCGGTGCGTGGTCGGGGGCGTGGACACGATCGAGCACGGGTACGGGCTGAGCGACGACGTGTGTGACCTGGTGGCGGCCAGCGATGCCTGGATCGTCCCAACGCTGCGGACTCGGGCCGTACGTGCGGCGGCCGAGGCGCAGGTGACGGCATGGGAGCAGGTGAAGACGCTACGGCTGGGTGTGGCGGCAGGTATTCGCTATGCCGCCGGCACGGACTCGGTCGGGGACGCGGATACGTTGCACGGCCCGGGCAACGCGCTCGAGATGGAGTTGATGGGCCGGGTGCTATTGCCGGACGCTGCGCTGGCGGCCGGTACGCGGGAGGCCGCGCGAATGCTTGGCGTGGTCGGTGAGACCGGGACTCTCGAGGTGGGCAAGTGCGCTGACTTGATCGCCGTGCCTCGGGATCCACGGCGCGATCTGTCGGTGCTTCAGCAGGTGGAGTTCGTTATGAGCCGTGGCTGCGTGGTGCGGAACGACGCGAGCGCTGCGGACAGCTAGACGAGGCTGTCGAAGGCGGACCAGTCGAGGTCGACCCAGCGGCGTTCGGCGACGCTGGTTTGGATAGCTTCGTGCACAACGAGCTGGCGGTAGCCGTCGGTGAACGTGGGGTAGGGGAAGGGTGCATCGCTGCCGGAGGCGATGTGTGCGTAGACGTCGCGGAAGAGCAGGCGGAATGTTTCGTCAAAGCCCTCGCGATACGCGCCGGCCTTCTCCACGAAGCGTTGCGCGTCCGGGCGCATGTGGCGGGGGTCGGCGACCAGCATCTCGTTTGGCTCGTCGCGGTGGCCGATCCAGAGTTCGTTGGGTCGCTCTGAGTCCCAACTGACGCCGGCTAGTTCCGCGTCGATCTCCACATGGACGCGATACGGGTGGCCAGCCGCGACGTGTGAGAGGGAAAGGACAGCCTGAGTCCCGTTCGAGAACCGGACCAGGAGTCCGGCGAGGTCGTCCCGGTAGGAGCCCGGAGGGACTCGTGGCTCTGAGCCTTTCGAAGCCGGCGGCTGGCGGTCGACGTGGGCGGTGCCGAAGGTCGCACAGACGGCCGTCGGACGGTCGCCGAGAAGAAACATAACGAGGTCCACGAGGTGGCTGCCGGTGGTGGACGTGACGACGGTGGGACCTCCGATGGACGGATCGAGCCTCCAGTCCCAGTCCTGGCGGTGCCAGAGGGTGTCGTCGGCGATGGAGGCGCGGACGAGGAACGTGCGGCCGAGCAGGCCTTCGCGACGTCGGGCAGCGATTTCCTGAACCAACGGGTAGAAGCGGTTGTTGAAGCAGACGGCGTGTACACCGCCGGCTTCTCGGGCTGCGGTTGAGAGGTCGGCGGCTTCGACCACATCGACGCCCAGGGGCTTCTCGCAGACGACGTGGACGTTGTGCTGCAGAGCCTGGAGCACGAGTTCGCGGTGCAGCGCGTTGGGTACGCAGATGTGGACGGCGTCAAGGCTTCGGTCGAGAGCGGCGGCCAGGCTTGCGTCTGCATGGGGTACGCACAGGCTGTCAGCCGCGGCCTTGGCACGCTCGATTGTTGAAGCGACGACGCTGACAACCTCCACACCATTGCGCCGGAGGGCGTCGACGTGGATTCGCCCGATGGTTCCTGGGCCTATGACGGCGGCGCGAAGTCCCGGGCTGGCGGCGTGCTGGATCGTGTCTGCACCGATGGGGTCGGAGTCGCTGCGTATGCTACGCGCCCTGCACGGGCGATCCGAACGCCGGAGCGGTTGACGCTTCGGCGGCTCAGTCGATAGGTTGCTCCGCCGCGCCGTCCGCACGGCCAGACCGGAGACGGGGGCGCGGCGCATTGTTGTCGAGACTCGGCGGTCTGACGCGCAATTACACCAGGCGCCGAGCACATTTGGGACGGGACGGCGCCGTTTTGGGTGTACGGATCGGGATTGATACTGGCGGCACGTTCACCGACTTGGTCGTTATGGACGAGGCCAGCGGGCAGGTCGATGTCGTCAAGCTGCCGTCAACCCCCGATCTGCCGAGCCGGGCGATCCTGGCCGCCCTTGAGCAGGCTGGCATCGATCCAGCCAACGCCACGTACCTCGTGCTGGGCACCACGGTTGCGGTGAACGCGCTGCTGCAACGGCGTGGGGCGCGCGTGATTTACATAACAACCGAGGGGTTTGAGGACGTGCCGTTCCTGCAGCGGGTTGATCGCAAATTCCACTACGATCTGGATTGGGAGCGTCCGCTGCCACTAGTGGCGCGGCGGGACTGCCTGGGGACTCAGGAGCGAATCAACTATCGGGGTGAGACGGTTACGCCCCTGACCAGCGACGGTATCGAGAACCTGGTTGGCGCAATTCGTGAGCGGCTAGCCGACGCGGAAGTTGAGCCGGCGGACGTGGCGATTGCCCTGAACTTTCTTTTTTCCTTCGTCCGGCCGGACCACGAGGCAAACGTTCGGGAAGCCCTGACGGAAGCGTTCCCGAAGATTCCAATCTCGGCGTCGCACGAGGTGGCACCCATCTGGCGGGAGTACGAACGCGCCAGCACCACGATCGCGGACGCGGCCGTGAAGCCGCTGTTGAGCCGTTTCATCGGTGCGCTGGATTACGGGCTGCGCGAGCGCGGGTTTACGCGGTCGTGGTCGGTCATGAAGTCAAACGGCGGGCAGATGCTGGCCGAGACAGCGGGCGAGCGTCCGGTGCAGACGGTCCTTTCAGGCCTGTCTGGGGGAATCATTGCCGGCCAGGCGTTCGGTGCGGAGGCCGGCGCGTCAAATGTGATCACGTTCGACATGGGCGGGACGAGCACCGACGTCGGGGTGGTTGCTGACAATCGGATTAGGTACACCACGGCCTGGGAAATCGAGTTCGGTCTACCAGTGGCAGCGCCGTTTATCGAGATGACGACGATGGGTGCCGGCGGCGGCTCCATTGCGCGGGTGAACAAAGGCGGTCTCTTGCAAGTCGGGCCGCAGAGCGCGGGCGCGGTACCGGGGCCGGCTTGTTATGCGCAGGGCGGCCAGGAGGCCACGGTCACGGACGCCAACGTCGTGCTGGGCCGGCTTAATCCGTACAACTTCCTGGGCGGCGATCTGCCGCTGGACGCGGACCTCGCATTCAAGGCGATTGAGCGCACGGCCCGGGAAGTCGGGATCCCGCCGGTCGATGCCGCGCTCGCGGTGGTGGAGATCGCGGTAGAGAACATTGCCGAGGCGATGCGGCTGTTGACGGTGCAGCGCGGGCTGGACCCGCGGGTATTCAGCCTGGTGGCGTTTGGCGGCGCAGGGCCGTTGCATGCGGCGGCCATTGCCCGGGTGATTGGGACGAGGGCGACGCTGATCCCACCACACCCGGGGTTGTGTTCAGCGTTCGGGACGCTGCTGGCGGACATTCGCGTCGACAAGACTTGGACGCACCTGGTGCGATCGGATGCGCCCGACCTGGCGGAACTCGACTCGCGGCTGAACGCGCTGGTCCAGGAGGCGGTGGCTGACCTTGGCCGGGAGGGGTTTGGCGGCGAGGCGGCGATTCGGCGGTCGGCCAACATGCGGTACCTGGGGCAAAATTACGAAGAGGAGATCCCGATCCCAGACGGTGCCCTCACGCAGGGCACATGGCAGCGGCTGATTGACGGATTCGAGCAACACTACGAGGCGGAATACGGCTATCGCATCTCGAATGAGGTCATCGAAGTCGTGCAGTTGAATGTGAGCGCAGTAGGGGAGGCTTCGAAGCCGCAGCTATCGACGCTGCCCGAACGGCCGCCGACCGCGGCGCGCGCGCAACGCCGGGTCTACTTCGATTCGCGCGAGCCGGCTGCCTGTCCAATCTACGAGCGGGGCGATCTCTCGCCCGCCGACGTGATCCAGGGTCCGGCCGTGATCGAAGAACTGGACTCGACAACGCTGGTGCACCCGGGACAGACGCTGACCGTCGGACCTCGCGGGCTGGCCAGCCTGGTGTGGGCGTGAGTGTTTCACAGGTAGCCGTGGGCACGGACCCGGCGCGCGACCTGGTGACGCAGACCGTGCTGTACAACCGGCTGGTGGGCGTATGCCGTGAGATGGGCACGACGATGATGCGCACGGCGTACTCGCCGATATTCAGCGAGAGCCGGGACTTTTCGTGCGTTCTCTTCGATCGCGAAGGTCGGATGCTGGCGCAGACAGAGTTCTGTCCGGCACAAGTGGGCGCGATCCGCTTTGTGGTCAAGTGGTTGATCGCGGAACTGGGCGAAGACGCGATGAAGCCGGGTGACGTGATCGTGCACAACGACCCGTACCGCGGGGGCGTACACATGCCCGAGCACGTGGTCATTAAGCCGGTGTACTACGACGGCGAGCTGTTCGGCTACGTGGCCAACATTGCGCATCTGGTCGAGATCGGGGGCATGGCCGTTGGCGGGTTTGCCGCCACGGCGACGGAGGTCTACCAAGAAGGCCTGCGGCTGCCACCGGTCTGGCTGATCCGCGAAGGCGAGTACAACCACGACGTGTGGCGCGTGATCATGTCAAATCATCGTGCGCCCCGGTACTCGTGGGGCGACCTGCACGCGATGATCGCGTCGTTGACGGTAGCGGAGCGGCGCTGCCACGAGTTGCTGGACGCGTTCGGCCTGGAGACGGTTCGCCAGGTAAGCAGCGCGCTCATGGACCATGCCGAGCGCTGGATGCGGAACGAAATTCGTTCGATTCCCGACGGCGAGTACGAGTTTGCCGACCACATGGAGGATGCGCGCGATCCGCCGGCGCGGGACTGGATTCGGCTGCGGCTGATCGTGAACGACGGCGAAATCGTGGCGGACTTCACGGAAAGCGATCCGCAGGCGGCGCACGTGCTGAATTGCACGTATGGCGTGACGGCGTCCGGCGTGTACAACGCGATCTTCCACTTCGCCGACAACGACGTGCCGCACAACGACGGGGCGTATCGACCGATTACCGTCATCGCACGGCCCGGATCAATCGTCAATGTGATCCATCCGGGAGCCTCGGTGGGCGGCAACACGGAGACCCACCCGCGAATCTGGGGCATAGTCATGGGAGCGCTGGCGCAGGCGGTGCCAGACCGGGTGTCGGCCGCAACCGGTGGTACCTCGTGCAACTTCCTGTTCGGCGGCACACACCCCGATTCCGGTCACTACTACGTGCACTACCACTTCGACGGGGTAGGCTGGGGTGGTCGGGCCGCGGCCGACGGCAATAGCCACCAGGTCGTCCCCAATGGCAATTGCCCCGCCACACCGGTGGAGATATTTGAGACACGCTATCCGTTCATGGCGCGCGCCTATCGGCTGCGCACCGACTCCGGCGGAGCGGGCACGCAACGCGGGGGGCTGGGGTCGGACCGGATCCTGGAGGTCCGGGCACCCTCGATTACAGTCTCAGCGCTCTTCGACCGCATGGTGTCGCGCCCCTGGGGGCTGTATGGCGGCCACACGGGTGATCCGTCGCGGTTGCTTGTCAGACCAGCGGGAACGCCAACGTTTCAGACCTTTGGCGAAGCGTTCGGTACGAACAGCAACTCGCGCATCGCGAATATTGAGCTTCGGGAGGGCGACGAAGTGTTGATTGGAAGTCCGGGCGGCGGCGGCTACGGTGCGCCGGAGCAGCGAGATCCCGAGCACGTGCTGCGAGACGTCCGCGAGGGCTTTGTCTCGGTGTTAGCCGCGCGCGACGTGTACCGGGTGGTGCTTGACGAGATTGACGGGCAATTGCTGATCGACGGTGCCGGCACCGAAGCCCTGCGTGGAGCCCTGGCGCACGACTCTGGGCTGGAGCGCATTGCCCGAGATCCGTTACGTCCCTCCGCCGACGCTCAGCCGCCGCAGGGCGGTCGGTGGGAGCGTTTGACCGGCGACTGGTGGCAGACCGACGTGACCAACTGCGAATTCTGCGGGCAAGTCATTCCCAGCGACATCTGGCGGGCTGGCGACGGCCACCAGTTCTGTTCGCCGGATTGCGACGCGCGTTACCGAACGTACTGGCTGCCGAGATACGGGCAGCGAACTGACGCGAGGGTTCAATGACAGAGAACGGCGCGCTCCTGCGCGTTGACGACCTGGCGGTCGAGTTCGAGACCGATGAGGGCGTGGTCCACGCCGTGAATGGGATCTCGTATGAGCTGAATCCGGGGGATTCACTCGGAATCGTGGGCGAGTCGGGTTGCGGTAAGAGCGTGAGTTCGCTGGCGATCATGGGCCTCGTCGCGCGGCCGGCGGGGAAAGTGGCTCGTGGGTCGATCAAGTTTCGAGGTCAAAACCTCCTCGATGTCGACGGAGACGCGATGCGCCAGATTCGCGGCAAGCAGATCTCCATGATTTTCCAGGACCCCATGAGTTCGCTGAACCCGGTGTTTCCGGTGGGCCGGCAG
>VXPS01000039.1 GCA_009839425.1 Chloroflexota bacterium
AGCCACACCTCCAGGTCCGCGCGGCGAGACGTCAGCCAGTACTCGCCGCGCCGGTCGTCGCGAATGCAGTGGAACCGGTCCCCCGTCTCTGTCAGAAACGGCTCGTCATGCCACGTCCAATGGATCCCGTCGGAACTCGTCAATACGAAGAACGCGTGCCGCCGAATGGCCGCCACCCGCGCATATATCACCATCCGATAGCGCTCCGATTCCGGAGCCTGCGGATCGACGAGCACCTGCGGACTGTCCAGGTAGTCCCAGGGCGCGCTGTCTCGCATCATCCAACAGATGTTGTTCGCGCGGCTGCCCTCCCACTCGAAGAGTCCCAGGTCCGGCTTGTCCCAGGTCACGCCGTCGGTTGACGTCGCGTAGCAGACCAGCGAGACCAGCGGATGCGGACGCTCGGCATTCCAGGCCTCGTACCAGAGCTTGAAAAGCCCCGTTTCCGGGTCGCGGTGGGCTGTGCCCCAGGTCACGATCGACGTGCCTTCCCAGGGCTCGGTCGGCGCCAGCACCGGGTCCATTTGCACCCGCGCCGGACGGTTCCAGGTCCGGCGCATGTGCACCACCGTTTGCAGTTCCCAGGGGTGACAAAACAGGTGTAGCAAAGGGTCGTACGGCATCATCCAACCTCGCGACCGCGAACCGCCCCGCCAGCATACGCAGCCGCGCTCGGCGGCCGCCCTGGACTAGCGCTGTCTCAGGCTCTTGCAATTGGGCGGCTGGTCAATAGGCCCTTAGCCAAATCTGTACCCGTACACACTGGCTCGCGCCACCGTGACGTGCAGCCGCACGCGACGGCCACGCAACGCCGCGAGGGAGTCGCCCGTGTCCCACGTGACCCTTGCCTCGATCGCGTCGCGTTCAATGGGCACGGCCTCGGCGTGGCCGAACCCCTCCAGCACCCCGCCATGCTCGTCCAGCACCGCCACCCGCACGTCCCCGAACTCCGCGTCCACGTTCAGGCACAGACTGTCGCCTGTTACTTCTGCCGGCTCGGTCACGAACTCGCCACCGTCCTGCCCCGCCGTCAGCGCCGCCCAGCGATCGCGCTGGAACTCCAACAGTCCAATCCGGCACCGCGCCGGCTCCATCCGGTATCGCCGTCCCCCGTGCGCCGTGCCACGGCCGCAAAACGGCACCAGCATCCGGTCCCCAACTACCAGCGGGTCGTTGCTGGCCGGAAACACCCACATGTCATCCCAGGCGCCCTCGGTGCCCCGGTCCAGCCACGGTGTCCGCTCCAGTCGCTGCCAGTGGTCCCCGTCGCGGCTAACCACCACCTCCGTATGCAGACGCTCCACGAACCGGTCGTAGAACTCCAGGTAGCCCAGGTAGCCGTTCCCGGCCGTCATCGGATACATGCTGTAGAACTCGGTGTCCGGCAGATCGGCGTCGTCCGGCCGCATCAGCATCTCCGGCCCGGTCCACTCGCGCAGGTCCGGGCTGCGCCAGCGCTCCACGCTTCGAATCCGCGGGACGGGCGGGTCCCAACGGATGTCCCGTTCGATGTGCGCGCGCCTTGACGTGACCCAATACTCGCCGCGCCGGTCATCGTAGATGCAGTGAAATCGGTCCCCGCTCTCGGTCAGGAACGGCTCGTCACGCCACGTCCAATGCATCCCGTCCGCACTGGTAAGCGTGAAGAATGCGTGCCGCCGAATGGCCTGAACCCGCGCGTAAATGACCATCCGGTAACGCTCCGCCTCCGGCGCGTCCGGATCGACGAACACCCTTGGACTATCCAGGTAGTCCCACGGCGCGCTCTCACGCCTCATCATCCAGCAGATGTTGTTCGCCCGGCTCCCGTCCCATTCAAACTCCCTCAGCTCCGGCTTGTCCCACGTGAGGCCATCGGTCGACGTGGCATAGCAGACCGGCGTGTCCAGCGGCTCCGGGCGATCCGGATTCCACGCCTCATACCAGAGCTTGAAGACTCCCGTCGCCTGGTCGTAGAACGCCGTACTCCAGGCCACCGACGTGCCCTCCCACGGCTCGGTCGGCGCCAGCACCGGATCCATCTGCACCCGCGCCGGACGGTTCCAGGTCCGACGCATGTGCACCACCGTCTGCAGTTCCCAGGGATGACAAAACAGATGTAGCGAAGGGTCGTACGGCATGGCTGAACCTCTCGACCTCGGACCGCCCCGCCAGCATACGCAGCCCCGCTCGGCGGCCGCTCGCCGACTAGCGCTGCTGGATCGCCGCCGGCAGCAGAACCAGCTCGGGCACGTAGGCCCGTGCGGGTAGTGACGTCACAAACAGCACCGCCTCGGCCACGTCCTCCGGCTGCAACGCGTTCGCGATCATCTCCGGCGGCGTCGGCGCCGGCCGCCGGTCGATCATCGGAGTCTCCGTCAGTCCCGGGAAGATCATCGTCGCCCGGATCCCGTTCCCGGCCTCCTCGTGCATCATCCCGAACACGAACCCGGCTTCCCCGTGCTTCGTGCTCTGGTACGCCACCCCCGACATGTCGGGCATCTGCACCGCCGCCGACGAAATCACCACCACCCGCGCTCCGGCTTCGCGCAACGCCGGCAGCGCCGCCTGCGTCACGTCGTACAGCCCCCACAGATTCGTCCGCTGCATCAGTTCCCAGTCCGACGAACTCAGCAGCTCCAGCGCCCGCCCCGGAATGTTCCAACCCGTGGCGTACACCAGGATGTCGATGCCGCCCAGCGCTTCAACGACGGCATCTACCGAGGCCCGCGCCGCCGCCGCGTCCTGGATATCCACGGAAATCGCCACACCCTGGCGCCCGATTCCCCGGATCTCGCTCGCGACCTCCTCCAGCGCATCCTCGGTCCGCGCCAGCACCGCCACGTCAGCTCCGACCCGCGCCAGCGCCAGGGCCGTCGCCCGCCCCATGCCGCTGCTCGCGCCATAAACCGCCGCCCGCTTCCCAGCGTGACTCCCGCTCATCGGTGCCTAGAAGCTGCGCTGCCCGCCGCGTCCGGGACCGTAAGCCCCGTCCAGCGTGTTCTGGTCAAAGCCCTCGCCCACGCGTCCGTCGGCCACGTAGCCGTAGAGCGCCGCCTTGAAGATCGCCTCCAGCGTCGAAACCGTCGCGATCGCCAGTCCAACCGTCACCACGCCAACGACCAACCCCGCCATTGGCGACAGCGAGGCAATCAGGATGGCCGGTACCAGTCCCACCAGCGCGGCCAGGAACCCCACGATGCCGAACCCGAAGTTCGCCACCACCTGCTCGCCCCAGGTTCGCTTGAACAGGGAGCTCGACCGCTTGATCGCCGTGATCGGCCCCGTCTCCTCCGCCACCAGCACGGGCACCACAAAGAACGTCAGGTAGGCCCATACGCCGCCGACCACCGAGAGCGCGATCTGTCCCAGGAAGTTGTCGCGCGACTGGCTACGCAGGATCTGCAGGATCAAACCGACCGTCGCTGAAATCAGCGCCCAGCCCGCGATTTGCGGCAGACGCGAGTTCGCCAGCCGGAACCCGTCGCCCAGCGTTGGCGTGCCACCGGCCAGCCGCACCATCGCCGCCCCGATCAAGGCCGCGTTGAAGTAGATGATCACGAACGCCAGCAGGAAGTACGTAATGCCCAGCAGCACGATATCGGCCTCGGCCAGCCCCGCCGTCTCCGCCGCGCCCAACCGCTCGAACGTGCCGAATCCGGCCCCAACGCCCGTCAACAGCGCCGCCAGGATCACCAGCGCCACCCCCGACATGATCGGGAACGCGATCAGCTTGCGGTCACTCTGCAACACGCCCCAGCTCATCTTCGTGAGCTGCCACGTCCGTCCAAACGTCGCAAACATTCGTATCAATCCCCCGGGTGTCGGCGCTGACCCCACCAGAATAAACGCCAGGCGAAACCCGTGCGACGGGTTTCGCCGACTGCCTCTCTACTCGTTCGGCATGACTTCCGCCAGATTGGCTATCCGCCGTACGATCCGAACAATCAGCCCAGACTCGAAGTGGCCACCTAGCGAGCCCTCGACGAAGCGGTCTTGCCGGACCATGACGGTCAGGATCCGGCTCAACTGCTCGGGGGTGGCGTTCTCAATAGCTGCCGGATCGTCCCGCAGTCGCGAAGCTTCGTCCGTGCCCGCCCAGGCCGGCCAGTCGAAATCCGGCTTCATCCAGCCCGACTCATAGCAGGCCGAAATGAAGTCCAATGCCTCCTGACTCGGACTGAACCAACCGGACTCCCAGGAACCGAATTCGAAACCCGGCGCCTCGAACTTCGGCAGAAACCCGGCCAGCGCCTTCAGCGACTCAGCATCAACCCGCCGTTCTTCCCACATTCTTGAGGCCCCTGACATCTGTCGATTGGTTTGCCCAGCCTTGTCAGCGTCGCGTTGGCGCGCTTAGCCAGCCCCCTGGCTTACAGCCCGCTCACCTTCACCGTGCTGACGGTCTGGGCAGCCAGGTCCACCCGCCGCACCAGATGATTATTCGTATCCGCCACAAACAACACCCCGTCCGCCAGCGACACCCCGCCCGGCTCATGGAACCGGGCCTCAGCCAGCCCGCCGTCCGCGTCCCCGTGCTCCGTGTCCCCGGCAAACGACGTAATTAGCCGCTGGACCGGATCCATAACCTTGATCTTGTTGTTGTAGGTGTCGGCGATAAACACGCCCTCGGCCCCCGCCGCTACCCCCAGCGGATGCTGCAACCGGATCGATGTCCCCTGTCCGTCCACGTCCCCAAAGTCGAACAGGCCCACGCCCGCAATCGTCCGCGCGTCGCCTCGACCATCCAGCGGCAGCGTGCGGATTGCGCTCGTCTCGCTATCCGCTACCAGCAAGCGGTCCCCGTGCACCGCCAGTCCGCTCGGCTGCGCCAGTTGCGCGGTGTCCAGCGGACCGTCCTGCAGGTTCTCGATTCCCGACCCCGCATACGGCCCAACCGCCCCGTCCGCCGGGTCCATCGCCCAGACCTGGTGCATCCCCGCCATTGCAATGAACAGCCGGCCGTCGTGCCAGGCCAGGTCCCACGGCGAGGCCAGTTCGGCCGCTAGCGCCGGATGCGAGCCCGGCGCCGGATGTCCGCGCGCCCCCGTCCCGGCCACCGTCGACACCTCGCCCGACCCCAGGTCCACTCGCCGGATCCGATGGTTCTCCGTATCCGCCACGTACAAATCGTCGCCAACCACCGCCAGCCCCTGCGGATACGTGAACCGCGCCTCGGAGGCCGCCCCGTCCCCGTGCCCTTCCTCCGACGACCCAAACACCCGCCGCACCACGCCGTCATGACTCGCTTCAATGATTCTGTGATGACCCGAATCCGCGATATACAGCGCGTCGCCAGTCGCCAGCACCTTCCCCGGAAACGCCAGCCCCGTATCCGAATCCGGCGCCTGCTCCATTACGTCCAGTGGCGCGTCCGTCACCACCCCGTTCGGCCGGTGCTCACCAAGGATCCGCGTCACCGCCCGGTCCAGCGCCTCGAACGGCGCCTCGCCCGAATGAAACCCGATCACGTGCCCCAACGGGTCCACAAACACCATCGTCGGCCACGCCCGCACCCCGTACGTCTGCCAGATCTGGAAATCCCGGTCGTTCACCACCGGGTGCTCCAGCCGGTGACGCCGCGCCGCGTATCGCACGTTGAAAGTCTCGCGCTCCGCCGGGAACTTCGGCGTATGCACCCCCACCACCGCCAGTGCCGGACCGTGCTTCTCTTCGAGTTTCCGCAACTGCGGAAATAGCTGCAGGCAGTTAATTCAGCAGAAGGTCCAGAAGTCCAGGATCACCAGCCGGCCCTGCAGGTCCGCCATGCGGACCGGCCGCCGCGTATTGGCCCACTCCAACCCCTCCGGAAACTCCGGCGCCGGAATCGGCGTCTGCGTCGCCATACACCCACCCTCCAGAATCCCCCGTCCCTCAGTCTCCCACGTCCCATCCTGGACCCGGCCGGTCTGTACGTGGTCAGCCGGTTCGAAGTCCTCGAAAGCACAGTCGAACCACTACCCCAGCTAGAGCACCCAAGCCCGTATACGTTCCCAGAGCCTTGGACAGTCCAAGGCAAGAGCTTTTGTGCCGGGACGACCAGGCTCACCCACCGTCTCATGGGACCAAGAGAGCATCGGACTGTCACAGCCCGTCAACGCTGTCGTTGGCCAATCCAAGGACCCGGGAACATACAAGGGGTCTTTCGAGCGCAGAGGATCGGAGTGTTCGTCATGCTCCCGTCGTTACCGACCGATCCCTATGCGATGTCAGGTCCCCTCTTCGCTCCAGGTCACCGGTGGCCCACCCTCCAGATACGTCGTGTGCTCCGCCGTAATTGCCGCCGGAATCGGAAACACGACCATGATCTCCGAGACCCCATCCCCGGCCCCGACAAACCCATGCGGCGTTTCCGCCGGAAACACGCACACGTCCCCGGCCTGAGCGACAAACCAGTCGTCCTCGATCCGCACCCGCAACTCCCCGCCCAACACCAGGATCGCCTCGTCCACGTCATGCCGATGCAATGGCGTCACCGCCCCCGGCGCCACCTCAAAGTGCTGCATCGACACCGAGCTCGACCCCTGCGCCTCGCCAACCACCTCCCGCACCACCTGCCCCGGCCGCCACGCCCCCGCCGCCTGCTCCGATATCCGCACAATCGGCATTTCAGCCTCTCCTCGGCATCCGCCTCGCACCCCGGGACTCGCGAGACCGGCTCAGACTCTGGCCTCCGGATGATCAGCGATAAACCTGGTCACGCCCACTAACCCGCACCACCAATACGCGCAGCACCTGATCCTGGACGTCGCAGATCACGCGACACCCACCGACCCGGTAGCGCCACAGCCCGCCCAGGGGTCCGGCCAGGGCTTGACCGCGTCGCCGCGGGTCGTCCAGCAATGCCACGCGCTCGTCCATGTAGTCCAGGATCCGTCGCGCCGTTTGCCGGTCCAGCCTCCGCAACCCGCGTCGCGCCGTCTCGGTGTACTCAATCGTCCAGGCCAAGCTCGGCCCTCACGTCTGCGGCGGAATGCACCTGCTCCCGACCCTTGCGAACCCGCTCCAGCACACCGGCCGCCAGGTAGTAATCCTCCAGGTCCGCCAACCCGTTTTCGATCAGCTCCCGTAGGTAATAGGCCTTCGACCGCCCCGTCTGCGCCGCCAGAAAACTTAGCCGCGCCTCCGTCTCAGCCCCTAGCCGAATCGAAGTAGGCAACGCCACACACCCACATCTGAGTACTTGTATTCAAAGTATTACACGAAGCACTCCATGTCCCCTCCACGCCCCTCGTCGTCCCTCCAATCTCTCGGCTCGTTTCCCATCCCCCTCTCACTCCTCTTCCCTCTCTACTCTCCCCTTCCCTTATCATTCCGCTCAACCCCACCAGTCCCGAACCAGCCAGAGGAGCCCCCGAATGCCACTGCCCCCTCGCATGAAGTTCGGAATCTTCCTGGCCCCCTTCCACTGGCTCGGCGAAAACCCCACCCTCGGCCTCGAGCGCGACCTCGAAACCGTCCAGTGGCTCGACCACCTCGGGTACGACGAAGCCTGGATTGGCGAACACCACAGCGCCGGCTGGG
>VXPS01000229.1 GCA_009839425.1 Chloroflexota bacterium
GCTCTGAACTACACATGGTGGCCGACGCCGGCCACTTCGTTCAGCTCCAGGCGCCCGACGAGATGTCTGACCACATCCTGCGTTTTGTCCGCGAGGCCGACCCCGGCTAGCCGGGCGGGCGCCGCCTCGGGGGATGCCGGTCGGAACGCACCGCATTCGTCCCGCCCCGCCGCAACTTCCGCGTCTCCGCCCGCGCATCGTCCCGCGGCCGCGCCCGGATCCCGGTCACCGCACGCACCCCACCCACGATCGCCGCCCGCTCCTCGTCCGTCAGCATCTCCCACCGATAGTTGTGATCCGACTTTCGAATGAACTCCAACAGTCGATCTCTAAGCACCGACCACCCACGCTCCTGCCGCGCCCGCAGCTCCCCAAACCCCGGCCGCCGCCGCAGCGCCTCCCGCGCATGCGGCAAACAAAACGGATCGCCTTCCGCCAGGGCATCCGCAATCTGATCGCCATGCTGCGTCAGCACATCCAGCGCCCGACCCGCCGCGGCTGCCTCCGCCTCGCACACCGGACACGTCGCTGGCGTCCGCGGCCTGCGCGACCCGCCTCTCGCCAGCCCCCGCAGTCGCGCGCGCATTCCGGACGAACCATCCGGACCAGGCTCTGCCGTGCCCTCAAGCTCCTTGACCAGCGTATTCAGAATGTCCCGGTAGGTAATGGCCACCGCCAGCGCGTCCAGCTTCTCCAGAAAGTGTCCGGCATGGACCTCGCAGAACCCCCGAGCCTCCCGGATGTTCGCGCGCAGGTCGACGTCGTTGACGTGCTCATAGATATACGAACCCAGGAACCGGTCAGCCCGCCGCGTCGAAAGCCGGCAGATCGCACAACCGGGACGCCCCAGCGCGTCCACCAGGTCCTCAAACGTCGCTTCCGTGCTCACCGGGCCTCGTCATTCAGTTGCATTTCTATGCAAGGTGCCACAACGCTGCTGCGGGTCGTGGTGCCGTCGCTCGTATACTCTGCCGCTCGCCTCCGGAACCGCTGCCATGTCCACGCACTCGATTGCTGTAGTTCCCGGCGACGGGATCGGTCTTGAGGTCATTCGCGAAGGCCGCCTCACCCTCGAGACGCTCAGCGAGGTCACCGGCGACCTGATCCTGGAGTTCGAGGACTTCCCCTGGGGCTGCCAGTACTACCTCGATCACGGCGAGATGATGCCCTCCGGCGCCCTCAAGACGCTGGAGCAGTTCGACGCCATCTATTTCGGCGCCTGCGGCTTTCCCAGCGTTCCAGACCCTATCTCCCAGCGTGAAATGATTCTGCTGATCCGCCAGAGCTTCCAGCAATACGCCAACATCCGCCCGGTCCGCATCTGGCCGGGCGTCCCCAGCCCTCTCGCGGCCGACCGGCTGGAGGGGATCGACTTCATCTGCGTCCGCGAGAACTCCGAGGGCGAGTACGCCGGCGCCGGTGGTCGCGTGCACAAGGACACGCCCTACGAGGTCGCGCTCCAAACCACTGTCTTCACCCGCGTGGGCGTGGAGCGCGTGATCCGGCATGCCTTCGAACTGGCCGACCGCCTCGGCCGCCGCCACGTCACCAACGTCACCAAGTCCAACGCCCTCCAATTCGCGCCGGTCTTCTGGGACGAGGTCTTCGACGAAGTTGCGCGCGAATACCCCGCCATCACCACCGACCGCAACCTGGTCGACGCCTGCGCCGCCCGGATGGTGGGCAATCCGCAGACCCTGGACGTGCTGGTTGCCTCCAACCTCTTTGGCGACATCCTGTCCGACATCGGCGGCGCGCTGATGGGCAGCCTGGGTGTGCCGCCCAGCGCCAACCTCAGCCCGGGCACCGGCTACCCGCCGATGTTCGAACCGGTCCACGGCTCCGCGCCCGACATCGCCGGCCAGGAGATTGCCAACCCCCTCGCATCCATCTGGTCGGCGGCCATGATGGTGGAGGAGTTCGGACATCTCGAAGCCGCCAACCTGCTGCTGGATGCCGTGGCCGACGTGACGGGTTCGGGCGTGCTCACCGTCGATCTGGGCGGCACGGCCTCCACCGGGGATTTCGGCGAGGCCGTGCGCACGGCCCTCAGAACCCGCGCATCCTGAGCCAAACCCTTGTCGCCGCGTCCCGGCCTGCCTACGATTGATCACCTAGGCCCCTGACCGTCGGCCCTGTGGGCCGCCCTGATCCTTCATGTTCGGCATCGGCGTCGCCGAGTTTTTTGCTGTTCTGGTCCTGGCACTAATCGTGCTGGGCCCAGAGCGCTTGCCGCTCGCCATGCGCACCCTGGGCCGCTGGGTGCGCCAGCTCCGCCAGATGACCCGCGAGTTTCGCAAGGAATTCGCCGAAGAGTTCTCCATCCTCTACGAGGAAATGGATGTCCTGCGCCAGGAAGCCGAGAACACGCGGCAGGAACTGGCCGACATCCGGGCCGAACTCTCGGACACCCTGCAGGGTGCCGCGGACGATGTAAACGTGGCCGGCCAGGGCATCGCGGAAGACCTGCGCGGCGCAGTGGGTGCCGATCCGGACGGCGCGGATTCCCTGCCGGGGACAACCGGCTCGGCCGGTGGGGCTTCGTCAACGCCGACCTTGCCGGCGCCCGCGGCCAATGTCGAGGCGGCATCGACACCGCCGGCGCTTCCAGCACCAGCGTCGGCCTCCCAGTCGTCGACGCTGCCGGCGCCCACCGAGCCTCTGCCCGCCGCCGACGCCATGGCGCTGGCCATTCAGGACACCTTTGCTCCAGAAACCAACGGCCAAGTCGAAGTCCTTCCACCCGTAGCCGCTGTTGAGGAAACCCCTCCGCCTATGTCCGACGAGGAATCGGCGATTCCACAGTCGACCGGTCAGGGACTCTCGGCCTTCGCCCCCGACGTGAACGGTCCGACCGAACCAGAAGCGCCAGCCCCTCTGGCGGAACCACCTTCGGTGGCCGCACCCGCGCCCGAGCCGGCGCAGATCGCCGCGAGGGCGGCCACCACACCCGACCAGCCCGAGGCTCCCGCGGTGGCCCTCGGCCCGCCTACCCCCGGCCTGCAGAACCAGATGGGTGGATTCATGCGGCTTATGGTCATGCAGGCGATCGACGCTGATCCCGACTTTGCCGGGCAGGCCGAAGCCGCCCTACGCAGCCAGGCCCGAGCCGACGCCCAAAGCTTGGGCGACCTCGAAGATCCCGAACCGCTGGATATCGCGCAGGCGTGGGCGGCACGGCGCCGCCACCTTGTCCCGCACGAGTCAGTCGATGTGGACCAGCGCGCAGAGTCGTCCGCCGTGATCGAATTCGGGATCTGCCCGTACGGCCTCACGCCTGGAAAAGACCATCCGGTCTGCAACGTGAGCAACGTCTACGACGACGAATTCTTCAAACAGTTCGATATGAAGGCCACGTACACCACCCGCATGAGCGACGGCGCCGACCGCTGCCAGCTCATCATCCTTACGCATGCCCGGATGCGTCAGTTCGGTCTCAAGATCGAGGACGAACCGCGCAGCCGAGCGGAAGCGGAGGCCGAGCACGAGGCCGTGCTCTAGTGGCCCAAGCCGAGTTACGGCGGCTCGCGCACGCCGGGCAGTCGGCGGACTTCTCTGTCTAGCTGGCAGCCAGGTTTGGTTACCAAAGGGCGATCGATTGGGCGTCGAGCACTTGGGGTCACGGTGGCTGCGGTTCTCCTGGCCGCCTGTGGCGAGGCGAAGCAGGCATCGGACGGTTCACCGACAGATATAGCCAATGCCGAGCGTCGCGTGTACAAGGACACGGTCACGGCCATCCTGACGGACGAGCGAGCTGCGTTCGACGCCTTCTTCGGTCCCGAAGCCGACACCTGGGCCACACTTGAGGGGATTAGCGGCGCCGAGCAGCGGGCAACTGAGTTCCACCACGTCATGAGCGACGCCCAAGCGCGCGCGACCGAGCTTGAAGCCCCGACGCTGGCGACGCTCTTCCACGGGACCTTTCTGGAGCATTTCGACCGCTTTGTGGGCGACGCCGAAGTCATTCGCGACGCCATCCGCGCCGGGCAAGCGGACCGCGCTTTGGGCACCTACGAGCGCCTGCGCCGGGGCGCGTTCGAGCGATTGGACTTCCTGTCCGACCGGCTGGCGCTGATTGACGGCTGAGCCGCCGACCGGTTAGGGCGGAACGCCCGGCAACAGCCGGGCGCCCTTGATGTGCCCCCTTGAGCTACGTATCGCTTGCGCCGCGAGTTCCGTAGCGGTCGCGGAGTCTCGTCCCTCGGCGCGAGCGGCTTGGTGTGTCTTCGGAATGACCGTTGCGGCCGTTTGATCCGTCACCGTTACCGCCGTAGCTATACGGCTGCGGCTCAGCGTCGGCACCCACCAGCACCCCGCCTTCGGGAAGTGCCTTGAGCCGGTTGCCCTCGGCGATCTGCTCGTCCCAGCGTTGCACCATGTCCTCGACGTCCTGGCCGTCGACTTCGTCGTTCGCGATCAACTCTTGGGCCAGTTCATGGACGGCGCCCGAGTACTCCGAGAGCAGGCCCTTGACCTTGCGGTATTCCTGCTCCAGTACCTGGTCGATCTTGCGCTTCATACGGGGATCGGTAGCGTCGACCGCAGGACCGAACGGCAGCGACGAGTAGAAGCTGCCGTCCATGCCCCAGAAGCTGAGCATCTGGAACGCCAGGTGCGTAGCACCGGCAAAGTCCGACGTGACGCCCAAGGTCTGTGACCCAAGGAAAAGCTCCTCGGCAGCACGGCTGGCCAAGCTGACCTGAATGCTTGCCAATAACTCCTCACGGATGAGAACGCGCTTCTCCTCCACCGGCTTCCAGGCCGCCAAGCCCAGCGCGTCGCCATGGCGAATGATGGTCACCTTGGTTAGCCGTTCCCACTCCTTGAGCTTCACCTGCGCTATGGCGTGACCGGCCTCGTGATAGGCGATTCGTCGGCGGTCTTCTTCGGTGAGACCGCGAATCGGTTCGCGCAGTCCCCACTCATGGTTCTCGCGCGCTCGCGTGAAGTCGTCGTAGCTAATTGCGTCGCGACCGTCGAAGTGCGCGTGGATGACGGCCTCGTTGATCACGAACTTAATTGCCACCGGCGTGTAGAGGATGGTGTCGTTGGCCATGCGGTCGACCGGCATGTCTTCGTGCCGCACCTTGGCGAGGTAGTACTCGATGATGTCTTTGCGACCATCCAGGTCCGGCAGGTCAACGTGAATCTTGCGGTCGAAGCGGCCTGGACGCAGAAGCGCGTGGTCCAGTGCCGAGGCCAGGTTGGTGGCGCCCATCGTCAGGACGATCGGCGGCATGGCTCTGGTCTTGCGAAGGCCGATCGTTCGCAGTAGCCGTGAGAACCATCCATTGTCGAAGTTCGGCGGGTCCATCTGCAGCAGCAGCTCGTTGAGCAGGCCGAAACCGGCTCCCCCGCCAAACATGCCGCCCGCGAACATGCCGCCGCCCGTCTGCCCGGAGCGGGCCATGCCGATGGCGTCGATCTCGTCGATGAAGATAATGGCGGCGCCGTGCTTGCGCGCCAGCTTGCGCGCCTTGCCGTAGAGCATCCGGACCCGCAGGTTGCCGATGCCCAGGAACATGTTCTGAAACCCTGGCGCCGAGGCGTAGGCAAATGGGATGCTCGCCTCGTTAGCGATCACCTGCGCCAAGTAGCTCTTGCCGGTGCCGGGCGGACCTTCCAGCAACACGCCACGGGTGATCTCGCCACCCATGCGCTTGAAGGCCTTGGCGCCCTGCAGCAAGCGCACCACGCGCCGCGCCACTTCCAAGACCTGGTCGTTGCCGCGGTAGTCGGTGAAATAAACTCCGGTCTCGCCTGGTTGGACCCAGTACACCCGGCCCCGGCCCAACAAGTAGAAGAGCGCGCCAAACTGAACGACCATAAACATCATGGCGAACAGCAGTTGTGCGACGAAGCCCAGGATTCCCAGCGTGAGTTCTGACGCGTTCGTCAGGCCATAGACCAGCAGGCCTGTGAGGCCAAGGTAGAGAAAAATCGCGCGCCAGTGCTCGCGCACGAAGGTAAGCGGACTGCGGCGCATATGCGCTTGGCGCCGCAGGTCAGAGTCAGTGGAGGCCATCGCCATACCTCAATTCCGGGCCGGTCCGTCTCGACGGACACCGGTCACCCGGCAGCCGCCCGCGGGGAGTATTGGAGTATAGCCCCAGCCTGCGGCCCGTAAGGTGTCGAAGATTACTCCCAGATGAGAATCACGACCGTGGTGACGCGCGTCGATGCGGTTCTAGCGCGCCTCGATCGCTTGCCGGTGCTTACCGTGCTAGGGGCGGCGGCCCTGGCCGTGGCGCTGACGCTGCGTTCGCTCGAAGGCAAGACGTTCCTGTACGGCGACCTCCAGCACTTCTTCGCTTTCGCAGAGGTGCTCTACACACCAGAGCACTTCAACTACTACGCCGGTGATTCCGACCAGACCTTCACATACGCCCATCTGCCGCTGTTCCCCATGCTGCTGGCCCCATTGCAGCGCATTTTCGACGCGCAAGGCTGGGACCGGATTCTGGCCGTCAAGGTCATCGTGCACGTATTCGAGGTCGCAACGGCCTGTCTCTTCATGGTTCTGGCTCGCAGGCAGGGGCTGTCGCGGCCGTTATCGCTCGGCATTGGCGTTCTCTGGGTGTTCAGTCCCTGGGTTTTCGAGGCCGGAGCGCTCAACGGCCATGCGTCCGCGGTGGCGGCCTTTTTCCTCGTGGCCGCGGTTCTGCGACTCGCGGCTCCCTGGCAGGCCGGTGCTTTGATTGGTCTCAGCATCGTCACCCGATCGGAGTTCGTCCTGCCGGCCCTGGCGCTTTCCGGCTATTACGCCCGCCGAGGAACTCGGCCGGTTGCCGCCTACGCGACCGGCGCGGCGGCGATTGGCGCGCTGATCGTCGGCCCCTTCCTGATTCGAGACGCCGCCGCGGTGCATTGGGCCGTCGTCGGACACCTGCGGGACCGGGGCGATGGTCTGCCGGTCATCTGGGGATTCGCACGCGCGTTCGGTTTCGAGATGCCCGACAGTCTTCGAGGGCCGCAGGATTGGCCAATGCTTGCGGTCCTAGCGATAGCGCCAGTGGTTGGCTGGCTGAGCCGCGATCCGCGCTGGGGCATGTTTCGGACGTCACTGGCCTACGCGTTCGCTCTCATGCTCGGCCACGGCCGCTACTACGTTCTCCCAGTCACAACCGGACTGATTCTCGCCGCACGACCTGCGGTCGTCGCCTGGCTTGTCCCCGTCTACGTCGTGGAGGTCGTGCTTCCCTTGACTCGACCGACGCTATGGATCGTGCGCACGGTCGCGGCTCTTGGGCTGGCGTTCTGGCCGTTGATTGGGACCATGTCTAAGAGACTTCGTCCTCCGTCAGACCGTGCCAACGCTGCCGGGCAACTGGCCGATCCATAACCGTCACCGCTGGCTCGTGGTCAATCGCGCTTTCCACCGCTAACGCCGGTGCAGCTAGCGAACCAGGCTAGGTAGCTCGTAAAGACTGTCTACGACGGCATCAGGGCGGGTGTGGCCGGTGAACGGAGTGGCG
>VXPS01000340.1 GCA_009839425.1 Chloroflexota bacterium
CGACCCCCGCGCGACCCATGCGGCCGCGTACGCGGCGGGGGCGTCGGTGGAACGCGAGCACATCGACGGCCGCGCTACGGTCGAGGGCGCCTGGCAGCAGGTCGGCGCCCCCGCCGCCGGCGAGACGAAGGAAGCCTACTTGGCCAAGGCAACCCAACTTACGACCGCGGCGCTGCGCCAAGCGATCGTGGCCGCGTACTGCACGAACGATCCCGCTGACTGCCACGGCGTGCTCGCCGTGGACGTCGCGGAGGGCATCATCTTCAACGAAACCACGGGGCGGCGCGTCGACCTCTCGGTCTGCCGCTCGCAAGGGCTGGCCGGGGCCGATCTCGCCAACTCTGACCTGCGCGGAATCAACCTCGTCGGCACGGATCTCAGCGGGGCAGATCTCAGGGCCTCCAATCTGGCCGACGCGAACCTCGCCGGCACGAACCTCAGCGGCGCCGATCTCGCCAACGCCACGCTCGCCGCGGCCAACCTGGCGGGCGCGGATCTCAGCGGGGCGGATCTCAGCCAGGCCAATCTCGTCGGCGCGAGCCTCGCCGGCGCGACCTTCCCCGGAGCCAATGCCGCCGGCGCCAACCTGACCAGCGCCGATGCCAGCGGCGCCGACGCGAGCGACGCCAACTTGGCCGATGCGAGCCTTGCCGGCACGAACTTCCAGGGCTCGAACCTCGTGCGCAGCGTCCTCGACGGAGCACGGGCGGCAGGGGCCAACTTCAAGGGTGCCGTGCTGGAGAAGGCGAGCCTGGCCCGGGCAAATCTCAGCGGCGCGGTGCTGGATGACGCCAACCTCGCCGGGGCGGTGTTGTCCCACGCCACGCTCGCGGGCGTCAGCCTGCGGGACGCGGTGCTCGGCGGTGCCCGGTTCATCGGCACCCGCGTCACGCTGGCCCAGCTCTCGGTCGCGAACTGGGCCGGCGTGATCGTCGAAGAAATCCAGGCCAACGCATTCGAAGACCTTGAACGGGCACTGAACGAAGCGATGTCGGACGAGGATCTGTCGCCGGAGGAGTGAGCTACAGGCAGTCAGCGGGAAACCTCGCTCTGTTAGTGCGCTGCTGCCTCGGCGTTATCGAGCAGCGAGTGCTTTGGGGCGATGAGACAGAATGTAACTTGTGTCTCACGCCCCATGCTGGGGGCTTAGCAACCGCGGTGATCGGCGAGCCGCCCTATAGCATGCATGCTATAATGCATTCATCATGCCGTGGATTGTCGAAACCCTGAATGACGCCGTCGACCAAGAACTGCAAGCCCTGCCTGCAGACATGCGCGCGCGATTCGTGCGCATTTGTGGCCTCATCTCCGCAGTCGGTCTTGACCGCATGGGAGCCCCGCACATCCGGCATCTCAACGGCCCGCTTTGGGAAATGCGTATCACGGGCCGCAGCGGCATTTCGCGGGCGATCTACGTGACCGCTCGAGGCAAGAGAGTCGTGGTCGTCCGGGCATTCGTGAAGAAAACGCAACGGACGCCAAAACGTGAAATTGCACTGGCGTTGCAACGCGCCCGGGAGATCGCGTCATGACCAAGGTATCGAAGCTGCATCGCGGTTGGGCAGAGGATCCGGAATACCGGCAAGCCTACGATGAACTCGCACCAGAGTTCGCTCTGGCCCAGACACTGATCGAGGCGCGCACGCGGGCGGACCTGACTCAGGCAGAATTGGCGAGGCGCATGCAGACGACGCAGTCGACTGTCGCCCGTCTGGAAAGCGGCCGGATCCATCCATCCACCCGGACGCTGGAGCGCATTGCCCGCGCCACAGGCACCCACCTTCGCATCAGCTTCGAACCGGCCTGATTCGAAATTCCAGCGACGCGTTGATTCCTCGCGGCATTACCGATCGGCTTTGCGACAGAACGTAAATTCTGTCTCATCGGGTTTCAGATAGAGATCCCCGATTTTGCGGGGAGGCGAGGATTTTTCTCTGCGGCGGCTGCCGCAGCCGTTCCGATTCCCGGTGGATCCCCGTACGGGTGGGGAAGGGTGTTGCATTCTGTAGCACCCGGTTCAGTGCACCATGCCTGACCCCTGTCCTGACATCCGCGCGATCATCGCGGCCGTCGCCGCCTTCTGCGTCTCACGGCGGCGGTTGTACAGCCGCCACGCCTCGCGTCCCACGCGACGGTACAGTCGCGCGACCGTGGGGGCTTTCAGGAGACCTAGGTCCTCCTGCATCACCGCTGCAGTCGCCATCGCCTCCTCCTCATCGCCCGCCGCCATCGCGTGTAACGCGTCCCGCCCGGTGCCCCCGGCGTTGAACCCCGCCTCGAGCATGCGTGCGGTCTGGCTCCTCAGTTGGTCCAGAGGCATGACCGCCCGCTCCACGAGCTACCGTGCGTTCACCGTCCTAGGCCGGTTACAGCGGGAGCGATAGGGACCGCAGCGGCGGGTTCGGCCGAGCGGCGGGGGACCAAAGCGGCGCTTCTTCGGCTGCTCCGACATCGCTGTTACAATTCCCTGGCTGGCGCGGGTATCGAATCAGCCTAGACTCATTGGCGCCCTGGGGCGCACCAAGGACACGCTCAGGGGGCAGCTCCCCGCCTTGACCGCCACCGCGGGGCCTGTCCGGTGCATCGTCCCTCAGACCGACCTCGACTCCAACCTCAGTTTGCGCCGCAGCCGAGGTGGCCGCGGCCTTGGCGATCACGATCACGATCCCGGCCCCGGCCACCATCCCGGAGAACCCGACTCCATGGCTCCCATTGCCGCGCGCGAACGCTACATCGTCGTCGACGTCGAAACCGACGGCCCGATCCCCGGGCCCCACTCCATGCTCGCGCTTGGCGCGGTCGCCTGCGATCCCGCGGGGCACGAGCTCGACGCCTGGTACGCCAACTTCGAGGCCCTCCCGGGCGCCGCGCCCCATCCCGACACCCAGGCGTTCTGGGACCGGTTTCCCGAGGCCTACGCGGCCACCCGCACCAGCCCCCTGCTCCCGCCCGAGGAAGCGATGCAGAGCTTCGCGCTGTGGATCCGCCGGAGCACCGGCAACGCCCGGCATCGCGCCGTGCTGGTCGCGGCCCCCGCCGGCTTCGACGCCATGTGGGTGCACTGGTACGAATGGCGGTTCCTGGGAGAGGCGCCGACCCGGCGCACCAGCGTCGACCTGAAGAGCCTCGCGATGGGGCTGAACGGCGGGGCCTGGCACCCGGCCCTGCAGGTCTTCCGGCAGCCCGCGGTGCTGGGCGCCAGGCCGCACCATGCCCTCGACGACGCGCGCCGCCACGCTGCCGTCTTCTGCCATCTCCGCGCGGCCGCACCGGCCGGATCTGGCGCCACCGGCGGGCCGGCGACACCCTGAGCGGCCGGCCAGTCTCCCGCACCGTCGCTGACCGCCGCCGACTTCCGCCACCCTGGGACGCCATGTTCTTTGCGATCTACGTCCACCGTCACCTCGGGCTCACCCTCGATCTCACCGAGGAGCACCTGCACCTCCCACCGGACGCCATCCGCGCAGGACCGGCCTTCGAGTCACTCACCGCCCATCCGGACAACCTCCGCGACCCCGTCCGGCTGCGCCACTGGCTCGAGGCCTTCCTGCCGGAGAACAACTCCGTCGTCCCCTGGCGCCTGCATGCCAGGCGGGCGTGGGAGGATCACGGGGCCGGCGCCGACCGGGCCACCGCGGCCTCCGTCCTCTGGGGCAACACGGACGCCGAGTACACCGGCGCCATCGACTTCCGCCAGAGTGACTCCCGCCCACCCGACCAGCTGCCCGAGCGCGCCCCGGCAACCCTCGAACCGCTCTCCGAGCACGCAATCGGCGAACGGCTCGAGCTCGCTGCACGCATCGCCGAGGCAGCCCCCAGGACCCGTCCCTCCGAGCTGCTTGCCCTGTCCGGGCGCCGGTCGTCGCTCTCCGGCATGCGCGGGAAGCTCGGACTGAGCCGCGACCCGGGCGGAAACTGGGCTATCGCCCACGGCGACACCCTCAACACCTGGATCGTCAAGCACGAGCACCGCCCGCATCTGCCCGGCGAAGCCGGCGTCGAATCCATCTGCCAGCGCACACTGGGCCTGGTCGGAATTCCCGCAGCCAGCACCGAGGCCCGCATCTTCGATGGCCACCAGGCGGTCGTGAGCGAACGGACCGACCGGCAGCCAGAACCCGGCGGGCACGTCGACGCCCGGCATCAGGAGGAGTGGATCCAGGCAGCCTGCCACACCCCCGACCACAAGTACGACGGGGGGCTCGGGCCAGGGCCGCAATGGCCCGACGCCTACCGGCTGCTGCAGGAGCGCGCCGCGAAACCCGAGGCCGAGACCACGATGCTGACCCGCGTGCTGGCGGCAGCGTGGATGCTCGGCAACGGCGACCAGCACCGGCGGAACCTCGGGTTCCTCCACGGACCCGCGGACACCGTGCCCGCTGTCTCTCTCGCGCCGCTGTACGACGCCAGCAGCGCGGCGGGCACACGCTACGACAAGGGGCTCGCCGTGGGCATGGAAGGCGTGACCGGGACCCACCGCATCACGCCAGTGCGGTGGATCCTCCACAGCCGGGCCTGCGGGATCCCCGCCGACCGCACGCTGGCCGTGATCGAAGACCTGTTCCGGACGCTGCCCGATGCGCTCGCGACCGCCCGGGAACAGGCGCGGACCATCGACGAAAATGTGTCCCAGGCCCACGTGGACCGGCGCGTCGACGCCGCAATCCGGTACGTGCAGGCCCGGGAGCGGAACTACCGCCAGCAGCTGCGACGCGCGGAACGCCGGGGCATGCTCCGAGGTTGATTGCGCGCCCGGACGTCCGCGCGACGAAGGGCCGCCAACGCCGCATCGGCAAAGAGCCATCAACTGTTACACTCCACATGAAGCCGCGAGGACACGCCATGGCCAGACCGAACCGCCCCTCCGACCGCAAGGAGGCCGCGAAGACCGGCCACCGACCATCCACCGCCAAGTCGTCCGTTCGCGGGTCAGCCGGGTCAAGTCGACCGGCGGAAGGACCCCTGACCGCGCGCGCTCCCCGCGCGTCGAAACGGTCGCGGGATGTGATCGAGCAGATCTCGATCGACCGGCGCGACGCCATCCGCGAGCTGGCCAATCGGTAGGCACTACCGCGTCACGTGGGAGGACGCCTGCGAGGGACACGCGGCAGCCCTACGGACGGCCGGCGGCTGCCCCGGCGTCCTCAACGAGCACATGGTCCGTTCCGCCGTCGGCCGGCCGTACGACGGCTAGCACCGGAGCATCCACGCCAAGGCCGCGGCACTCGTCCATGCTGTCGCCTCGAATCACGGCTTTGCCGACGGCAACAAGCGAACCGCCGTGTACCTTGTGGAGTTGCTGATCCGGCGCAGCGGCTACCGGTTGACGCCAACTGACCCCGAGCTGACCGACGTCGTCCTGCAGGTCGCCAACCGGGCGATCAGCAAGGAGGGGCTCACCCAGTGGTTCCGGCCCCGGATCGTGCGCGCTGCTCCAGATGATGCAGGAACCGCCCACCGGAGCCCCACGTAACGCCAGCGAACCCCGTCCACCCGATGCACGCCCAGATCCTCTCTGACCTCCACCTCGAGTTCGACGCCGCGATCCCGCCGGTCGCACCCGGGGCCGACACCGTCATCGTCGCCGGCGACCTGGCACCGTACACGCCGGGCCTCCTCGGCGACCTCCGCGACGCCTGGCGCCAGGCAGCACGCGTGATCTACGTGCCCGGGAACCACGAGTACTACGGACATGCCCTCGACGAGGCCGCGGAGGCGCTGGCAGAGGACTGCGCTGCCAACGACATCACCCTGCTCAACCCGGGAACGACGGACCTCGGCGAGGTTCGCGTGATCGGCGCCACGCTCTGGACCGACTTCGCGATCGACCGCGACCCCGGCATCGCGATGATGATCGCCGACCAACGGATCAACGACTTCGGCGGCGCCATCTGGACCGGCCGCGGTGAGGGCATGTTCAGCGCCGCCACCAGCGCCGGGCGGCACGAGGCCGAACGCGCGTTCATCGAGGAGGCGCTCTTTGCCTCGCCGGGGCGAACCGTTGTGGTGACCCACCATGCGCCGACCCCCCGGGCCATCCACCCCTATTACCGGGGGAGTGCCCTCAACGGCGCCTTCGCCTCGGATCTCGAGGGCCTGATCGCGCGTCACCGACCGCGGCTGTGGATCCACGGCCACGTCCACCATCCCGTCGACACCATGATCGGCGAGACCCGGGTGCTCGCGAACCCCCGCGGTTATCCCGGAGAGCGCCACGCCAACGGGTTTCGGCCGACGCTCACCGTCGACCTGTAGGACCTTCGCGGCGCAACCGGGATCTCCGTCACCGGCCGATCATGGGGCCGCCATCAGACCCGACCGAAGGGGCCGCGATGCCGGACCACGACCCGGACCACCGGGAACAGACGCCGCCGACCATGAGCAGGCGGACCCGGCAGGCCCTGGAGCAGCTCGAGCGGGATGTGCTGGAAGCCCGCCGCCTCGGCAACGCGGTGGCCGGCCACCCGCACATCGACCGGCGGGTCTTCGAGCTGACCAAGATCGCCGTGGCGAGGATCGACCGCAACCCGTCACTGGTGCAGGCCGGGCTCGACAACATCGAGCGCTGGACGCGCCAGAAGGGTGGCTATGTCCCCCTGTGCCATGCCGAATGGAAGGCGCTGATCGAAGAGCGCCCGTGGCCGGAACTCCGCACGCTGCTGCTCCAGGACAACGACGAGGGCCAGCGCCTGCGCAGCAGCCACCCGTCCAGCGGGCCGGAGTTCGTCACCGAAAAAGAGCGGGCGACGATCCATGCGATGATTCCATCCGAATGGCGGCCGAAGTGACGGGCGGGAGCGAGTTCATCGTCATCCGCAGCCAGGCCGTCCTCGGGCAGTCCGGACCGCGCCCGCCACGTTGCCCCTTTCGAAGAAAGCCGATGTCTGCACAGCTGATCAACCCAGCTGCCTGCGGGCGCGCACCGCGCGGAAGCGGCAACAGCGGAAGGAACGTCGTTGCCGTCGCCCACTGACCCAGCTGCATACACCGACACTCGGATCAACTGTCCGGTCTGCGGGCACGCCTGGCACGCCTCCGGCACATGGCCGGCGGCGGATCTGCGGGCAGCCGTCGCCGAGATCTGCCCTGCGCCAGGGCGACGCTGCACCCCGTCCTTCGGCGCCCCATACCCGCCGCCGACTGCGCCGCGGCGCCCGGCGGCCTCGAGGGTCAGAATCCGCCTGCAGGAACGCCATAAGCCGAAATTCCGGTGAAGGGAGCCGAGCAGTCTGCTCTGGAACGGTTTCAGTCCACCCCAAGCGCCGCCTCGGCCGGCTCGCGCCGCAGCCACCACCGCACCTGCCCGCCGCCCGCCACGCACATTTCGCCAGCGCGGCCGTGATCAATCTCGCGATTTACCAGTTTCTGCGAAGAACCCAGGAAGAATCCTGAGCGTATCCGCCACCTGTATTGAAACCGCGGAGCACAAGATCCCTCGAGCGTCGCCGAGCCCTGCACGCCGGGTAGCCAGAT
>VXPS01000224.1 GCA_009839425.1 Chloroflexota bacterium
TTTTTTCACCACGCTACCTCCCCCCCCCCCTCCTCATCTTCGTCTTGTGGGGGCGGAGAGGTGTATAACAGCCATGACCAGGGTGATTGACGTTGCGACGCGGCGGAAGGATCGGTGCAACTCGGAGTGGGGCACTACCGCGGCGCAGGTCTCCGTATACTCGAGTCTGGCGCCTATCGAATCAGTTTGCGCCGATCCCTAATCGCCGGGAGAAGTCGACTCGTGCCGACTTATGAATACGAGTGTTCGGACTGTGGCAATCGGGTTGAGGTTTTTCAGAGCTTCAGCGACGCCCCGCTGACGAGTTGCGAGGCATGCGGCGGCAAGCTGAAGAAGGTGTTTCACCCGGCCGGCATCATCTTCAAGGGCAGCGGCTGGTATGCGACCGACAGCCGCTCCGCGTCGGAACGGAAGAAGTTCAAGAACGACGGCAAGCCGCCCGAGAAGTCGGACTCCAAGCCGGTCAAGACCGACGGGGCCAAGAGCAACGGGAGCGCGACCGACAGTGGGGCCAAGGCCGGGGCGTCGGCGGGCGGGTCTGACAAGGCCGCAGGCTCCGGCGGCAGTTCCGACTAGCCGGTTTCCCGGGGCACTCTCGAGGTTCGGAAATGCGAGCGGTCGTCCAGCGCGTCACGAAAGCCTCGGTTGAGATTGGCGGTCGCGAACACGCCTCGATCGGTCCCGGACTGGTGGTGCTGGCGGGGGCGGCTCGCGGCGACGAGGACGCGGACGTGACCTACCTGGCCGACAAAGTCGCGAACCTGCGGGTTCTGGCCGACGATGCGGGGCGGATGAACCGGTCGGTGCTGGACACCGGCGGCGAGGTTTTGCTGGTGTCGCAGTTCACGTTGATCGCCGACACACGGAAAGGGCGGCGTCCGAGCTTTATCGGGGCGGAGGCGCCGGAGCGGGCCGCCAAGCTGATCGATGACCTGGGCGATGCACTGACGGCTCGCGGCGTACCGGTTCGCAGCGGAGTGTTCCAGGCCGAGATGGAGGTGGCGCTGGTGAACGCCGGACCGGTGACGATCGTCATCGACAGCCATGACCGACGCACGCCGCGCCGGCAGGCGTAGGCCTTGTCGATGTCCGAATCAGCGGTGCAGTCGAGCGGGCCCGGCGTGCGGATCGTGCATGGGGCCGAGCAGGTTCGGCGGACGCTGCTGGCGCGGTCGCCCGAACTGGTGACGATCGACGAATCGGCGGTTGCGGCGGCATCGAGCGTGTTCGGCGAGACGCTCACGCCCGCGGCGTTCGTGGAGCGTGTCATTCGCGAGGTCCGGGCCGAGGGCGATGACGCCGTGCGCCGGATTGCCGCGGCGCTGGGCGACCACGTCGGGACGACCTTCGAGATCGGGCCATCCGAACTTGCCGACGCGAGCCGCCGGGTCGATCCGGAGTTGCGAGGGGACATCGAGCTGGCGGCGGAGCGGATTCGCGACTACCACGAGCGCGAGATGCCGTCCGGGTTCGACCTTCCAGCGTTGGGCGCCGGCCAGCAGTGGATTCCGGTGGATCGGGCGGGTCTGCACGTGCCGGGACAGGCGGCGCCGCTGGTTTCGAGCCTGCTGATGGCCGCCGTGCCCGCCCGCGTGGCGGGGGGGGGCGAGACCTTGTTCCCGACGCCGGTGCGGGTGGTGGGCATTGCCCGGGTGCTCGGGGCGGCGGCGGAGGTGGCCGGCGTGGACCGGGTGTTCGGTCTGGGCGGCGCCCAGGCCATCGCGGCGCTCGCGCTGGGCACGCCGAGCGTGCCGCGTTGCGATGTGATCGTGGCTCCAGGCAACGCGTGGGTGATGTTGGCGACGCGGGCGCTCTATGGGGTGGTGGGCGTGGACCTGTTGCCCGGCCCGACCGAGACGCTGGTCATCGCCGATGCCGCAGCGGACGCCGCCGAGGTGGCCGCGGACCTGATTGCGCAGGCCGAGCACGGAGGGCCGGCCAGTCCAATTGCCCTGACGTCCGACCCCGGCATGGCGGCCGAGGTGGCACGCGAGGTGGAGATACAACTCGCCACGCTGCCGCGTGCGGACGTGGCCTGGGACAGCTTCGAGCAGCGCGGCGGAGTCGGTGTCGTGGACGATCTGGCCCAGGCGGTGGAGCTATCCAACGAGTACGGGCCGGAGCACCTGTGCCTGCTGGTGGAGGATCCGGAGGCGTTGCTGCCGCTGGTGCGGCACGCGGGGGGGGTGTTCCTGGGCAGCGCCTCGCCCGAGGTGCTGGGCGATTACGTGGCGGGGCCGAGCCACATCATGCCGACGGGCGGCACGGCCCGTTTTGCCTCACCGGTGGGGGTGCGGTCGTTCCTGAAGACGGTGTCGGTCGTGCGTCTGTCGGCGGACCGAGCGGCGGCATTGGCTCCCGCAGCGGCGCGCCTGGCGCGGGCCGAGGGGCTGGAAGGCCACGCCAGGGCCGCCGAACGCCGGGCTTCGCCGTGACTACAATGCCGCGATCCCTTGCGAGGCGAGACTTGCATGACTGAACGCCGCGCCAGCGTTGCGCGCACCACATCCGAGACGAAGGTGGACGCCACGGTCGCCATTGACGGCGCCGGAGACTTTGGCGGCACGACCGGCGTCGGATTCCTGGATCACATGCTGGCGCAGCTGGCTCGCCATGGCTTGTTCGACATCGAGGTGAACGCGGTGGGCGACCTGCACATCGACGCGCACCACACCGCTGAGGATGTTGCGATCGTGCTTGGTCGGGCGTTCAGCGACGCGCTGGGCGACCGGCAGGGCATCCAGCGCATGGGCGATGCCACGGTGCCGATGGACGAGGCGCTGGCGCAGGTGGCGGTCGACCTGGCTGGACGCGACTACGCCGCCTTCGACGGTGAGTTCAAGCAGGATCGCATCGGGGACCTCGAGACGAGCCTGCTGCCGCACATCGTCGGGTCCCTGGCGCGGCACATGGGCGCGGCGATTCACGTGCGCGTGCTGGCGGGCGACGACGACCACCACAAGGCCGAGGCGATTTTCAAGGCCCTGGCGCGGGCCCTGGACCAAGCCACGGCGCTCGATCCGCGCCGGGCCGGCGCGGTGCCCAGCACCAAGGGCACGCTTACCGACTGACGTGGGCGATCAGACCGCTGATCGCCGCATTCGTCTCGACCACCTGCTGGTGCGCCGCGGCCTGGCACGGAGCCGTAGCTCTGCCCGGCAGCTGATCAGGGATGGCGAGGTGGTCGTGGCCGGACACGTTGAGAAACGGCCGGGGCGGCGCGTCGGCGTCGACGCGCAAATCGAGCTGAGGGGGCAGGCGCCCGAGTTCGTGAGCCGGGGCGGAAGAAAGCTGGCGGCGGCCCTTGAGCACTTCGAGCTTGGAGTGGACGGGAGTATTGCCCTGGACGTTGGGGCATCGACCGGAGGGTTTACGGACTGCCTCCTGCGAGCGGGCGCGCGGCGAGTCACGGCGGTGGACGTGGGCCGCGATCAGCTCGCGCCGAGTTTGCGGGGTGACGCCAGGGTTTGCGTGCTGGAGTCCACCGACGCGCGCGACCTGTCGCCGCTCGATCCGCCGCCCGACATCGTGGTGGTCGACGTCTCCTTTGTTCGACTACGCGATGTCTTGCCGGCGGTGCTGGCCGCGACGCCGGACGCTCGCTGGGTGCTGGTACTGCTCAAGCCGCAGTTCGAACTGCCTGGACACAGCGTTCCGCGAGACGGAGTCGTCAAGGATCCGAGTGAACGGAATGCAGTGCTGCTCGACTTCCTGGCCTGGGCGGCGCAACGGGGAATCGGCGTGGCCGGTTCCGTGGCCAGCGCGTTGGCCGGGTCTGACGGCAACCTGGAGACCTTCGTGCTTATCGAGACCTTTGCGTAACCAGAGGTTGGGTGCCCGAAAGGCCCCTCACCGGTTTCGGCCGAAGACGGCCGAACCTGCCTCTCCCCCAGGAGAGGGTGAAGAGCCGCCGCGCCTTCAAGGGCGCGGGGAGTTGTGCAGTGGTCTCTGCTCGGGGGCCGTGGTCGAGTCAGCGGGGTACGGGCAGCGACTATGATGGATGCGACGGCGATGACGTGAGTGGTTGATGCGGGTTGCCCTGCTGTTTCAGCCGCGCATTGCCGCCTCCGTCGACCACGCGCAACGCACCCAGCACCGGCTCCAGTGTCGAGGCCTGGACGCGTGGTGCGTGTCGTCCTGGGAGATCACCGAGCGGCCCGGTGATCTGGCGGGCGCCCAGTTGGTCGTCACGTTCGGGGGCGACGGCACGCTGCTGCGGGCGGCGCGCGCCGCCGCTCCGTATCGAGCAATCTGCCTGGGCGTCAACTACGGACGACTGGGATTCCTCACCGAATTCTCACCGGACGAGTTTGATGAACGTCTCGACGATGTGCTCGACGGGGGCTACTGGATCGAAGAACGCGTCCTGATCGACTGGACGCACCACGATGCGAACGGCGTGGTTGCCTCGGGTCTTGCGGCGGGCGACGTGGTGGTCGGTCGAGGGCGGATGGCGCGCGTCGTCGAGATCGAGGTGCGCATCAACGGTGTCGTGCTGACGACGTACACCTCGGACGGCGTGATCGTGGCTACGCCGACGGGTACGACGGGATACGTGCAGGCGGCCGGCGGACCGGTGCTGCATCCGAAAGTGCGGGACCTGGTGATGACGCCGCTGGTTCCATTCCTGACGCCCGCGAACTCGATCGTGGTGGGCCACGACGAGCGAGTGGAACTGACGACCTACACCACGCATGAGGCGACACTCTCGATCGACGGTCAGACGGATCAATTGCTGGCCTCCGGCGATCGGGTGGTGTGCGAGGCGTCCGAGCACCTGGCGCGCTTCGCGCGGTTGCGCGAGAGCGACTATTTCTACGCCACGCTGGCCGAGAAGATGCGCTGGCGCGTTCCGCGGGAGATGCCGCGACCTGTTCACGGGTCCGGCTAAACGCCCGTGCTGAGGCACGTCAGCGTTCGCGACTTTGCGCTGATCGATGCCGTGGATCTTGCGCTGGAGCCCGGGCTGAATGTGCTTACCGGGGAGACGGGCGCGGGAAAGTCGATCCTGATCGACGCCATGGCGTTAGTGCTGGGGCGCCGGGCGCATCCCGCGGATATTCGCCCTGGCGCGCCGCACGCATACGTAGAAGCCGTGTTCGACGCGACGCCGGGTCGGGCCGTTGCCGTCCTGGAGTCGTACGGCGTGGAGGTCGACGAGTCGCTGACCCTGTCGCGCGAAGTCCGTGGGGCCGGTCGTTCGACCGCGCGCATCAACGGGCGCGCCGTTCCGGTGCGGGCGCTGGCGGCGCTGGGACGAGCGCTGGTTGACATGCACGGACCGAGCGAACACCAGTCGCTTTTTCGCCGCTCGCAGCAGCTCGAGTACCTGGATCGTTTTGCCGGATTGATTCCGCAGCGCGAGGAGGCGGCCGCCCTGGTACGCAACCTGCGGGCGACGAGTCGCGAAGCAGACCAGCTTCAGCGCAATGCCAGGGAGACCGCACGCGAGATCGACCTGCTGACGTTCCAGGTCGATGAAATTGCAGCGGCGGACCTCACGGGGGGCGAGGATGAGCGGCTGCGGGCGGATCGGTTGGTGCTGGCCAACGCGGAGCGGTTGCGCGGCCTGGCCAGCCAGGCCGCGGCTCAGCTGCAGGGCGAGACGCTGGATCCGGCGCCCGACATTTTCGGATCGACCCGTACATCGGCCGAGGAAATGGCGGCGCTGGATCCGGACGTGCGACCGCTGGCCGAGCAGGCCGCGCAATTACAAGAGCTCGCGACCGACCTGGCTCTGACGTTTCAGTCGTATGCGGAGAACGTGGAGGCCGATCCGGCGCGTCTCGAACAGATCGACGAGCGCCTGAACCAGATCGAATCGCTGACTCGCAAGTACGGGGACACGCCGGCTGACGTGGTTGCCTACGGCGAGTCGGCGCACGAGCGGCTGGATGAGCTCGATCGCGGGGACGCCCGGATCGAAGCGCTGCGCGAGGACGCCGCCAGGCTAAGGGATCGACTGATTCCGGCCGTCACGGCACTCTCGTCGGCGCGCGTGCGGGCGGCCAGGGAACTGGCGGACGCCATTGCCGTCCAGTTGGCCGACCTGAACATGGCGTCCGCCGAGTTCGAGGTCAGCTTGCGCCGGCAGGCTGACGCGGACGGCCTGCCGGTGGTGGGTGAGCCTGGGCCGGTCGCGTTCGATGAGTCCGGCATCGATCACGTGGACTTCCTGCTGAGCGTGAACCCCGGCCAGCCACGACGTCCGCTGGCCGACGTGGCGTCGGAAGGCGAACGGTCCCGGATCCTGCTGGGACTCAAGGTCGTGCTGGCGCGGGTTGATGAGACGCCTACGCTGGTCTTTGATGAGATCGATGTGGGCGTTGGCCCGAGGGCCGGAGACATTGTTGGACAGAAACTGGCGGCGCTGGCCGAGTGGCGCCAGGTGCTCTGCATCACGCACCTGGCCCCGGTGGCAGCGTTCGGCGATGCGCACTTCGTTGTGGCGAAGTCGGACGCGCATGGCCACACACGGACCGATGTCTCACGGGTTGACGGCCAGCGAGTGGTCGAGGAAATCGCCGCCATGAGCGGAGCATCCACAACCGCGGGCCGGCGAGTGGCGCGAGACTTGATGGCGGCGGCCCGATCGTGGAAAGACGACGGATGACCGGCCGAATAGACCACAGGGAGTCCCGTTTCTCGTTGCTGGCTGCGATACCTGAGCGGTCAGGTGACCGGACTCCGGGGCTTTGGAACCGGCGAACTTCGTTTGACACGGATTTTGGCAGGGAGTTCCGCAGGGCCGTTTAGGCCCGCCGTGCAGACTCATGCGACTTGAGCTTGCGCCCCTCATTCCCCGCGACGGTTCGTGGCCGGCCTTTCGCGCGACGGCGTACGGTCCCGACGCGTTCGGGCAGCGCCTGATTCCCCTGGCCCGGCGCTGGCAGCGACACCGAACCCTGCTGTCCGCACCGCGCGTCCTGACGATCAGCTTTGGTCTCGCGCTGCTCGTGGTCCTTGGCGCCGCCGCAGTGGGATTGCCTCGTTTCGTCAGCGTTCTGGTCCTGGGCGTGGCCATGATTCCGGTGGTTGCGTTGGTGGCGCGGGCCCAGGTGGCTCCGCCACCGCTCGCCGCGGCGCTGGCCTACGACCGACGGCTGGACATGTTCGAGCGCCTTTCCACGGTCGTCGCGGGCTCGCGAGCCGACGATGGCATGCGCGAATTGCAGCGCCGGGACGCGTTTCAAGCCCTGGAAGCCGTCAATCCTTCACTTGCGTTTCCCTATCGAGTGCCCCGCGCCGACCTGGGAGTCCTGGCAGTCGCCGGCGCGGCCCTGGCTCTCGGCATGCTGGCCGCGACCACAGCCGTGCTGCCTCGCCTGGGCGAACCACCGCCTCCTTCGGCGCTGGCGGAGAGCCTGGGTAGCGCGGAAGACGGCGCGGCG
>VXPS01000036.1 GCA_009839425.1 Chloroflexota bacterium
CGCGGCGTCGCCATCACCGACCCCGACCGCGACGTGAAGATGCTGCTAATGAGCCCCCACCTGGTACCCGCCGCCGCCATCATTGATCCCGAGCCCACCTTCACCATGCCGTCGGGCGTCACCGCGTCCACGGGGCTCGACGCCCTCACGCACGGCATCGAGGCCTACGTCTCGCGCCGCCGCTTCCCGATCACCGACGCCCTCGCCATCGACGCCATTGACCGCATCGGCCGCTTCATGTCGCGCGCCTACCACCACCCCGACGATGCCGAGGCCCGCGAGGAGATGCTGGTGGGCTCGCTACACGCCGGCCTGGCCTTCAACAACGCGTCGGTGGCTCTCGTGCACGGCATGTCGCGCCCCATCGGCGCCTACTTCCACGTCCCCCACGGCCTCTCCAACGCCATGCTGCTGCCCACCGTCATGGAATTCAGCCTCGGCGGCGACATCCCCCGCTTCGCCCACATCGCCCGCGTCCTCGGCGCAACCGAGACCGACGACCGGCAAGCCGCTGAAGCCGGCGTCGCCATCGTCCGCGACCTGGCCGGCGACCTCGAAGTCCCAACCCTCCGCGCCTGGGGCGTCGATGAGCAGCGTTTCCGCGACGTCACCCCCGCCATGGCCCGCGACGCCCTCGCCAGCGGCAGCCCCGCCAACAACCCCCGCCTCGCCACCCAGCCCGAAGTCGAGTCACTCTACGAAGCCGTCATCAGCCTTTGATGTGGCTTCAGCAGCACCGCCGCTGGCCGCGCCACTCGCCCGGGCCCTGACACGGCCTCTCGATATACTCGAATGACGCCCCGCGCCTGCCGCGGGCGCTACGGCACTTAATCGACGTACATGCCGCTGGGAATCCTCAAGAAGCTCGTCGGCGACAACGCCGGCCGCACCGCGCGGCGCTACGCCTCGCTGGTCAAGCGCGTCAACGCGCTGGAGCCTGAGCTTCGCGCCTGCTCGGACCAGGAACTGCTGGGCAAGACGCCGGAGTTCCGCCAGCGGCTCGACGCCGGCGAAAAGCTGGACGGTCTCGTGCCGGAGGCCTTCGCCACCGTTCGCGAGGCCGTGCGCCGCCATACCGGCGAGCGCCAGTTCGACGTGCAACTCATGGGCGGCGCCGTGCTGCATGGCGGCGACATCGCCGAAATGCGCACCGGCGAAGGCAAAACCTCCGTCGCCACCCTGGCCGCCTACCTCAACGCCCTGCCCGGCAACGGCGTGCACATCGTCACCGTCAACGACTACCTGGCCAACCGCGACGCCAACTGGTACGGCCGCGCCTTGGTGGAACGCCTGGGACTGACCGTCGGCGTCATCCAGCACGGCCTGGCCCCCGACGACCGGCGCGCTGCCTACGCCGCCGACCTGACCTACGGCACCAACAACGAGTTCGGCTTCGATTACCTGCGCGACAACATGGTGCAGGCGCTGGACGAGCGCGTGCAGCGCGGCTTGCACTACGCCATCGTCGACGAAGTCGACAACATCCTCATCGACGAGGCCCGCACGCCGCTCATCATCTCCGGCGCGGCCGAGCAGTCCACCCAGCACTATTACCAGATGGCGCAGGTGGTGCGGAGGCTCAAGGAAGAGACCCACTACACCCTGGATCTCAAGCTGCGCGCTGCCAGCCTCACCGAGGCCGGCATCGCCACACTGGAGCGGATGCTCGACGTCGACAACCTGTACGACGAATCGTCCTTCCAGCTCGTTCACTACGTCGAGCAGGCCCTGCGCGCCCATGCGATCTACGCCCGCGGACGCGACTACGTGCTGTTCCGCGACGGGCGCGTGGTCGATGGACGCGACCGCCGCGCCGAGGTCGTGATCGTTGACGAGTTCACCGGCCGCCTCATGCACGGCCGCCGCTACAGCGAAGGCCTGCACCAGGCCATCGAGGCCAAGGAAGGCGTGGAGGTTCAGCGCGAGAGCCAGACCATGGCCACCGTCACCTTCCAGAACTACTTCCGTATGTACGACAAGCTGGCCGGCATGACCGGCACCGCCAAGACTGAAGAGCAGGAGTTCCAGTCCATCTACGACCTGAACGTCACGGTCGTGCCCACCAACCTGGAAATGGTCCGCGACGACCGCGCGGACCTCGTCTACCGCACCGCCAGAGCGCGCGACGAAGCCCTGATCGACACCCTCGCCGAGATTCACGCCACCGGCCAGCCGGTCCTTGTCGGGACGACCTCGATCGAGAAGTCCGAGGCGCTGAGCCAGCGCATCCAGCGTCGCGGAATTCCCCACAACGTCCTGAACGCCAAGTACCACGCCCAGGAAGCCGTAATCGTGGCCGACGCCGGCGGCGAGGGCGCCGTGACCATCGCCACCAACATGGCCGGTCGCGGGACCGACATCATCCTGGGCGGCAAGCCGGAGGGTCGTACCGCCGCCGACTGGCAGGCCGCGCACGACCACGTCATCGACCTCGGTGGTCTCTATGTGCTCGGCACCGAGCGCCACGAAGCCCGCCGCATCGACAACCAGCTCCGCGGCCGCTCCGGCCGCCAGGGCGACCCGGGTTCTTCGCAGTTCTTCCTGTCGCTGGAAGACGATCTGATGCGCCGGTTCAGTTCCGACAAGATCAAGGGCGTCATGCAACACCTCGGCGTCGAGGAGCACGTGCCCATCGAGAGCGGCATGGTCTCCCGCGCCCTCGAGTCCGCCCAGACCAAGGTCGAGGCTCACAACTACGAGACCCGCAAGTACGTGCTGGAGTTCGACAACGTCATCAACCAGCAGCGCGGCGTGATCTACGACCAGCGCGAACGCGTGCTTAACGCCGACGACCTGGAATCGCTGTTCCTGGAGATGCTGGGTCAGGAAGTCGAACACCTGGTGGATGCCCACGGCATCGAGCCGCACACCGACGCGGCTGAACTCGAGGAAGTCATCCAGGCCTACGCGGTCGCGGTCGGCGTCGATGGCCAGCAGCCCACTTCGTCGGCTGCCCTGGAAGGCTTGAAGGGCGACGACGTGGCCGAGCTGCTGACCGAGGACGCCGAACAGCGCTACCGCCAGCGCCTGGCCGATTTCCCTCCCGAGCTGGCCCCGCGGCTCCTGCGCTGGATGATGCTCCAGACCATCGACTACCTCTGGGTCGGTCACCTCACCGCGATCGAGGACGTGCGCCAGGGCATCGGGCTTCGCGCCTACGGGCAGCAGGACCCGCTGGTGGCGTTCAAGCGCGAAGCCTTCCACATGTTCAGCGAGCTCATCGCCTCGATCCGCACCGACATCGTGCGCCGCTTCTTCCGGGTACAGATTCAGGACCCCGTTCAGGAAGAAACCGTGCTCACCCGCCATCGCGACAGCGAGGCCGTGCTGCCTGCGGAAGCCGCGGACCGTTCATCGGCTGCCGCCCAGCCGGCCCGCGCCACCAACGGGGCTGGCCAGGCGCCGCGCCTCTCCCGGCGTGAACGACGGGCTCGAGAACGCGCCGCCAAGAAGCGCAACCGGCGCCGCAGCCGCCAGCGCGTCCACTAGCCGGGATCTCCTCCCGCATGACAGAAGCCATCGACACCGCCGATCTTGAAGGGCGCGCACGCCGCGCCCGGCAGCGTGTCACCGAGATTCGGAGGCACCTTTGACTTGGCGGCAAAGCGAGCCACGCTAGCCGAACTCGACCGGCGGGTCGCCGCGCCCGACCTCTGGGACGACCCGGATCGAGCCCGCGACGTCATGCGCCGCTACCGGCGCGTCAAGGATGAAGTTGACCTCTGGGACGAACTCGATACGCAGGCCGACGACGTGGTCGGCTTGGTCGAACTCCTGGACGCGGATGACCCCGACCTCCAGCAGGAAGTCGCCGGCGAGGTCGGGATTCTCGAAGACCGCCTCGCCTCGCTTGAATTTCAACTCCTGTTGGGCGACGAGTACGACCAGCACGACGCCTTCCTGACCGTCCAGTCCGGCGCGGGCGGCACCGAGTCGCAGGACTGGGCCGAAATGCTGCTGCGCATGTACTCCCGCTGGGCCGACAGCCACGCGTTCGCACCCGACGTCGTCGACATCTCGCATGGCGAGGAGGCCGGCATCAAGAGCGCCACCCTGCGCGCTTCGGGTCGCTACGCCTACGGTTACCTCAAGGCCGAGCGTGGCGTCCACCGCCTCGTCCGGCTCTCGCCGTTCGACGCCAGCAACCGCCGCCACACCTCCTTCGCCCGCGTTGACGTGGTGCCCGTGCTGGAGGACGTGGACGAAGTCGCGATCAGCCCCGAGGACCTCCGCGTTGAGACCTTTCGCGCCAGTGGCGCCGGTGGCCAGTACGTCAACAAGACCGACTCCGCCGTCCGCATCCGCCACGAACCGACCGGCATCGTGGTCTCCTGCCAGAACCAGCGCTCGCAGCACCAGAACCGCGAAGTCGCTATGGAAATGCTCGGCGCGCGTCTCCTGGAGCGCCAGATCGCCGAGCGTGAGGCCGAACAGGCCCGCCTGCGCGGCGACCAGGCCGCGGTGGACTTCGGCAGCCAGATCCGCTCCTACGTTCTGCATCCGTATCGCCAGGTCAAGGATCTGCGCACCGGGTTCGAGGTCGGTAACGCGGATGCCGTGCTGGATGGGGCGATCGACCCCTTCATCGAGGCCTGGCTTCGCGCGTCCATCTCCGCCGGAAACGAGTCCGGCGCGTGACCTCGGCTGGCCCGTACGGTTCGACCGGCAGCCGCCTTTACAGACGCCTCGTGCTAGCCCTCCTCGGTCTTGTCGTGGCCGGGCTTGCCTGGCTCACGCTCGGCGTTTCACCCGTCGGCGCCGCTTCGTCGATCCAGGGCGAGCTTGAGGCCGAAGTCGAAATCCGCTCCGCCATCACCTTCCGGCTCGACGCGCCCTGGACCGGACCGCCGCCGTCCCGGGTGTCCATCCTGTTCGGCCTGCCGCAGGGTGCGGTCACTCGGCGGGGACGCGCCACCTTCGAACTTGACGACGGCCGCCTGACCGCCTCGCACCGCTGGCGGCCGCGCGGGACGCTCCTGCCGGGCGCCGAGATCGAGTACCAGTTCGAAGTACGCGGCGCCGACGGCACGGCCCACACTACGACCGGCACCGTCGTCTATATCGACCCCGAGCTTTCGTGGCAGACCCAGTCCGAAGGCCTGGTGGACATGTGGTGGTATGCCGGGGGCGACGGCTTGGCCACCGACGCCGTGAGTGGCATTCGCCGCGGCCTCACCGCCCTTGAGGAGGACTTCGGTCTCGAACTCCAGCGCCGTACGCGGCTCGTCTTCTATGCCGATGGCGACCGCATGCGCGCCGACATGGGCCGGGGCACCCGCCCCTGGGTGGGAGGCGTTGCGGCCGCCCGGTTCAACCTGATCGTGCTCTACGCCTCTGAATTCGAGTGGGGGCGCAGCACGCTGGCTGCCACCATCGCCCACGAGCTGACGCACATTGCCATCGAGCACGCCATTGGCGAACCGCCGCGTGCGATTCCAACCTGGTTACACGAGGGGCTGGCCACCGTCGTCGAGAGCACCGTCGCCGAGCGCTTTTCGTACGAGGACATCGTGAACGCGGCGTTCGAGGCCGATCGCTTGATCTCCTTGCGCGGTCTCACCGGGTCGTTCCCCGTCCAAAGCGGTGGCGCCCTGCTGGCCTACGCCCAGAGCAACTCGTTCGTTAAGTTCATCATCGACCGCTGGGGTGAATCCGCGATCACCGAGATCCTGGACGCCTATCGCCAGGGCGCCTCCCAGGACAGGGCCCTGCGCCGGGCCGTCGGACTCAACCTCAATGCCCTTGAAGCCGAATGGCTCGCTACCCTTGACCAATCCGACGCCGAACCCACGGCCAGCGCCGGCAGCCTGTTCAGCGCTCCGGCCTTCGCGCTGCCCCTCACGTCACCATGATCGTTCTGCAGAACGTCACCAAGGTCTATCCCAACGGCACACGGGCGCTTGACGACGTCAGCCTCCAGATCGACGAGCGTGAGTTCGTCTTTCTCGTCGGCCCCAGCGGCGCCGGCAAGACCACCCTTATCCGGCTTATCAACCGCGACACCAAGCCTGACAGTGGCAACGTCTTCGTCGAGAACACCGAAGTCACCCGCATTTCGCGCCGCGAGGTTCCCAAGCTGCGTCGGCGCGTGGGCGTGATCTACCAGGACTACAAGCTGCTCCCGGGGCTCAACGTGCGCCAGAACGTGGAGTTCGTGCTCAAGTCCACCGGCGAGTTCAACGGCCGAACCTCCAGGTGGGTAGATGAAGCCCTCGCCTTGGTCCAGCTCAGCGACCGTGCCGATCACCACCCCCACGAGCTTTCAGGCGGCGAGCAGCAGCGCACCGCCATCGCCCGCGCCATCGTGCGGCGCTGCCCCATCCTGGTTGCCGACGAACCCACGGGCAACCTGGATCACACCGCCAGCTGGGACACGATTCAACTATTGGTACGGATCAACGCGCTCGGAGCCACGGTGCTGATGGCAACCCACAACCGGGAGATCGTGAACACCATGCGGCGCCGTGTCATCGAAATCGCCGACGGCAAGGTCGTCCGCGACGAGCTCGGCGGAGGTTATGACGGCTAAGCTCAACGTCCTGCGCTACATCCTCGGCGCGGCCATGCTGGGCCTCTGGCGCAACCGCACCATGACGCTGGGCGCCGTCGTCACCACGGCCGTGATGCTGGTCACCTTGGCCGCCTTCCTGGCCATCAACGACACGCTTAACGAGATGGTCACGGCGCTCGGCCGCAAGAGCAATCTCATCGCCTACGTCCGCGACGACGCCCGCCCGTCCCGCGTGACCGCGATCATGCAGGACCTGGAGCAGCGTCCCGGCGTCGGCGAGGTCGTCTTCGTCACCAAGGAGGACGCCCTGCGCGTCTTCCAGGAACGCTTCTTCGACCAGCGCGACGTGATCGACATCCTCCAGGCCAACCCCCTCCCCGCCAGCGTCGAGCTCCGCATGGACGATCCCGCTGTCCTGCCTGGGCTTGCGGACGAGCTTCGGGGGATGACCGAGATATTCGAAAGCGTGGCCGTCCCCCTCGACGTGGTTGAGCGCCTGATCTCTATCAGCAACGTCTCCCGCGCCGCTGGCACGGCCATGATCATCGCCCTCACCGCCGTCGCCCTGTTCGTCATCGCCAACACCATTCGCATCGCCGTCTACGCACGCCGCCAGGAAATCGAGATCATGAAGCTGGTCGGCGCTACCGACTGGTTCGTGCGCGGCCCGTTCCTGATCGAAGGCGCGTTTATCGGTCTCGTTGGCGCCACGATCGCCGCCATCGCCCTGGTCGTGCTCTACCTGCAGGCCGCGCCCACGGTGACTCGCATCATCTCGTTCTTGCCCATCGCCACGGACGTGTCCTTCGTCCGGAATCTGGCCGTTTTACTCGTCCGGGTGGGCCGGGTCGTGGGCCGC
>VXPS01000199.1:0-1519 GCA_009839425.1 Chloroflexota bacterium
CGCTCACCTACGAGCTGGCGTGCGCAACGGGGCAGACGGGCTGTGAGGGCACTCCGGCGCTGCCTCCCGGCCTCAGCTTCGATACGGAGACCCGCACCCTCAGCGGGACGCCGACCGCTACCGGGACGACGTCGTTGACCTACTCCGTCACCGACGCGGACACCAACACCGCCGCCGCCGATGCCGCCACGCTCACCTTCGACGTCACCGTCAGCGCCAACCAGGCGCCCACCGCCGACGCCGGCGAGGACGAGACGGTCACCGAGGACGACGAGGTCACTCTGGACGGCTCGAACAGCTCCGACCCCGAGGGGCAGACGCTCACGTACACGTGGACCGCGCCGACCGGCATCACCTCGCTGGACACCACCGTGCCGGCCAAGCCCACCTTCACTGCGCCCGAGGTCGACGCCGACGGTGCCGAGTACGAGTTCTCGCTCACCGTGAGCGACGGCGTGAACGCCTCGGCGGCCGACACGGTGACGATCACGGTGCAGGACGACGTTGCGCCCTCGTTCGGGACGAAGACCGTCTCCGACCAGAGGTACACGGAGAACTTCGTCATCCCGGATCTCGTGCTCCCCGAGGCGACGGGCGGGAACGGGGCGCGGACCTACGCGCTGGCGTGCGCGTCGGGGGCGACCGGGTGCACCGGCACTCCCGAGCTGCCGCCCGGCCTCAGCTTCGATGCGGCGACCCGCACCCTCAGCGGGACCCCGACCGCAATCGCAACGACGTCGATGACCTACACGGTCGCCGACGCCGACGACAACATCGCCGACACCGACGCCGACACGCTCACCTTCGACATCACCGTGGGCGCCAACCAGGTGCCCACCGCCGACGCCGGCCCCGACCGGACGGTGGTCGAGGGCGACAACGTCGTCCTCGACGGCTCGGGCAGCTTCGACCCCGAGGGTCAGACCCTCACCTACGATTGGGACAGCGACCCCGGCGTCACGATCGGGAAGGCCAACGAGGTCCGCGCGAGCTTCACCGCGCCCGCGGTCGATTCCGACACCGACTACACGTTCACCCTGAAGGTGAGCGACGGGGTGCACACCTCGCCGGAGGACTCGGTCACCATCACGGTGGAGGACGACGTCCCGCCGTCGTTCGGCACGAAGACGGTCCCCGACCAGACGTACACGGAGACCGTCGCCATCACCACGCTGACGCTGCCCGAGGCGACGGAGGGCGGCAACGGCGACACGAGCTACGCGCTCGCCTGCGCCACCGGGACCACGGGGTGCGACACCGACTCCGACCTGCCCCCGGGCCTCGCCTTCGACGCCGACGACCGGGAGCTCACGGGCACCCCCGGCACGCCCGGCACCTACTCCATGGAGTACACCGCCCGCGACGCGGACGCCAACACCGCGGCCGCCGACGCCGCGACGCTCACCTTCACCATCACCGTCCAGACCGCGGAGCCGGGGCCGCCGGGGGCCGGCCGGCGCCCCCGGGGGCCGCGGGGGGGGGGGGTGAGGCCCCCCCCCGGCCCGCGGCGGGAGGGGCG
>VXPS01000199.1:1529-7335 GCA_009839425.1 Chloroflexota bacterium
CCGCCGCCCCCCCCACCTCCCCACCCCGCCCCCCCCCGGCGGGGGGGGGGCCCCGGGGCGGGGCGCCGGCCCCGGCCGCCCGCGGCGAGGTCGCGCTCACGTGGTCCCCGCCCGCCCACACCGGCACGTCGGCGATCCTCCGCTACGAGTACGAGCAGGACGGCGGCGAGTGGACCGCCATCGCCAACAGCGCCCCCGGCGAGGCCAACGCCGCGTCCTGGACCGTCGCGGACCTCGACAACGGCCGGACCTACGCCTTCCGGCTGAGGGCGGTGAACGACGCCGGTAACGGGGCTCCGACCGCTTCGGTGACCGCCGCCATGGCCCCCGGCCGGCCGGACGCACCGGGGCTGGCGGCCGGCAACGAGGCGCTGACGGCGACCTGGACCGCCCCGTCCGGCGACGGCGGCTCGGCAATCACGGCCTACGACGTCCGGTACAGGAAGTCGAGCGAGACCACCTGGACGACGGTGGATGATGCCTGGCGGACGGACGGCGGCGACCTCGCGTACACTATCCCGAACCTCACCGACGACACCGCCTACGACGTCCAGGTTCGGGCGGTGAACACCCGGGGCGACGGCGACTGGTCGGCCTCCGCCGCCGCGACCCCGGGCGTTCCCCACGCGCCGGCCCGCCCGACGCTGACGGTCGGCGACGGCACGCTGACGGCAACCTGGAGCGCGCCCGCGAGCGGCGGGACGCCGGCGGAGTACGACCTCCGCCACCGCCCGGCCGACGGCACCTGGACGACGGTCGATCCCGCCTGGACCTCGGGGAGCCTGGAATACGCCATCTCGGGCCTCACCAACGGCACGGCCCACGAAGTCGAGGTGCGCGCCGTCAACGGCGCGGGCGACGGCCCCTGGTCCGACACGGCGACGGAGACCCCGGCCACGGTGCCGGGCAAGCCGGCCATCACCGCGGCGACCCCCCGCGACGCGGCCCTGAAGCTCGAGTGGACCGCCCCGTCGAGCGACGGCGGCTCGACCATCACGCGCTACGAGATCGCCTACCGCAAGGTCGGGGATTTCGACTGGGTGTACGTCGGGTTCGACTGGCAGTCGGGAACGGCGCTGACCACCACGCTCGTCGGCCTGACGAACAACGTCGAGTACGACCTCACGCTCCGTGCATGGAATGGACAGGGACACGGCCTGTGGTCCGACACGTTGCGGAGAACGCCGTCGAAGTCGGCGCCGGACGCGCCGGCGAAACCCGGCATCGTGGCGGGCGACGAACGTCTGACCGTGTCGTGGTCGCCGCCGGACTACGACGGCGGCTCGGCGATCACGGCCTACGACGTCCAGTACCGGGAGTCGGGCGAGACCACCTGGACGGTGGTGGATCCCGCCTGGCAGGCGGGGGGCGGCGACCTCGAGTACACCATCTCGGACCTCACCAATGGCACCCCTTACGACGTCCAGGTGCGGGCGGTGAACGCCGAGGGCGATGGGCCGTGGTCGGACACGGCGAGCGGAACTCCGGTCGCCCCGCCGGACGCGCCCGCGATTGCCGCCCTGCGCGCCGCGGACCAGGCGCTGACCGTGACCTGGACCGCCCCGTCGAGCGACGGCGGCTTGACGATAACCGCCTACGACGTCCAGTACAAGAAGTCGAGCGAGAGCGCCTGGACGGTGGTGGATGACGCCTGGACTTCGGGCTCGGACCCGCTCGAATACACCATCGGGAGTCTCGTCAACCACACCGCGACCGACGACACCGAGTACGACGTCCAGGTCCGCGCGGAGAACGCCGAGGGCGACGGGGACTGGTCCGCCACCTCCACGGCGAGGGCCGGCCCGCCCGGCAAGCCGGCCATCGGCACCATCGAGAGCGGCGACGGGCAACTGAAGGTGCCCTGGAACGCCCCGGCCTGGGGCGGCGCCGCGACGAGCTATGACCTGCGGTACCGCGCCTCCGGAACATCGGACTGGACGGAGACGACCGGCGTATGGACCTCCGGCACCCTCGAATACGCCATCACGAGCCTCACCAACGGCACCGCCTACGACGTCCAGGTGCGAGGCGTCAACGGCGCGGTCGGGGACTGGTCCGATCCCGCGACGGCAACGCCGGCGACGGTCCCGAGCAAGCCGTCGATCACGACGGTGACCGCGGCGAACGGCACGCTGACGGTGGACTGGAGCGCCCCGTCGAGCGACGGCGGCTGGACGATCACGGCCTACGACGTCCGGTACCGGAAGTCGGGCGAGACCACCTGGACGGTGGTGGATGACGCCTGGACCTCCGGCTCGGACCCGCTCGGCTACACCATCGAAAGCCTGACCAATGGCACCGCCTACGACGTCCAGGTGCGGGCGGAGAACGACGAGGGCGACGGGCCGTGGTCGGACACGGCGAGCGGGACCCCGGCAAACACCCCCGGCGCACCCTCGATCGCGTCGCTGCTTGCCGCCGACCGGGCGCTGACGGTGACCTGGACAGCCCCGGCCGACAACGGCGGCTCGGCGATCACGGCCTACGACGTCCGGTACCGGAAGTCGGGCGACACCACCTGGACGGAGGTGGATGAGGCGTGGAAGACGGGTGGCGGCGATCTCACGCACACCCTCTCGAACCTTACCAACCACACCGCGAGCGACGACACCGAGTACGACATCCAGGTCCGCGCGGTGAACGGCGAAGGCGAGGGCGCGTGGTCCGTTACCTCCACGGCGAGGGCCGGCCCGCCCGGCAAGCCGGCCATCGGCAGCATCGAGATCGGCGACGGCCAACTGACCGTGCCCTGGAGCGCACCGGCCTGGGGCGGCGCCGCGACAAGCTATGACCTTCGCCACCGCCCGGCCGGCGGAACCTGGACCGAGGTCGATCCGGCCTGGACCTCGGGGGACCTGGAGCACACCGTCTCGGGCCTCGCCAACGGCACCGCCTACGAAGTCGAGGTGCGCGGCGTCAACGGCGCGGTCGGGGACTGGTCCGATACGGCGACGGCAACGCCGGCGACGGTCCCGGGCAAGCCGTCGATCACGACGGTGACCGCGGCGAACGGCACGCTGACGGTGGACTGGAGCGCCCCGTCGAGCGACGGCGGTTCGCCGATCACGGCCTACGACGTCCAGTACAAGAAGTCGAGCGAGAGCGCCTGGACGGCGGTGGACAACGCCTGGACCTCGGGCTCGGACCCGCTCCAGTACACCATCGAGCGCCTGACCAACGGCACCGTCTACGACCTCCAGGCGCGGGCGGTGAACGCCCGGGGTGACGGCGCGTGGTCGGACACGACGAACGGGACGCCGACGGAGGCCGAGCCGGCCGCCCCCGCCGCGCCGGGGCTTGCGGTGGGCGACCGGTCGCTCGCCGTGACCTGGAGTGCGCCCGCCGATGACGGCGGCTCCACGATCACCGCCTACGACCTGCAATACAAGGAGTCGAGCACGAGCGCCTGGACGACGGTGGACGACGTCTGGCAGACCGGTGGCGGCGCCTTCGAGCACACCATCCCGAACCTCACCAACGGCACCGCCTACGACGTCCAGGTGCGGGCGGTGAACGCCGAGGGCGACGGGCCGTGGTCGGACACGGCGAGCGGGACCCCGGCGACGATACCGGGCCGGCCGGTCATCGGGACCATCGCCGCCGGCGTCGGCAAGCTGACGGTTCCCTGGACGGCGCCGGCTGACGGCGGCGCCGAGATCAGGGCCTACCACCTCGTCTACGCCGTCGCCGGTACCAACGGCTGGACCCGAGTGGACAATGCATGGACCCCGGGCGGGGGCGCTCTCGAAAACACCATCTCGAACTTGGCCAACGGGACCGCCTACGACGTCCGGCTTCAAGCCGAGAACGCCCGGGGAATCAGCCCTTGGTCCGACACCGCGACCGCCACGCCCGGGTGGTTCGTCTCCATCGCCGACGCCTCCGTCACCGAGGGCGACAGCGGCACCGCGACCCTCGACTTCACCGTGTCCCTGAACGACACCGGGACGACGGACGCGACCGTCGCGTTCGCCACCTCGGACGACTCCGACACGTCGGAACAGGCCGCCGAGGCGGGCGCCGACTACACCGCCGCGAACGGCACGCTCACCATCGGAGCGGGAGACCTCACCGCGACGGCGAGCGTGACCATCCTGGGCGACGATCTCGACGAGCACGACGAGGTCTTCTCCGTCACCCTCAGTGCACCCACCGGCGCGGCCCTCGACAGCGCCCGTGCGGTGGCCACCGGCACCATCGACGACGACGACCCGCCGCCCGGGATCGTCGCCCCGTCGGGGGGACAGACGGTCGTCGAAACGGACGCGAAATTGACGACCTCGGTGACGATCACGCTCGGCGCCGCTAGCGGCCGCACGATCAGGATTGGCTACGCACTCAGGGGGTCCACTGAAGAAGACTTCGTCGCCACCGAGAACTTCGACTACGCCCCACAATCGGCAACGCTGGAGATCCCGCCCGGAGATCGGTCGGGGCCCATCTACGTGACCATTCTTGGCGATGACGTGCACGAGAAGGACACCGAGCATGTCTACGTCGACCTGACGAGCTTCGCGAACGTCGAGGAGCCGGCGGACGAGGACGACAGGACGCGACGCATCATCGTCGACGACGACGACCCCGAGCCGACTGCGACCCTCCACCTCGACCCCGACTCGATCTCCGAGAACGGCGGAAGGAGCACGGTCACCGCGACGCTCGGCAACGCGTCCGAAGAGCCGACCACGATTACGGTCTCCGCAACGGGCGACACCGCCGCCGACGGCGACTTCACGCTGAGCGCCACCACGACCCTCACCATCGCGGCGCGGCAAACGGGAAGCACGGGGACGGTCGAGATCGCGGCGGTGGACAACTCGGTGGCCGACATCGGCAAGAAGGTGACGGTCAGCGGCGGCGCGTCCAACGACCTCGGGGTCTCCGGCCCCGCCTCCGTCACCCTCGCCATCACCGACGACGAGGCCCCCGGCGCCCCCTCGGTGACCTCGGTCACCGCGGGCCACGAGCAGCTCGAAGTCCGCTGGAACGCGCCGGCGAGCAGCGGCGCCTCGGCCATCACCGCCTACGACCTGCAATACAAGGAGTCGAGCGCGAGCACCTGGACGACGGTGAACGACGCCTGGCAGACGGATGGCGGCGCCCTCGAACACACCATCGAGAGCCTGACCAACGGCACGACCTACGACGTCCGAGTGCGGGCGGAGAACGCCGAGGGCGACGGGCCGTGGTCGGCAACGGCGAGCGGGATTCCCGATGCCGCGCCCACCGCGGATGCCGGCGACGACCAGACGGTGGTCGAGGGTGCGACCGTGACCCTGGACGGCTCGGGCAGCGCCGACCCCGAGGGTCAGACCCTCACCTGGACGTGGACGGCGCCCTCCAGCATCACGCTGTCGAGCACGATCGAAGCCATGCCCACCTTCACCGCGCCCGCGGTCGACACCGATACCCCCAACACCTACACCTTCACCCTCGTCGTGAACGACGGGGCGCAGGACTCCGCCGCGGCGAGTGTCACCATCACGGTGGAGGAGGACGTCCCGCCGTCGTTCGGGGCGGAGACGGTGGACGCCCAGACCGAGGTGGTGCAAATCGCCATGGCGGATCTGGTGCTGCCCGAGGCGACGGGCGGCAACGGTGATTTGACCTATGCACTCGCCTGTGCAGCCGGAGCGACCGGATGCACCGGCACCCCGGCGCTGCCTCCGGGCCTCAGCTTCGATGCGTCGACCCGTACCCTCAGCGGGACCCCGACCGCTACCGGGACGACCTCGCTCACCTACACCGTCGCCGACGCGGACGCCAACACCGCCGACGCCGACGCCGATACGCTCACGTTCGACAT
>VXPS01000366.1 GCA_009839425.1 Chloroflexota bacterium
TGGGTCAAAATTGAACGCGATTCCTGGGTCAGTTTTGAACTGGACTTGACACCGGGCCTGGCAAGGACGGCGCGGACGCCAGCGGCGGCAAGCCGGACGAGGGCGGCGATCCGCCGCAATCCATGGAAGCTCCGGCCAACTGGTCAAGCGAGCATCGGGAGATGTTCTCCAAGCTCGACCTGGAGGCGCAGAAATTCCTCATGGACCGGTCGCAGGCGATGGAGGCCGCGCACACGCAGCGCAGCCAGGAAGTCGCGCCGTTCCGGGAGGTTGCCGACAAGTGGTCCGGCTACATGCAGCAGGCGCAGACCACGCCCGCGCTCGCCTTCGACAGCCTGATGGGGATCGAGTACCGGCTCAGGACGGGGACGCCCGCCCAGCAGATGGACGTGCTGCGCGAGATCATCTCCGCTTACGGCATCGCGCCGCCGCAGACGGACGACGGCGGAAATGTCATCGAGCCTGTCAGGGACGAGCGCGTTGACGGCCTGATGAACGAGATTCAGCAGCTTCGGCAGCAGTCGCATGGCGACATGCAGGCCCGGCAACATGCCGAGATGCAGAGGCAGCAGAACACGATCAACGACTTCATGACGGCGAAGAACGAGGACGGCACCCTTGCCCATCCCTTCTTCAGCGACGTGGAGCACGAAATGACGAGGCTGGCGCAGGCCGATCACGCGGCGGGAAAACAGCCCGACATCAGGGACCTCTACGAACGGGCCTGCTGGAGCAATCCGGCAGTCCGGGCGAAGCTGCTTGAGGCGGAGGACAGGGCGAAGGCCGAAGCCGCCCGCCGCAAGCGCAACGCGGGTTCCTCGGTGTCGGGCGCAGGCTCCCCCCGGACGGAACAGCCAAGGGACCTCAAGGCAGCGCTTTCGGAGGCGTACGACCAGATGGTCGCCGCTTGACCGGAAGCAGAACGAAACCTTGACGAACAAGGAACGAGACAATGGCTTCGCCAAACATCTCCGAACTTGCCACGGTCGCCATCGAGAACCGGCGCAGGAAGCTGGCCGACAACGTGTCGGACAACACCGCTCTCCTGAACCGGCTCAAGAAGCGTGGCAAGTCGTCCCCGATCTCCGGCGGACGAACCATCTACGAGGAGCTTGAATACGCCGAGAACGAGACGTTCAAGCGTTTCAGCGGCTACGAGGTCCTCAACATCCAGCCGAGCGACGTGTTCTCCGCAGCCGAGTTCGACCTCCGGCAGGTCGCGGTCGCGATCACCATTTCGGGGCGCGAGCGGCTTCAGAACGCGGGCAAGGAGAAGATGATCGACCTTCTCTCGAAGCGCGTGGGCAACGCCGAGAAGACCATGGTCAACGGCCTGTCGAACGACCTCTACAGCAACGGCGAGGCCGATTCCGGCAAGCAGATCGACGGCCTTGCGGCGGCGCTTCCGGCGACCGCGACAAGCGGCACCTACGGCGGCATCAACCGGGCCAACTTCGACTTCTGGCGTCACCAGGAGAACGACGGGTCGGGTTCGGGCTTCGCGGTGTCGAACGACGGCATCCGCAACGCCATGATGAACATGTACGTGTCGATCTGCCGGAACATGGACAAGGTTGACCTCATCCCGATGGGGAACGCCTTCTACACCGGCTATTGGGAGTCGTTGCAGGACCAGCAGCGGTTCACGAACCCGAACATGGGCAAGATGGGCTTCATGAACCTGAAGTTCCTGACGGCGGACTGCGTTCTGGACGGCGGCTTCGGCGGCTCGCTTGGCGCGAACCTCGCCTACATGCTGAACACGAACTACCTGTTCTGGCGTCCGCACAAGGACCAGAACATGGAAGTCTCCATGGACCGCTACGCGACCAACCAGGACGCGATGGTGCGGTTCATTCTCTGGGCCGGAAACCTGACATGCTCGAACGTGAGCTTGCAGGGCCGTCTTCAGCGAGCCGCATAGGAGGGCGTGACATGAGTCTTGCAGCACTTGGATGCAATCCGAACCAGTCCGGCCCGTCCCTTGAGGACATCGGCGGCGTCACGCTCGGAACCCTTGCCTTCAGCCCGGACGGCGGCCTTTACGTGGCCGTCCAGGCCGGACAGGTCATCAGCCCGTACGCCTGCGCCGCGATCAGCGGCGACTGGGAACTGCGGGCGATGGACCTGAGCGACGACGCGAACCTTTCGATGGCGATCTGCTTCCCGCAGGTCAGGATCGAAAACGACGCCTACGGCTGGGGCCTGGTCTTCGGCAACGGGTTCGGGATCGCGGCGGCGGCCATCGCCGCCGGAGCCATCCTGTATCCGCACAACACGGAAGGCCGGATCAGTTCGACCGCAGCCGCGCTTCACCTGAACGGCGTTCACGCGAGGACCGCGCAGGGATCGGCAGGAAGTCCTGTCTCCATCGCCGTGCAGTGGCCGTCGGTTGACCTGATCGCCTGACGAACCTTTCGGGGGCCGGGAGACCGGCTCCCGACACAACGGAGAACGTGATGTCCTTTGGCGTCATGGGGTGCAACCCCAAACAGGTATGGCCTGAAACGCCTGTTCCCGGAGAGCCTTTGCCGCCCCCGCTTGGCACAGTAGGGGAGAGCGGCGACAGGCAATGGCAGCTTTGCAAGGCCGAAGCCGACATGCGCGAGGGTGATTGCGTCGTGATCTACGGCAGCTTCGAGTGCGAGCGCATGACCACGAACCGTGCGAACGGCAACCAGGCCGGGGTCGTGGTCACTCCCTGCGAGGACGGAGATGCCTTCTGGGTTCTTCGCAAGGGCGAATCCATGGTCAGGACGGCCAACGGGACCGTGGCTTCCGACAACGCCCAGCCTTCCGGCACCGGGGGCCGCATCACAAGCGGGGCCGGTCAGCGCGAGATCGCCGGAATATCGATTCTTGAAGCCAACGCGGTCGCCAACGACCGTCTGACAGCCTGCTCGCTGAACTGGCCCTACGTGGACAGCCGGTAAGTTGAAGGACCTTGGCGTCAACCCGTCATCCGTTGACACGTCAAGCGGGTTCCACGCAGGGACTCGCGGGCGGACGGACGACTTCCGCGAGTTCATGTACCAGCGGGCCGGAGAGGCGATCCGGCGGCATGACGCCGTGGAGATACGCGGCGACACCGGGCAGGCATGGGCGCTGGACGGCGACCGCGTGTCAGGCGAGGCCGGGAACGTCGTAGGCGTTTCGCACGAGGACGTTGCGGCTGGCGAATACGGGTGGTTCCAGGTCTACGGGCCGGGAAGCGTCAGGACGGTCCAGGAGACCGTCGTCAAGGGCGCGGAACTCTGGCCCGGACCGGCGGCATCGCAGGGGGCGCTGAGCAGCGCCACGCTTGGCAGGCCGGTTGACGGCATCAACGTCATGGCGGAAGGCGCGGACAGCCTCGCGCCGGTGTTCCTGAGCTATCCGCGCATCGCGGCAACGGCATCGACGGGCACCGGGGCGAGCAACGTGCCGGACAAGCCGAGCGCCCCTGCCGCAACGACACAGTACAACCTTCAGGTGACCGACACGGGCCAGGCGTCCTGGCAGCCGGACGGCGGCACCACGGACACCGACCCGACGGCGCGGGCGGCTGCTGCGGCGGCGGACGCCAAGGCGGTCGCGGCGCAGGCGACGGCGGACGGCAAGTCGAACGTGCCGGACAGGCCCGCGACTCCTGACGCGGCCACGGACTACAACCTTCGCGTCCAGGCGGACGGGACGGCTTCATGGGAAGAGGACACGGTGCAGGACACCGGCCTCCCGGAAGCGCCTGGCGCTCAGGCGGCGACCGCGAGATACGAGCTTGAGGTCGGCACGGACGGGGCCGCGACCTGGCAGACCGCCTCCGACGGCGGCGGCGAGGGGCTGACCGACGCGGAACGCGCCCGTCTCCTGCCGGAACTGCCCTCCGAAGGCTCCCGCGACAACAAGGTCCCGAAGTTCGACGGCGACACCCTTGGCTGGGAGGTTGACGCCACCGCAGCGGGCGGAACCGGGCTTGACGAGGCGGCGGTGGACGGGCGGATCGACACCCTCGTTCCGCCGGAGAAGCGCCTTCCCGACCTGCCCGCCGCAGGATCGCGGGACAACAGGATACCCAAGTTCGACGGTGACGTTCTCGGCTGGGAAGTGGACGCGGCTGAGGCTGCGCAGGCGGAAGCCGATGACAACGCTGTTCGCATTCAGCATCTTAACGACGTAACCAAAGACCTGTCGCTGACCGCCAAGGCGGTTTGGGTGGAAGGCACAGACGCCTCACTGTGCGGCATTGCAATTCTTGATGAGGTCAGCAATGACAATGTAGACGTTGCCGGTGTGACTTTTGCAAGCACGATTGCCAATCCAAGATTTCCTTTCACTCCACCAAGCACTCAAAAACAACTCGTCATCCGTCTGAAAGACACCGAGGACCAGTCCGATTGGGCATGGGCCATCACCTTCCCCGACACTGATCTCTTGTATCACACCCATTGGGTTCCAAAGGAAGTTGACAATGGAACTGCGGGTTACAGCTACTTCCTGGGATCGCCAATTCCGGGCGGTTCCACGCAGACCAAGGCTGCGGTATACAAGACAACGCACGAGACTTCCTATGGCGGCGAGGTCACGGGCACGTTCAAGGACGGGGTGGTCCCCCTGGACGCTCTTGCGCCCGATGTCCGGTCGGCCATCGCCTCTGGCGGCGGCGACGACAGCCTGATCGAGAAGCTCTACGACGACACGGTTTTGGGAAGCGCCGCGATCTTCAGCGTAGAGGGCGTGACCGTCGCAGACGACGCGAACACGGCATTCTACTTCCGAGTCAACACGACGAGCGAATTCACGCTCGGCAATGCGCTTTTCGCCGCAGCGTCCGGGTCGGCAATCACGGTGGACGGAATCCGCTTCTGGACGCTTGCAGACGGCTCGTTGCGGATCGGCTCGACCACCACGGACAAGGCAGTCGTCGTCTGGAAAGTTGACGACATCGGCGCGATCCGCACGACAATTCAGCAAGCCGGGGCCGCCGCCGGGGACGACGGCGGAATTGCCGACGGCCTGGAGCCGCTTGAGCCGCTGGATGGCGACGGGCTGTCCGTGGGCGACGTGGTGCTGTCCGGGCACGCCCTCCATCGATACGCGACGCCGGGCACGGCAAACGCCTTTGCAGGAGTTCTTGGCACTTACCGGGAAGGCCAGCTTTACTACTTGGTTACCTCCCGCTCAGACAGCCACTTCGGGGCGCATGGCCGCTTCACGGACAACCACGACGCCGCCATCGGCGCGGTCCTGGTCGGCCAGGGCACCAACAACGTCATGGAGGTGCAGATCGACAAGGCCGCCTACGAAACGGCCAAGGGGTCGGCGGTCGCGAGCGGCGACCAGATCAGCGCCGCCTTCACGGGCACCGTGGCCGGCTCTGAAACCACCACGACCCACGTGCTTCCCTACGTCCGGTCCTTCACGGTCGGCGGCAAGACGTGGCTCAGCTTCGAGGGGCAGGCACCCAACTCCGTGCCCAAGCGCGTCGGCACGCACCCGGACGGCTGGTCGCTGATCGTCAGCCAGGGCGGATCGGTCCTGCTGACACACGCGGTCGACGACAGCCACTTCACGGAGTATCCGATCGAGGGCATCGACCAGGCGGCGCGGGACGCCGCCAACGCGGCCGCCGGCGCGGCAAACGTGCGGGACGCGCTGCAGACGCTCACGGGCGACGCCCGGCTGGACGCGAGCGCGGTCAAGGACCTGCCGCAGCCGGTGGCCGGTCTCGCCGGGCTGCGCACCGAAAGCATCTCGTTCCAGGAGGACGTCGCGGAGAGTCCCGGCGACGAGCTTTCGCCGCTCGCCCAGGATCCGGTCGCCGTGGTCCACGGCGATGGCGACCCGGAAATGCTGACCGGCCTGTCCGGCAACGACTTCACCGTCGCGCCGGGGCTGTATTTCATTCAGGCGACGGGAAACCAGGACGGGGCAGGCATCGGGCATTTCGCGCTGCAGTTCCGCCAGTCCTCCGACAACGCCGTCATCGCGGCCATGCCGAACGTCTTCTTCTACAACACCGGTGAGCAGCCGTTCACGGCGTCGGCATACTGGCACGTCACCGAGGCCGTCGAGGTCAACCTTTTCCTCGCCCGCTTCGACAGCCGTGCGGTCGGCGTCGCGGACCTGGTGATGTCCTTCGCCCGGCTCACGGCCGAGGACACGGCCGACCGCCACGTCATCGAGCCGCTGGAGCCGCTGGACACGGACGAGGCGAACGACGGCGAGGTGGTGCTGTCGGAGCACGAGTTCTACGTGCGCCAGCCGGGGCACGGGACGGCCAACACGTTCGCCGGCGAGCTTGAGCGCTGGACCGACGGGGCGGACACCTGGCTTGGCACGGCAATCCGGAACAGCGTCTACGGACAGCGCGGGCAGTTCTCGTCCAACCCGGACTCGAACGTCGGCGTGCTGCTCGCCGGGATCTCGACGGACGACGCCGACACCGTCGACCTGTGGATCCGCAAGGCCGCCTACGACGCGGCCGTCGGACGGGCGGCGAATTCGGGCGACACGGTCAAGGCCGTCATCACGGCAGATGTGGACGGAACTGCCACGACGACGACGACGGAACTGACCTACGCCGTCTTCCACGGCGACAGCGGGTACTACTCGTTCTCGGCCATCGACCCGAACAACGTGCTGCACAACCTCGCCGACGGGGCGGCATGGAGCATGGTCGTCAACCGCGCCAACGACAACCCCCTGCTCACGCATGCCGCCGGCGCGGCCCACTTCGTCGAGTATCCCATCCGCGGCGCCATCGACCAATACGCTCGCGACGAGGTTGCAAGGGCGCTGTCGGAAATCACTCTGTCCTTCGAGCAATCCCGCTATCCGAGCAACGAGACATTCACTATCCCGGAGGTGGGCACCAACGGGGTGTCCGAGCATGACCCGCTTATTCTGGCTGCACGCGGGAACGTTCTGATCGGACATTACTTTGGGGATTCTGACCACTTTGGCCGCTCCGAGGACCTCAACCTGGGGATCGAGGGCATAGCCACCGAAGATGCCGCTTCTGGTTCCGTCAAGATGCTGTCTTGGGGGCTAGTAACCGGCGTTCCCATGGGGCCGCAATACACCCATTCCCAACTACAAACCGCAAGTAATGCTCCTCCGGGGAAGCCCGTCTATGTCACGAGCAGGGATAGCCGGGTGCGACCGGGAGGCTCCACGGACAACCGCAACACCAATGCCGACCTCACCTACTGGACGCTCGACCCCGACGAGAGTGCCGACGATGAAATCTACGGCTACTGCGTAGGGTGGGAAGGAGCGACCGGCACCAATCAACAGGGAGTCTACAGCGTGATCTTCGACTTCCGCCGCGTTCC
>VXPS01000137.1 GCA_009839425.1 Chloroflexota bacterium
GGTCCGACGCCGGCTCCAGGACAATCTGCCCGGTTCGGTAGGTTGCCGACCGCGCGCCTTCAGTTCGAAGACGATCAACCAGCCGGGGCTCGGAGAATCTGATGGGTGGGGACATGTGCGCCCTCCTTGCTCGGCAGCGCTACCCCAGGCGCTTCTTCAGTCGTCTACGAGCCTAGGGAAGCTAGATGAGAGGACGCTAAGAGGGAGAAGAACCTAGGGCGGGCGTAGGACCAGCTTAGAGCTGGAGTGCTGCGGGGCGTTCGGGGTTAGACAAGCTCACGATGCACGGGTGGGCGGGCGGCCGGGAGGCGGATTTCGAGCTCGGCGCCCCCGAGGTCAGCGCGGCGGGCCTGAACACTGCCCCCGTGGGTCTCGGCAACGCTGCGCACGATCGTTAGGCCGAGACCGGTCCCGCCGCCGGCGCGCGAGCGAGCTGGGTCCGCCCGATAGAACCGGTCGAAGACATGCGGGAGATGTTGGGCGGGGATCCCCTGGCCGTTGTCGCTGACGGTGAGGGAGACGGTACGGTCACGGACCGTGAGCCTGACTTGGATGACGCCATCGTCCGTAGTAGCGGTAATGGCGTTCTGGACGAGGTTGCGGAGAGCGCGTTCCAGCTTGTCGGCGTCGGCGAAGACCCAAGCGGTGTCGGTGCCGGCCAGTGCGAGGGAGCGGCCGGCGGCCACGGGACCTAAGTCGGTGAGGACGCGCACGACCAAGGCGCGGAGGTTGACAGGTTCGAAATTGAGCTCACCGGGCGCATCAAGCTCGGCGACGGCGAGCAGGTCGTTGACGATGCGCTGCATCCGGTCGGCTTCGCGGGTGATGGCGGCGGCGGCGGCGGCGTCGACTCCGGAGGGGTCGCGGCCGAGGAGTTCGGCGTTGCCGCGGATGACGGTCAGGGGCGTTTTGAGTTCGTGAGAGGCGTCTCCAACGAAGCGGCGTTGAGCCTCCACGCTGTCCTCGATATGGTCGAGCATTCGGTTGAAGGTTCGGCCAAGGGCGCTGAGATCGTCCTTGCCGGCGCCGATGTTGATGCGGCGACTGAGGTCGCCCTGACGATAGATAGCCTCGGCGGTACGGGTGATTTCAGCCACGGGATTGACGGCGGTGCGAGTGAGATACAAGGCGCTGAGGGAGGCTACGACGAATACGACGGCCGCCCCACCGATGAGGAGGTTGCGGGAGCGTTCGGTGGTACTGTCAGCCAACTGCATCGACTGGGCGCTTTGCAGCACGCCGACGAGCTCGTCGCCGCGGAGAATGGGAACACTGAGGATGCGCAGGCGGAAGCGGCCGGCGACGTTGATCGTTTCGACGGCTTCCCGCTGCGTCTCGATGACCCGCATAGCGCCGTCGGTTACGGGCAGGGACTGGCCACGCAGATTGACGGAAGCGACGACAGGACGACCCTGCGGATCGAGCACCTGGAGGTAAACCTCGCGTTCGCGGAGCTCATCGACGGGAAGTTCGATGAGCATGCCGACCTCAGGTCGAACGCCGGTGAGGCCTCCGCTGACCTGCGCAATGCGGACGACTTCGCGGGCACGACCGCGGAGGGTTTCGTCGACTTCGGTATCGACGTGCGCCATGAGCAGGAGCTGGAGCCCAATGCCGAAGACGGTAATGGTGACCGCAATGCAGGCGAGGTACAGCAGGCGGAGCTTGATGCGGATGCTCATGCGCCGTCCTCGCGCAGTACGTAGCCGGCGCCGCGGACCGTCCAGATGAGGCGGGGGCGACCGTCGGTTTCCAGCTTGCGGCGCAGGTAGCCCACGTAGACGTCCACGACATTGGAGATAGTGTCAGGTGCGAAGCCCCAGGCAGCTTCCAGCAGGCGCTCGCGGGAGAGGACGCGCCTGGGTTGACGCATGAACACGCGCAACAGGTCGAACTCGGTCGCGGTCAGCGGGACGACGGTTCCAGCGCGGGTGGCCTGGCGAGCGGTTTCGTCCAGCTGGAGGTCGGCGAAGACCAGGCGATCGGCCTCCGGCGTGCCGGGGCGGCGGAGGAGGGCGCGGAGGCGGGCGACCAGTTCGCCGAAGGCGAAGGGCTTGGGCAGGTAGTCGTCGCCGCCGGCGTCAAGGCCAGCGATACGGTCGCGGACACGTTCGCGAGCGCTGAGGAACAGGACGGGGACGTCGCTGGTTTCCCGTATGCGCTGGATGACGGCGAGTCCGTCCAGGCCGGGCATCATGACGTCCAGCACGACGACGTCGGTGGGATGCTCAGCGAGCGCTTTGAGGGCGGCCTGGCCATCGGATGCGACGCGGACGTCGAAGCCCTCGATCTTCAGGCCTCGATCCAGGAGGTCCAGGATCTCGGGATCGTCGTCGACGGCGAGCAAGCGCGGCTTCGCGAGGGGCTGGTCAAGCGCCATGACGGGAGCCTACATGCGGCAGGGGCGGGTTTACGCGGTAGATTGAACATTGGAGATGTTTTCAGGACACCACTTTCCAACCCTGACGCGGCTGCGCGCCCTGGCGTGGGCGGCCTGTGTGGCGCTCGCGCTGGTCGCGGCGGCCTGCGGGCCGGAGGAGGCGGAGTCCGACGAGCCGCTTGTGCTTGACGTGGCGGACAAGGCCCGGGTGACGATCGAGGCCGAATTCGGCACGACGAAGGTTGAGATGGCGGGACGGCAGGAACTCTGGATTACCCGGTCGTCCGGGTGGGATCCTTGCCCCGAGGTGTTGGGGACGGAGTTCCAGCCAGAGACGTGCTGGATCCGTGCCTACGTGGACGAAACGCTGGTTGCGACGCTGTTGCCGGAGCCCAACGGGATGCTGGGGCCGTACGCAATCCCGCTGCACTTTGATGTGTTTGATTTCGCTCCAGGCCGGCACTTCTTGCGATTGGTCCAGGTCGGCCGGCTGGAGCTGCGTTTCACGGATGCGTCGCCGCTGGAGATGGAGTTGCCGGGGGAGGCGACGCCGGCCCCGGCGGCCGGAGCCTAGGGCTCGCCGGGAAAGAGGAGTTCTTCGAGGCGGTGGACGCCGTCGGTCAGGCAGGCGGGGCCGGGCTGGAGGATGATTTCGGGGGGTAGTTCGTGAACGCGCCCGGCGCGCACGGCGGGCACGGTGTTCATGCCCGGCCGGTCCAGGACCGCCTGGTAGTCAAAGGGTTTGCCGCACCAGGACGCGAGCATGACCTCGGGAGCCTTTTGTACGATCTCGTCGACGGTGAGCGTGCGCGCGGCTGCGCCCGGGGCGCGGGCGCGCGCGGCGAAGATGTCGATACCGCCAGCGATCTCGACCAGTTCACTGACCCAGCGAATGCCGCAAATGAGCGGATCGTCCCACTCCTCGAAATAGGTGCGTGGACGGTGGGTCCGGCGGGCCGCGCGCCGCTGGGTGTCTTCGAGGCGCTGAATGTAGGTCGCGACCAGTTCACGAGCCTGGTCGCGCTTATGGACGAGGGCGCCAAGGTGGACGATGACGTCGAGGATTTCCTGAATGGAGCGCTGGTTGAAGATGAGGACGGGAAGATTGGCGGCAATGAGCTTGCGGGCGAGGTTGGCCTGGACGTCGGAGAAGCCGACGACAAGGTCAGGCTTGAGGGCCGCGATCTTGCGCACGCTGCCGCCGATGAAGGCGGAGACGACGGGCTTGTCACGTCGAGCCTCAGGCGGACGGACGGTGTAGGCGCTGATCCCGACGATGCGGTGGCCCTCGCCAAGGCAGTAGAGGATTTCGGTTGGTTCTTCGGTGAGGCAGACGATGCGCCGGGGCCCGCGCGCGACGGCAAAGTCAGTCACGGGCACGGCCGCGACGTGAAGCTGAGAGTCGGGGATGCAGTCCACATGCAGGCACCTTAAGGCCTCCTCAGCCGCGAGGGATTTCCGAGGTCAGAACGGCGGAGGCGAGGGCGATGTCGTCCAGCAGTTCAGCCGTCGTCCCCTGGTCGACGCGTGCGATCTGCAGGATCAGCACGAGGATGTCCGCCTGCTCGGTGATGAGCAGGCGGGCTTCAAAGGCGTCGGTGCCGCTGACGACGCGCGTGCGGGCGGCGGCGGAGCGTTCCCCAACGGGTGGCGGCGCCTGGACGACCAAGACAACCACGTCGGCTGGACGCTCGGAGGTTTGAAAGCCTTCGACGAGGCCGCTGGCCACGGTCTCCAGGAAGGGGCCCGGCGCGTCGAGCAGGTTGTCTGCCAGGAACTGTTCCGCGCTCGAGGCGGTCTGGCCCACGAATAGAAGAGCGAACAGGAACGGATCAAGCCGACGGATGACGAGCGGGTCAAGAAACTGGCCCTGCAGGCCAAAGTTGGCCGCGGTGATGTCCTCATCGGCGCCGCGGACCACCGGGATGCCCAGGCGGTCCGTCAGGATGGTGGGATCGGGCAGATGCGCCTGCAGTTCTTCGGTGGTGTAGCGCGCCAGTTCCTCGGGCGAGGCGGTTGGCGGGGGCGGCGTTGGGCCGGCTTCAGGTGCATCAGCCGGAGGCGAGGCTGGTGTTTCCACGGGGGGCGCCACGGCAATGATGGTCGGCGCTTGGGTTGGGGTGGGCGTGGGACGCGGCGTGGCCGTGGCGAATGGGATGGGTGTCCAGGTCGGGGACGGTGGCGGCGTGGGCGTCGCGGCCGGCGCGACGACGCGGGGCGGCCCGCAGGTAACGGCAGCCAGGGCCAGGGCCAAGACGACGGCGCAGGCCGGAGGCGCGAGCCGGGCCCCAAGTCCGCTCACACCGCCAGTCGCCCATCCTCGATGAGCGGCGTATCGCCGGCCACGATCGTGGGCCGGTTGAGTACACCGTCGCTGTGGAACGGAACATCGGTGGCGCCGCCGATGTGCAGGCTGTTGCCGAGCGCCACGTGGGCGGTCCCAACGACTTTTTCGCATTCGAGGACATTGCCGCTGATGCGGGTGGCCGGGTTGGTGCCGATGCCGAGTTCGGCAATGTTGCGGGCGTCCTGGCCGAGGCGGTCAAAGATGGCTTGCAGGTCAGCGGCCCCGGGGCCGCTGACGCTACGGGCGAAACCGTCGCGCACTTCGATCACCATCGGTGCTCCGGACACCGCGTCATCCGGGTCGTCGACCGGCAGGGCAGCATCGAACACGAGGGTTCCGTGCGCTCGGCCCTCCAGGGGCGCGACGAAAGCCTCGCCGGCCGGCAGGTTGCCGAAGGCGCCGGTGGCGGTGAAGACGCCGGTGTCGGCAAAGCCCTGGCGACCGTTCAGGTCCAGGTAGAGGTCGGTGCCCCCGGGAGCGGTGAGGCGTACGGCGGCGGCGGCGGAAAGCATGTCGGCCAGCGCGTCGGACGTGCGCGCGATGGCGGCGTAGTCCACCCGCAGCGTGCGCATGGCCATTTCGTAGGTAATGGAGGGCATGCTGGCGACGCGGGCGCCGGCGGCGCTGGCGTTGCGGCGCGCGTGCGTGTGGCTGAGGGATTTGCTGGTGGGCAGGAAGCACACATCGGCCTGGGCCATGGCCTCCGCGACTCGCGCCGGAGGCTCGCTGCCGTGGTCGGGCGCTTCAGGCATCAGCAGCAGTTGCACGTGTGGTGTGGCGCGGAGGGCGCCCCGGGCAAAGAGCTGGCCCAGCTGACGCCTGGGAGGATCGGTGACCACGATTACCCGCTCACCGGCCCGGACGCCCAGCGACTGGCTCATGACGGCGTGCAGCATTTGCGCTTCGTCGGCGTCAAGCGCGCGGGGCTCAAAGGCGTCGGGTCCAAGTTCCAGCACGGTCATACGAGAGATACCTCACGTTGCGCGTTGACGCAGTGTGACATCGTGTAGGCGATGTCCTCTGCCGCACGACGCACGCGCGCCGCCTGAGAGTCTTCGTCGATGGGTTCCGTCTACCAGGGTATGCACCGGCCCCGGCTGCCTGGGCGGCTGGCGTATGTGCCGCGACCGCGCGCGAACGCCGGCCGGTTACTGCTGCGGATCGGTATTGGCCTGGTGGTGCTGGGCGCGCTGACCTTCCTGGTGCTGTCGAGCCTGACCGCCTGGTATCTCACCCATCCGCCGCAACAGGACGACATGACCACGCGGCTGGACTACGACGTTGGCTGGGTGCGGCTGAACGTGCCCACGCGCGACGGCGCCAGCCTGGCCGCCTGGTACGGCCCGGTGATCGATCCGGTCGGCACAGTGATCGTGACGCACGGGATTGCGAGCACGCATCGCGACATGGTGGGCAAGAGCAACATGCTGCGGCGGTTGGGATTCAACACATTCATCTTCGACTTCAGGGGCCACGGCCTGAGCGATCCGGGCGTGGTGACGCTGGGCGCGCGCGAAGTCAACGATCTGATCGACGCCGTGGACGTGGTGGTGGGGTTGCCGGGCGTCGATCCGCAGCGGCTGGCTGTGATTGGCGATTCGATGGGCGGGGCGGCGGCGATCATGGCGGCGGCGCGCGACCCGCGAATCGCCGCGGTTGTTGCGGAGTCGTCGTACGCGCGGCTACTTGAGACGACGGATGACTCGTTCCAGGCTTTTCTGGGTGTTCCCGCGTTTCCGTTTGCCGGCCCGGTGCAACTGATGGCGCGGATATTCAGCGGGGTGGATCCGGGCCAGGTGAACCCGGCGGACGACATCGGGCGGATCAGTCCGCGGCCGGTGTTCATCATCCACGGGCAATCCGACCGATATGTGCCGACGGAGGTCGGGCAAGAGCTCTACGAAGCGGCCGCCGAGCCGCGGGTGATCTGGCAGCCGGTGGGCGTGGGGCACGTGGGGGCGTTCTCTCAGCGCCTCGGCGAGTACGCGGTGCGCGTGAACGCGTTCCTGCGGCAGGCGCTGGGCCGTCCGAATCCGAGCGGTACGTCCGTGGCGGGAGCCTGAGTCGGTGCTAACATCGCGCGGCTTCCGCCGGGTGCGGAACGCGCAGGGGCGAACCAGTGGAACGTAGCGGCTCGGCGGTTACCGACACCACGATTGTCATTCTGGTCATTCTGCTTGGCGGAATGTTCTGGTTGTTTACTTGGCTGCCGTCACTTGGACTGCGGCAGGAGACCGAAGATTGGTTGGTGCCTGGACAGTTCGAAGTCCAGAAGAACCCGCTGGCGCTCACGGAAGACGTGCTGGTGCGGGCTCACCATCAGTACCGGTTCACGTGCGCCAAGTGCCACGGACACCTGGCGGACGGCAATGGACCGCAGGTGCAGTTGCTGGTGCCGCGACCGCGCAATTTCTCGCATCCGGAGGTTCAAAACCAGACGGACGGGTCGATTTTCTACAAGATCTATTACGGCCGGGACGACATGCCCGAGTACGGCTCGCGGACGTCCGAAGAGGAGATCTGGGAGTTGGTGTGGTACGTGCGCGCGGCCCCGCACATGCCGGGCT
>VXPS01000126.1:0-4350 GCA_009839425.1 Chloroflexota bacterium
TTCGGGTCTCGTAGTTTTCTCTTCGGCGCTTGGGCTCGGATTTGTGTATTTGAGTGAGGCGCGGGGGCGTCGATCACGCGCTGACCGGGGCGCCGACGGGACGTCCGAGGGCGGCGGCCATGGGCTCCAGCCGGGCCATCAGCTCGCTGAAGTGCCTGAAGCTGAGGCTTTGCTGGCCGTCGATCAGGGCGGATTCAGGCTCCGGATGGACCTCGACGATGATGCCGTCGGCGCCGGCCGCGACGGAGGCCAGGGCCATGTCGTGGACCATGTACCAGTGACCGGTGCCCTGCGAGGGGTCGACGACGATGGGGAGGTGGGTGCGGCGGCGCAGCAGGGGAATGGCGTTGAGGTCGAGGGTGAAGCGCGACGACGTTTCGAAGGTGCGGATGCCGCGCTCGCAGAGCATGACGTCGGGATTGCCGGCGGCCAGGATGTACTCGGCGCACATGAGCCACTCGTCGATCGTGTTGCCCATGCCGCGCTTGAGCAGGACGGGTTTTTCGCAGGCGCCGACTTCGCAGAGGAGCGGGTAGTTCTGGGCGTTGCGGGTGCCGACCTGCAGGACGTCGGCGTAATCGACGACGAACTCGACCTGGCGGGGGTCGAGGACCTCGGTAATGACGGGGAGGCCGGTGGCTTCGCGGGCCTCGGCCAGGAGCTGGAGGCCCGTTTTGCCCATGCCCTGGAAGCTGTAGGGGGAGCTTCGCGGCTTGTAGGCGCCGCCACGGAGCATCCGGGCGCCGGCGCCGGCCACGTGGGCGGCGGTGGCGGCCATTTGCTCGGGGCTCTCGACGGTGCAGGGGCCGGCCATGACGGTGACCGAGCCGTTGCCGATCTCGACGCCGCCGACCTGGATGACGGAGCGCTCGCGGTTGTCGGTGCGGGCGGCGAGCTTGAAGGGCTCGCTGATGGGAATAGTGGCCTCGACGTGGGGCATGCGCTCGAGCTGCTGGAGCAGCTCGGGCGGGCGGGTGCCGATGACGGCGATGACGGTCTTGTGTTCGCCGGGCAGGCGGCGGGTCTCCAGGCCCTCGGCATGGACGCGGGCTTCGACCGCGTCCAGGGCCGCCTGGCCGGCGCTGTTCTTCATCACGATGATCATCGGGCGGGCTCCTGATGGGGACGGTGGTGGGGCGAGTGGTCGGAGAAAGAAAAAAGCGGTGGCGGGGGCCTCTGCTGCCGGCGTCTGCGGGTCGTTGGGTTACATCAGGTCACGACCCGGCTGCGCCGGCGCTGGAAACGCGAAATAGACGCCGCAAGCTGGGGCGTGCGCGTGAATCATTCGTACCCGAAGGCGAATCATGGGAAGAGAGTGTGCGCAAGCTTTGGGCGCGCGTCAATGGAATTCCGGTGGGGTGAGGCAAAACGTTACGCTATAGCAGAGGTGCGCGGTAAGGTTTGCGGACGTTGACCCGCAAGACCACAAGGGGCGGGGATTCGTGGCGGCCCGCGTCGGAAGCCGCGCTGGTGCAGTTGTGGCTGGACGCCGCGTCGCGCGTCGGCCCTATGCGCGATTCGCTGGGGCGCTTGATCGAGGTCGTGTATCCCGGCCGCCGGACCGGGTTGGCGGGACCGGACTTGCAGGACGCGATCGTCAGTATTGACGGCGGTCCGGCGCGGCGGGTGGACGTGGAAGTTCACCTGCACGAGGCGTCGTGGGAGCAGCATGGACACCACGCTGACAGGCGCTACCAGGGTGAGCTGTTGCACCTGGTGTGGATCCCGGCTCAGGGAGGAGCCGGCCGTCCGCCGTACATCCTGGCCGGGCAGGCGCTGGCCGATGGACCTGCGCCAGGAGGACGGCGACCGGATACGGACGGGTGGTCGTGTTGGAACGAAGGGGCTCGGCCGGCGGCGAGGGATGAAGTGCGCTCCGCAATTCGAGCGGAGGGCGTCCGGCGGCAGGCGGAGCGCGCGGCGGTGCTGGAGAGCGACATCGAGGCGCTGGGAGCGGACCAGGCGCTGTATCGGGCGATGATGCGAGCGCTGGGGTACAGCGCGAATACCGGGCAGTTCGAGGCGGTGGCCGAGGCGGCGCCGATCGAATTGCTGAGCGCGCTGGCGGGGCCGTCGTTGGGCGCGCGGCAGGTTCGCGTGGAGGCGGAGTTGCTGGGGGCGGCGGGGTTGTTGCCGAGCCAGCGAGGGCAGCAAGCGGAGCATCCGCATGTGCAATCGCTCGAGGCGGCCTGGGCAACAGGGGCGCCGCGCGCGGCGCCGGCGGTCGAAAACTGGACCCTGGCGGCGGTGCGACCGCATAACCGGCCGGCGCGGCGCCTGGCCGGGGCGGCCCGGCTGTTGAGCACGGCGCCGCTGGCGCAGCGTTCGCTGGCGGAGCGCGTGGCCGGACAGGTGTTGGCCGCGCATGAGAGCGAGCGCGGCGGGGACCTGGTGGGGTGGTTCGAGGTGAAAGTCGGGCCGGACGACTTCTGGGTGCGGCACCTGGACGTGGGGCGGCCGGCGGCGCGTCCGCTGCCGGCGCTTATCGGGCGCGGGCGGAGCCTGGAACTGCTGGTGAACGCGGTGCTGCCGTTCGCGGCGGCGTTGGGGGGCTGGTCGGGCCGTCCCGAGTTAGTGACGGCCGCGGACGCGGCGCTGGCGGGGCTGGGATCGGTTGGCTGGAACCGGCACACGCGCTACATGGCCGACACGTTGCGGCTGGAGCGTCGGGGTCTGGGATCGGCGCTGGCGCAACAGGGGCTGCTGCGGATTTACCGCCGCTGGTGCCGGGACAAGTCGTGCGTGGCGTGTCCGGCGGCGAACGCGGCCGTGGCAGCCTCGGCGGGTCCGGGCGTCCGCGAATAGCTCAGCGCCGGCGGTGCCGGTACGGGGGAGTTTGCGAGGTGTGCCGGCGGGCGCTGAGATGATACTGACTGGAACTAAGTAAGATTCCTTGACAGTAGTTCGCTCAACATCTACTATCGTGCGTGATATGACTGAATCGATGCATTCCGAAGTCGGAGCCGACGGTGCCGAGGGGCGCCCGAGCGGAAATGCGGCGCCGCGCCGCACGGTGGTTTCGGTGCAACCCGAGTCGACGCGCCTGCCGGTGGTGCCTTTGCCCGACTGGGTGGCCTATCCGGAGTTGACGATGCCACTGCACGCCAGCCGGGCCGTCTCGGTGGACGCGCTGGCGGCGGCAGCCGACAAAGGTGACCTCGTGGTGGTGGTGACCCAGCGGCGGGCGCGCAAGACGGTGGATCCGCAGCACCTGTGTTCGGTGGGCACGGCGGCCAAGGTGATTCGCCGGCTGCGTATGCCGGACGGCGGGGTGCAGGTGCTGCTGGAAGGCCAGTACCGGGCGTCGGTGGACGACATCGCGCCGGTGGGGGAGCACTTCGACGCGCGCGTGACGCCGCTGACGGTGGAATACCGTCCGTCGCTGGAGCTTGAAGCGCTGCGGCGCGTGGTGGTGGCGCACGTGGAGGGGGTGGCGGAGGAGACGAACATGTTCGCCCCTGAGACGGTGGCCATGACGCGGCGCGCCGCCGACCCCGGCTGGCTGGCGGATTACGTGGCGTTCTCGTCCGACATGTCGCCGCACGAGCGGCAGACGGTGCTGGAGGCGCTGGACCTGACCGAGCGGCTGCGCTTCGTGGCGCGCTACCTGGCCAAGCAGGTGGAGATTCTGAACATCCGCAACAAGATCCAGGGGGAGATCCAGGACGGCATCGAGAAGGTGCAGCGCGACTACTACCTGCGCGAGCAGCTGCGGGCGATCCAGCGCGAACTGGGGATCTCAACGCCGCAGACCGACGATGCCCAGGACCTGAGCGAGCGGGTGGACGCCTCGGATCTACCGGAGGAGGTGGCGACGAAGGCCCGGCAGGAGATTTCACGGCTTGACGCCACGCCGCCGACCTCGCCGGAAGTGGGGGTGATCCGCGGCTACCTGGACTGGCTGCTGACGCTGCCGTGGGCGCACGAAACGCGCGACCACCGCAGCCTGGCGCGGGCGCGGCGGGTGCTGGACCGCGATCACTACGGCCTGGAGAAGCCCAAGGAACGGGTACTGGAATTCCTGGCGGTGCGGGCCATCTCGACGAAGTTCCGGACCCCGATCGTCTGTTTCGTGGGACCGCCGGGCGTGGGCAAGACGAGCCTGGGCCGCTCGATCGCGCGGGCGCTGGGCCGCGAGTTCGTGCGCATTTCGCTGGGCGGGGTGCGCGACGAGGCGGAGATCCGCGGGCATCGGCGCACCTACGTGGGCGCGCTGCCGGGCCGGATCATCCAGGCCCTGCGGCGGGCCGGCTCGCACAATCCGGTAATGCTGCTGGACGAGATCGACAAGATCGGGCGGGACTTCCGCGGCGACCCGTCGTCGGCGCTGTTGGAGGCGCTGGACCCGGA
>VXPS01000126.1:4360-7217 GCA_009839425.1 Chloroflexota bacterium
TGCTGGGACAGGAATACAACCACAGCTTCTCGGACCACTACCTGGAGGTTCCGTTCGACCTGTCGCGGGTGCTGTTCGTGACGACCGCGAACACGGCCGAGGACATTCCGACGGTGCTGCGGGACCGGATGGAGGTCATCGAGTTGAGCGGGTACACGGAAGAGGAGAAGGTGCGGATCGCCCAAGGGTTCCTGTTGCCCCGGCAGATTCGGAACCACGGCCTGCGCAAGGCGGGCGTGACGTTTACGGATCGGGCGGTGCGGGAAGTGATCCGGCATTACACGCGCGAGGCGGGGGTGCGCAATCTCGAGCGGGAGTTGGCGGCTGTGTGCCGCAAGCTGGCCCGGCGGATCGCGGCCAACCAGCGCACGGCCGCGCGGGTGACGCCGCGGCGCGTGCGAACGGCGTTGGGACCGGCCAAGTTTCTACCGGAGGACGAGTCGCGCACGCCGGAGGTGGGCGTGGCGACTGGCCTGGCCGTGACGCCGGTGGGCGGCGAGGTGCTGGACGTGGAGGCGGCCTGGATCGCGGGCGCCGGCAAGGTGCGCCTGACGGGGCAGCTGGGCGACGTGATGAGCGAGTCGGCGCGGGCCGCGCTGTCCTACGCGCGGGCGCACACGGGCGACCTGGGAATGGACCCCGGGATGTTCGCCCACCGCGACCTGCACGTGCACGTGCCGGCCGGCGGAGTGCCGAAGGACGGGCCCTCGGCCGGGATCACGATGGGGGCGGCGATTATTTCGGCGATGACCGGCCGCCGGGTGCGGCGCGAAATCGCGATGACCGGCGAGGTGACCCTGCGAGGGCGGGTGCTGCCCATCGGCGGGCTGAAGGAGAAGGTGCTGGCCGCGCACCGGGCAGGCCTGCACACGGTGATCGCGCCCGCGGAGAACCGACCGGATTTGGACGACATTCCCGCGCGGGTGCGCAAGCAGATGCGCTTCGTGTGGGTCAACGACATGGACAGCGTGCTTTCGACCGTATTGATGAACGAAGCCGCGGCGACGGATCAACAGGGACCGTCGGCCGCGTCCGGATCAGCCTAGGAGGCAGCGATGGCGAGCAAGATCATTGGGATTGACCTGGGGACGACGAACTCGGTCGTCTCGGTTATGGAGGGCGGCGACCCGAACGTGGTCACCAACTCCGAGGGCAGCCGCCTGACGCCGTCGGTGGTGGCCTACGGCACGGGCGGGCAGCGCCTGGTGGGGCAACTGGCCCGGCGGCAAGCGGTGATGAATCCCAAGAACACGATCAATTCGGCCAAGCGGTTTGTCGGACGGCGGCTGACGGAAGTGAGCGACGAGTCGGCCGCGGTGACCTTTGACGTGACCGAGGGCCGGGCGGGCGAAGTGCTGATCAAGATCCCGGAGAGCGGGCGCGAGGTGACGCCGGAAGAGATTTCGGCGGTGGTGCTGCAGAAGCTGAAGGCCGACGCGGAGAAGTACCTGGGCGAGGACGTGACCGATGCCGTGATTACGGTGCCGGCCTACTTCAACGACTCGCAGCGGCAGTCCACGCGCAACGCGGGAGAGATTGCCGGACTGAACGTGCGGCGGATCATCAACGAGCCCACGGCGGCGGCGCTGGCCTACGGGCTGGACAAGCGCGGCGCCGAGACGATCCTGGTGTGGGACCTGGGCGGCGGCACGTTCGACGTGACCATCCTGGAGGTGGGCGACGGCGTGTTTGAGGTCAAGGCCACCAACGGGGATACGCACCTGGGCGGCGACGATTACGACCGCCGGGTGGTGGACCACGTGGCGGAGGATTTCCTGCGAAGCGAGGGCATCGACCTGCGCAAGGACCCGCAGGCGTTGCAGCGGCTGATCGAGGCCTCGGAGAAGGCCAAGCAGGAACTATCGTCGGTGCCGCAGACGCAGATCAGCCTGCCGTTCATCACGGCGGACCAGACGGGGCCCAAGCACCTGGACGCGGTGCTGACACGGGCGGAGTTCGAGCGGCTGACCCAGGACCTGACGCAGCGCTGCGTGGAGCCCTTCCGGCGGGCGCTGGGCGACGCCGGCATCCAGGCCTCGGAGATCAACGAGGTGGTGCTGGTGGGCGGATCGACGCGCATGCCGGCGGTACAGACGCTGGTTCGCGAGTTGACCGGCAAGGATCCCAACCAGGGCGTCAACCCGGACGAGGTGGTGGCCATCGGGGCCGCGATCCAGGGCGGCGTGCTGGCCGGCGAGGTTGAGGACGTGGTGCTGCTGGACGTGACGCCGCTGTCGCTGGGTGTGGAGACGCTGGGCGGCGTGCTGACCGCGCTGATTCCGCGCAATACCACGATTCCAACGAGCAAGTCGGAGATCTTCTCGACGGCCGACGATGGGCAGACGGCGGTCGATATCCACGTGCTGCAGGGCGAGCGGCCGATGGCGCGGGACAACACGACGCTCGGCCGGTTCCGGCTGGAGGGCATTCCGTCGGCGCCGCGGGGCGTGCCGCAGATCGAGGTGACGTTCGACATTGACGCCAACGGGATCGTGAACGTGTCGGCGAAGGACCTGGCCACGGCCAAGGAGCAGCGCATCACGATCACGGCCAGCACGAACCTCTCGGACGAGCAGGTGGAGGCGCTGGTCAACGAGGCCGAGGAGCACGCCGCCGAGGACCGCCGGCAGCTGGAGGAGGCCGAACTGCGCAACAACGCCGACAGCCTGGCGTATCAGACCGAGCGGTTGATCAGCGAGAACGGCGACAAGATCGAAGCGGATGACAGGCAGGCGGCGGAGCGGGCGATCGGCGACGTGCGCAAGGCGCTGGAGGGCGAGGACCTGGAGGCGATCCGCAGCGCGACGGCGGTGCTACAGACGGCCGCCCAAAAGCTGGGCGAGCAGATGTACCAGGC
>VXPS01000395.1 GCA_009839425.1 Chloroflexota bacterium
GCAGGGGGGCGTGGTGCCGGCGCTCGCGAATACCCCCAAAAAACCTTCGCCCGGCGGGCGAGGCGCGGCCGCTCGGTTAGCCGACGAGGGATTTTTCGCGCTGAATCTGCTCGTGCTCTTCCAGCCAGACCTTCAGCGGCACATCAGCGTCAGAGGGCGACGAGCGGCCGAACTCGTTGGTGGAGTGGCCCATCATCTGCCGCAGGATGGCGTGCGAGTCGTCGTACCAGTCCTGTGGGAACTCCATGTCGTCGCGCGTGCGGATCCAGCGGTAGCCGTAGCCGTAGAACAGGACCCGTCGGGTCACGTCCGAGAAGTTTGGCGTGGCGGCGTGCCAGATGCGGCGGTCAAAGATCACGGCGGTGCCGGCCTTGACCTTGACCGGGATGGCGCCTTCCGGCTGGACCTCGCCCTCGCCGGGCTCGGGGAGGGTGTTGGACAGCTGGCTTCCGGGAACGACCCAGAAGTTGCCCATGCCTTCGTTGCTGACGTCGGTGAGAAAGTAGCCGACCTTCAGCGAAATGCGTGGGCGCGGATTGGTTTCCATGTCCCGGTTCATCTGGCCAGAGTCTTGGTGCCAGCCCCAGGCGCGGGCGTCGGGCTCGTAGGTGCCCGGCTCCCTGCCCGTGACGGCCAGGTGGGTGTGATAGAGGTAGATGTTCCAGCCGAGGATGCCCCAGACCTTGGGCAACAAACGCTCGTGGGCAACCATGTCGAAGAAGGAGCGGTCCAGGTGTATGAACCCCAGCTTGTTGATGCGCTGGGTAATGGTCTTGTCGGTGCGCCCGCCTTCAAGCACGCCGCTCTCGTACAGGTCGTCGATGGTCTCGATCAACGATTCCCGCAGATCCTGGGGGACAGCGTCTTCGACGACCAGAAAGCCGTCGCGGTCAAAAGCTTCGCGCTCGTCGTCGGTCAGGGCGTATTGCAGACAACTGGGATCCATGTCCGGCCTCGATCCGTCCGGGTGCGGCGGTTCAGTATAGAAATAGCGGGGGCGGGCGGTCACCTGGCAAAGACTCGGGAACTCCTATCCGGCACCGCCCACATCGCCCGGCTGGCTGATGGTGACGACCCACTCACCCTCGGCGAGTTCGACATCGAGTACATAGCTACCGGCCCTGGTGATCTGGGCAGAAGCTCCGCCCTCGCGATTGAGCGGCGGGATGATGCTGACCGGGGCGATGGGTTCGGCATTGGGATCGTCCAACAACCGAAGGGATGCGCTGAATGGCTCAACGGTTCCGTCGTAGATGACCTGGAGAACGACCAGGCCGTCGCGCAGACCGAAGGCCTCGGTAACCCCCGGACGCAAGCCGTCGAACGAGACGGGGCGGTCGATCGGCGTGACGGTTGGCGCCGGCTGCGAGGAACCGTTGGTCGCTTCGGCGGCGATGATCCCGCCAAGCACGGACGAGCGCTGGGCCGGAACCACACCGGCGACCATGAGCAGCGCGACGACGACCACAGCCAGAAGCGCGAGTGCAAAGAGATACGACGCTGCCCGAAGCATGCAGGGAGCGTGCGACGCCTGGCGGATCGGCGTCAACGAGGCCGCGGGCCTGCAGACGTTGAGCAGGCCGGAGGTTGGATCCGCGGGACCTTCGGATTCGTCAGGAGCCGCGCGTCGCTGCCACAATCGAGGGACACCCGCAACGGGAGACGCGTATGCGATTCGTAGCTCGCATTGCCCGTCGCGAAGTCCTGTTCGGCGCGGTGGCGGGGCTGATTGCCGGAACCGTCTTTGCCCTGGCGATGCAGGCCGAGCAAATGCGCGTGGAAGTGACCGGGCTGGCGGGCACGTCCACGAGCGGGACCGGGCTGGTCATCCACCTGGTGCTGGCCGCCCTGATCGGTGCCGGGGTGGGCCTGCAGTACCGGCACGAGCCGGGCACCTACGCGGCGCAGATCACCCTTGGCGTCACGTTTGGCTTGCTGGGCTGGATCCTGGGACCGCTGACGCTCCGTCCGCTGGCGGAAGGCGTTATCCCGGACTGGTCGATTGCGGTGGCGTCGGCCGGCTTCCCGAGCCTGATGGGGCACATGCTGTACGGGGCGCTGACCGTTGGAGGCTTGTATTGGGCCGTGCACCAGTGGGGCGACGGCGCCCTGTTGGTCCGTCGGGACGAGTGCGCGGAGGATCGCGTGCATCGCATCGTGGTGCTGGGCGGCGGATTCGGCGGGATGAGCGCCGCGCAGACGCTGGAGCGCATGACCAGGCGCCGACGGGACCTGGACGTCACGCTGGTAAGCCAGAGCAACTTCCTGCTGTTCACTCCGATGCTGGCGGAGGTGGCTTCCGGGGCGCTGGAGGCGCAGCACATCGCGGCGCCGATTCGCGCGGCCTGCGCCTTCACCAACTTCATCCACGGCGACGTGGAACGAATCAACACCGAACAGCGCCAGGTGACGGTGCGCAGCCGCCGATCCACGACGCCGCAGGCGGTGCCCTACGACCACCTGGTGCTGGCGATGGGGTCAGTCCCCAACTTTTACGGCCTGCCGGGCCTGGCGGAGCACGCGATCACGCTCAAGACGCTGGAAGACGCCGTGGGACTTCGCCACCGGGTGCTCTCGCAGTTGGAACGCGCCGACCACGAGACTGATCCCGTGGTGCGGCAGCGGCTGCTGACGTTCGTCGTCGCCGGCGGCGGATTCGCGGGCGCGGAGACGATCGCCGAGCTGTTCGACCTAGTATCGAGCGTCCGGCGCTACTTCCAGAACCTTGGCCCGGCTGACGCACGGTTCGTGTTAGTGCACTCGCGCGACCGGATCCTGCCGGAACTGAGCGCCGAGCTTGGCGCCTACGCCCGGGAGAAGCTGAGCGCCCGCGGGATCGAGTTCCGGCTGGGTTGCCGAGTCGCGGCGGCAGCCGAGGGATCCGTCGCGCTGAACGACGGCACCACGATCCCGTGCGAGACCTTTGTCTGGACGGCGGGCAATCAGCCCAATCCGATCCTGCGCACCCTGGGGTGCGAAAGGAACCGGGCCGGACAGGTGGTAGCGGAGGCGACGCTGCACGTGCCCGACATCCCAGGGGTCTGGGCGGTGGGCGACGCGGCGCAGATTCCAGACCTCACCAACGAGGGCCGACCCTGTCCGCCGACCGCGCAGCACGCGCTGCGCGAGGGCAAGCGGGTCGCCCAGAACATCGTGGCGACCATCGACGGCCGCCAGCTGAAGCCGTTCCGCTACCGAGCGAGTGGGTCGCTGGTGGGGCTGGGGCATCGAACCGCGGCCGCGGAGCTCTGGGGGCACAAATTCTCCGGGCTGCTGGCCTGGTTCATGTGGCGAACGATCTACCTGAGCAAGCTCCCGGGCCTGGAGCGCAAGGCGCGGGTGGCGCTGGACTGGGCGCTGGACCTGGTGTTCCCGCGTGACATCGTGATGACGACGGCGGCGGACGGGCGTTACGGGGCCGCCGCGCGGCCAAGCGCGGAGCAGGAGCGCGCGACGTGATGCGGCGCAACGACCTGGCGGCCTGGCTGCTGGCCGGCGCCCTCGCAGGACAAGCCGGCGGGATCGTCTACGGCCTCGTGATGCGTCACCTGGGCGTCATCGAGTCCATAGCCGCGCTGGTCCGGCTGCCGCCGTCGGCGGCCGGCGGCTGGATCGTTCACATGATCGTGGCAGGCATCATCGGCGCGGGGTTCGCGGCGCTGATTCGACGGCAGGAGCACGGCGCGGGCGACCTGCTGTTCTGGGGTCTGATCTACGGCGCGGTGTGGTGGATCATCGGGCCGCTGACGCTGGCGCCGCTGCTGATCCGCCGCGAAGCGCTGGCCTGGGACCTGACCTCCGCGCAAGAGACGTTTCCGATGCTGCTGGGACACCTGCAGTACGGCGTAACGACCAGCCTGGCACTGCTGTTGTGGCGGCGGTCTTCGTTCGAACGGCCAACGGCTGGTGCCGTGGTGCGAGGCGTCCTCGCGGGCGTTGCGGGAGCCGCATTGACCGGCAAAGCGCTGGTAGACCAGGGGCTACTTGGCCACTTTACCGGCATCGACAATCACGATCCATCGGGCGCGCTCTGGCTGGGGGTGCTGGGCATTGGCGCGGGGACCGGGCTGGCGTTCGCGGCGATTGTGCCGACCGTTCGCGACAGCGCGGGCGCGGCGCTCGTACGAGGGTTCGTGTTCGGGTTCCTGGCCTGGATTCTCATTCCCCTGACGATCGTCGGCCTGGCAACCCGGGGGATGCTGCCGTGGGGGATGGGTTTCGCGCACGACGCCTTCCCCGGTCTGCTGGCGTACCTGCTCTTTGGCGGAATCCTGGGATTGGCCTATCAATGGCTGAGCGTGACCTGGCGGGTTCTGTTCGCCGAAGCGACCTCACACGATGACGAGGGCTACGGCACGGAGGGGCTGCGGGCCTTGGGGCGTGGATCAGCCGCCGGACTGCTGGGCGGGCTGTTCTACACCGTGATGCTGGCGCGACTTGGCTCGTTCGAGGGTATTGCCCAGTTGATGCGGGCCGACAACGCGGCGGTGGGCGTGCTGGTGCATGTCTTGGTTTCCGTCATCTGGGGCGCGGTATACGGCCTGCTGTTTCGCCGGCAGACTTACGGCATCGGATCAGCGGTGGGCTGGGGCGTTGCCTTCGGGTTCTTCCTGTGGGTGGTTGGACCCAACACGCTGTTTGCGGTGCTGACCGGTCACACACCGGATTGGGCGGCGGACAGCGCGGCCCCGAGGACGGCCTCGCTGGTTGGTCACCTGGTCTATGGCGCCGTGCTCGGCGTAGGATTCCACTATCTCGAGGCTCGGCACAACCCGTGGTGGCAGCCGCGACGCACGCGACTTGAAGCGCGAGCGCGGCGGCGACGCCGGCAGCTTCAGACCTCGGCGCCGGCGATCTGGGCGCTGGTGATGCTGATTGCGCTGAGCCTGCCGATCATCTTCGGCGGGTCCGACGAGATGGGGCGGAACGCGATGAAGGCAGAGTCCACATCGGCCGAGGAACGCGGACCGCCGATGGACGACATGCAGCCAATGCGGTGATCGACCGGGACTTCACTGTGGGCGATTGGGAGTAGAAAAACGAGCCGCCGCAGGGTCTCTAGAAACCCTGCGGCGGCTTCGTTCAGTTCGACTTTGCCGAGTGGATTCCCGGCGTTCGGATCCGCCTTATTCGGGGTAACCGACCGGGTTGCTCAGGATGCCGTTGCCTTCCAGCTCGACCTCCGTGACGTCGCCGCTCTTCATGGCCTTGGTTGTGCCGGACGTTCCGGTGAAGATCGCGTCGCCAGGCTCAAGGGTCATGTACGTCGAAACGAAGCTGACGATCTGTTCCACGTTGTAGATCAGCTCGCTGGTGTTGGTGTGCTGGACGACCTCGCCGTTGACGCGGGTGGTCATCTCCAGGTTGCCGTGGTCCAGGCCGGTGGTGACCCAGGGGCCGAAGGGCGAGAACGTGTCGGCGCCCTTACCGCGCCACCACTGGCTGTCCGGCTCGCCGTTGGTCTGACCGTTCTGCCAGATGCGCTCGCTGATGTCGTTGGCGGCGCATACGCCAAGGATGTAGTCCCCGACTTCATCCTCGCTGACGCGCGAGCAGCGCTTGCTGATGATGACCGCCATCTCGCCTTCGTAGTGAAGGTCCTTGCAGCCCTCAAGCCAGGCGATGGTTCCGCCGGGATCGAGCACGGACGACGGCGGCGCCAGGAACGGCTGCGGTCGCGAGAAGGGCGGCGAGTCGCCCATGTGACTCAGGTAGTTGCCCGCCAGGTTGACGATCTTGGTTGGTGAGGTGGGCGTCAGGAGCTGGACGTCAGCCAGGGCCACCGTGTTGCCGGTGCGCTCCAGGTCGCCGAAGAGGTCGCCCGAGATTTCGGCGATGGTGTCGCCTTCAACGATTCCGTGGTGGACTTCGCCGCCCACGCTGTAACGCGCAAGATGCATGCTGTGCCTCCAAGTGCCTGACCGACAGTGACCGCGAAAGGATACCGCGCACACCACGGACGCTTCGTGCCGGGAGGCCAAAGCCGCTGCCAATGCGGTGCTGGAAGCTCCAGATCAGACCGGCCAGGCGCCGATTTTGCGCAGCGTGGCGTAGATCTCCAGTTGCTGACGCTCCAACGTTTCCCACTGCGCGGCGAAGTCCACGTCGGACCAGTCGAAGAAACCGCGGCCAGTCTTGAGGCCAAAGTGCCCGGCTTCCACCAGACGACGCAGGGCGTCGTGCCCGCTGTCGGCGTTGCACAGATCGGGCCAGACGCTCTCGGTGCCGTTGAGGGCGATTTCGAGCCCGGCCAGGTCGCGGTCGCGCATGACGCCCATGAGGGGCATGCGGGGCGAGAATGAGAAGGCCGTGAGCTCGTCGATGTCCTCGGCCGAAATGACGCCCCGGTCAACCAGGTCCAGCGCTTCGCGAAAGAGGGCCTGGCGCAGCCGGTTAGCCACCTGGCCGGGCAGGTCCACATTGATCCGCACGGGCCGAAGACCGGCGCCGCGCAGGAGGTCCAACACGGTTTCCACCGTGGCCTCGCTGGTCAGTTCACCCTTGGTGACTTCAACCATCGGGCAAAGGTAGGCAGGGCGGAAGAAGTGTGTGGTCGTGAAGCGGTCGGGGCGGCCGGTGGCGTCGGCCATGAGGCGGATGGGAATGCTGGAAGTGTTGGAAGCCAGCAATGTGTCCGGGGCCAGATGCGGCGCCAGGTCTGCGTACACCGCGCGCTTGATTTCCACGGTCTCGGTGACAGCCTCGATGATGAGGGCGGAGCGGCCGACATCGGCCAAGTCGGTCGTGAAGTGGAGGTGCGCCGGGACTGCCTCCGCCTGTTCAGAGGTGACCAGGCCGTACTCGATCATCAGTTCAAGGTTGCGGGCTACCTTGGTGAGGGCGGCGTCAAAGGCGGCGGGGTTGGCGTCGAGGACCGACACCTGGTGCCCGGCCAGCGCAAATACCTGCGCGATGCCGTGGCCCATGAGGCCGGCGCCAAGGACACCGATGGGGGCGCGTTGGTCAGCGATTTGAGGGATTCCCTGCGAGTTGAACTGTTACGCCATGCTAGGCGCGGAGCGAACGGACGACAACGGCATAGTCGTTCACACGCGGCAACATCACGGCCGCGACGAGCGTCGGGCATGGTGCCAAACCGACTGTCAACAGTAGCCCGAATGTTAGGGTTGAATCCGGCCGGAAACGGCCAATTCTTGGGGTATCGTCTAGTGGTAGGACGCGCGGCTCTGGACCGTGAAGCGGTGGTTCG
>VXPS01000408.1:0-6731 GCA_009839425.1 Chloroflexota bacterium
GCCCAAGCCCGACGAACCGGACGTGGACGAAGGCATCCTGCGGGGGATGTATCGATTCCGGCGGGCGGACGTGGAGCAGCCGCGGGCCCGGGCGCAGTTGCTGGGGAGCGGGGCGATTCTGAATGAGGCCATCAAGGCGCAGGAGTTGCTGGCCGAGCGGTATGGCGTGGCTGCCGATGTGTGGTCGGTGACCAGCTATACCGAACTTCGGCGCGACGCGCTGGACGTGGAACGCTGGAACATGCTGCATCCGCACGAGGAACCTCGCATCCCGTACCTCACGCGACAGCTCAGCGGATTGCCCGGCATCGTGGTCGCGGCGTCGGATTATGTAAAGACGATGTCGGATTCAGTTTCCAAGTGGATTCCCCAGCCGCTTATTTCGCTTGGCACCGATGGATTCGGGCGGAGCGAGGACCGTGAGGCTTTGCGTGACTTCTTCGAGGTCGATGCCCGGTACGTTACGCTGGCGACGCTGTATGCGCTGGCGCGCGAAGGCGAGCTTGATCGGGAAATCGTTTCCGAGGCACTCGAAGATCTCGAGATCGACCCGGCCAAGGCCAACCCCCGGCTCGCCTGACGCTTCCGCCACCGCCGCGACGGAACCGGCATGGCGACTGAACTGAGGCTCCCCGACCTGGGCGAGGGTATTGCTGACGCGGACGTTCTGAGTGTGCTGGTCAGTGCTGGCCAGGCCGTCGCCAAGGACGAACCGATCATTGAGATCGAGAGCGACAAGGCGACGCTGGAGGTTCCCGCCGAACTGGCCGGCACGGTGACCCAGGTGCTGGTCAGCGCCGGTGACACGCTTCAGGTCGGGCAGACGATTCTCGAACTGGAAGAGAGTGACTCGGCGGCGGAAGCTAAGCCTCAGGATCCTCCGACAGCGACGGCGAATTCGGGGCCAAGCGCCGTCACCGAGACTCCGAAACGGACGCCCACTTCTTCACGACCGCAGCCCAGCCCAACGATAAGGACCCAGCACCCGCCGCCACCACCACCCGCCGGCGGCGACATGCCCGTATTTGCCTCGCCATCAACCCGCGGATTCGCGCGCGAAATCGGTCTCGACATTCGCGAGGTCCCGGGTTCTGGTCCCGCCGGGCGAATCTCGATAGACGACGTCAAGGCCCACGCCCGCGCTCGACCATCGACGCAACCAGCACCTTCGGCCGGTCTGACTGCGGCGCCGCTGCCCGACTTCAGCAAGTTCGGAGCGATCAGGCGCGAGCGCATGAGCCGGGTTCGTCGGGCAACCGCAACCAACATCGCGCAGTCGTGGTCAAGCATTCCGCACGTGACGCTCTTCAACGACGCCGATATCACGTCCGTCGAGTCGATGCGGCAGCGCGAAAAGGACCGTGTTCGGAGCGCCGGCGGCAGCCTCACAATCACGCCGATATTGATGAAAGTTGTGGCCGCCGCGCTGAAGGCGCATCCGAAGATGAATGCCAGCGCTGACTTTGCCGCCAACGAGATGGTGCTGAAGGAGTACATCCACCTGGGTGTCGCCGCCGACACGGAACGGGGACTGCTGGTTCCGGTGATTCGCGACGTTAGTGAAAAGAGCATTACCGAATTGGCGATTGAAGTAACCGAGGTTGCCGGCCAGGTTCGCGAGGGACAGCTGCCGCCCGAGCGGTTGGAGGGCGCCTCCTTCACGATCAGCAACCTGGGCGGGCTCGGCACCGGGCACTTCACGCCGATCATCAACCCGCCTGAAGTCGGGATTCTGGGCGTCGGGCGTGCGGTGGAGCGGCCCGTGTACGTCGAGGGACTGTTGCGACCACGGCTCATGCTGCCCCTGGCGTTGTCGTTCGACCACCGGGCTGTGGACGGCGCGGACGGCGCGCGCTTCCTCACCTGGATTGTCGAGGCGCTGGCCCAGCCGCTGATGCTGGCGATGGGGGACTAGCCGCGACGTGACCACGAATGGACGGCAACCTCGCGTAGCCGTCATCGGCGCGGGGCCAGGAGGCTATCCGGCCGCATTTCACGCCGCCGAACTGGGGATGGACGTCACGCTGATCGATCCCGAAGCGAATCCGGGCGGCGTGTGCCTCTATCGGGGCTGTATTCCGTCAAAGACCCTGCTGCACGTGGCGTCGCTGATGGGCGAGGCCGAGGACGCGGCCGACTGGGGCGTGAGTTTCGGCCAACCGGAGATCGATCTGGACCGGCTGCGAAGCTGGAAGGATCAGGTCATCTCCAAGATGACTTCGGGGCTGGGTCTCTTAACCCGAGCGCGACGCGTGCGTTTCACTCGCGGACTCGCCCGCTTCGATGGGCCGCACGCGCTGAAGGTCGAGCCATCCGACGGAGGAGAGGCAGAACGTCTCGACTTCGACTATGCCGTCATAGCCACCGGCTCGCAGCCAGCGGCCCCGCCCGGCTTCGAGATTGACGGCGACCGCGTCCTGGACTCCACCTCCGCTCTGGAGATGGCGGACGTCCCCGACACACTGCTGGTGGTTGGCGGGGGCTACATCGGGCTTGAATTGGGCTCGGTCTACGCCGCTCTTGGGTCGAGAGTGACGGTGGTTGAGATGGAGGCCGGTCTACTACCCGGAGCGGACCGCGATCTCGTTCGACCTCTGGAGCGGAAACTGAAGTCTGCGTTCGAAGAGATCCTTCTCAGCACGCGAGTTGCGAGCCTGAACGTGCGGACGGACGGCGCTGACGTCGAACTGGCGGGAGCGCGCGTCGAAGTGCCCTCCCAGCGATTCGACAAGGTGCTGGTGGCGGTCGGACGGCGCCCAAACAGCACCGGGCTCAACCTAGAGGCCGCCGGGGTGGAATCCGACAAGCGCGGCTTTATCAAGGTCGATCACCAGCGTCGTACAAGTGCCGCCAACATCTTCGCCATCGGCGACGTGGCGGGTGAACCAATGCTGGCGCACAAAGCCACGTATGAGGCGCACGTCGCGACCTCGGCCATCGCCGGACACGCGGCGACATATGACGCGCAGGCCATCCCAGCGGTGGTGTTTACGGATCCCGAAATCGCCTGGTGCGGCCTGACTGAGTCAGATGCCCGTGAGTCCGGCCGTCCGCACAAAGTCGCCACGTTCCCCTGGGCGGCGTCCGGTCGAGCCACCACGCTTGGGCGCAATGACGGGCTGACAAAGCTGATCCTGGAGCCCACAACCGAGCGCGTACTTGGTGTCGGAATCACCGGCCGGGGCGCCGGAGAACTGATCGCCGAAGGCGTGCTGGCGGTGGAGATGGGCGCCCGGGCGGACGACCTGCGGCTGAGTGTTCACCCGCATCCCACGACGTCGGAAACGCTCATGGAAGCCGCCGAGGTGTTTTTCAACACCAGCCCGCACTACATCGCTCGTACACGTGGCTGATCTGGCCGGCGAAATACCGCCCGCGCCTCAGGTCATGCGACCGATCGTCCACTCGACCGTTGGCAGCAATGGATCGTCGGTCTCCTTGAGCCAGGTGACAATCTCGTCCGCCAGCTCGGCACGCACGTCAGCTGTGGTGGGATCGTCAATTGCATTTCGGGTCTCGTGCGGGTCGTTGTGCATGTCGTACAACTCTGGCCGGTCGTAGAGCCAGAGGTTCAGTTTCCAGCGGTCGGTCACCGCGGTCTTGACGAACATCAGGTCATCGCGCAGACCGGCCTCGATGTAAAACTCGCTGAAGATAATGCGACGTGGTCCCGGCGCCTCGCCAGAGACCATCGCGCTCTGATCGATCCCTGCGCCCGCACAGATTGGGACGCCGCACAACGCACCGAGCGTGGCCGGCAGGTCAACGGTGTTGAATAGTGCGTCGCTCTGCCGACCGGCGGGTATGCCGGCCGGCCAGCGCATGATGAGCGGAATCCCAATGGACTGCTCAAACATCGCCGGACCCTTCCCCGCCATGCGATGAGCGCCCATCATCTCGCCGTGGTCCGACAGGAACACGATGAGCGTGTTGTCGCGCAGACCCTGCGCGTCCAGGTGGGCGAACAGGCGGCCGAGTTCGGTGTCGATGTGGGCGTTGAGCCCGTGGTAGTGGGCAATGAAGCGGCGCCAATCGGCTTCCGACATATTGCGCACCCAGCGATGGGTGAGGCTGCGCTGGTAGGCGTCGGACTTGCCGGAAAAGTCCTCGTCAATCGTTGGCGGCAGTTCCACATCGGCGGGGTCGATGCGATCTGCGAAGTCGCCGGGGGATATGACGGGCGGGTGTGGGTCCTTGATCGAAAGCGTGAACGCCCACGGCCGCTGGTCTCGGCCATCGATGAAGTTGATGGTCTCGTCCACGGCCCACGAAGTGCGCGCGTGCTCGACTGGAATCGCAGACGGCCCCGAGGGCACCACGCCGGACTTGGTGCCCTCACTGAAGCCGAACACCTGGTGCTCGCGCTTGAACAGGTCGGCCAGGCCGTGGCGTTCGAGATGCTGGACGTAGTAGTCGCGGCCGTTCTTCCAATAGCGATAGGTTCGCCAGTGCTCCTCCCAACCGTGATGGGGAATCTCGTCGTTGCCCATGTGCCATGGACCGGTGTAGCCCATGCGATATCCGGCGTCTCGGAACGCCTGGCCGAGCGATGGCACCGACTCGGGAAGCACAGCCCGCTGCCGGACGGTTCCGAAGCGCTCGTCCTGGCCCGAACGGGGCACACAGAGAAGATGGTGCTGATGGGGATACAGCCCGGTGAACATCGAGGCGCGGGCTGGTGAACATTGGGGGAGCGGCACGTAGGCGCGGTTCAGCGTCAGGCCGTCGGCCGCCAGCCGGTCGATGTGGGGCGTCTGCGCCACCCGGTTGCCATAGGCGCCCAGATAACTGGCGTCTAGCTGGTCGCAAAGGATGATCAGGAGGTTCGGGCGTGTCTCGGACACAGTTAGTGCCTCCTAGCGGCGCAGTTTCGCGAAATCGGTAGCATGCCTGCCCTTGCCAATGCCTAAGGCCTGATGCCGCCAGCGCGTTTGACGCCCTCCCGCGCTGGGCGTAGCGTGAGGATGGTTCGAGCCTAGATTACTTTGAAATAGGGCAGTACGGGGCCGAAACCAGGGAGGGCGCGAATGACACGACGACACATTCTGAAGGCACTAGGCGCTGGTGGCTTCGGAGCCGGTGCCGCGGCCGTGCTGGCAGCGTGCGGCGAGACCCAGGTCGTCACCAAGGAAGTTCCGGTCGAGAAGATCGTGGTCAAGGAAGTGCCGGTCGAGACCATCGTGACCAGGACCGAGGTTAAGGAAGTACCGGTCGAGAAGATCGTGACGCAGACCCAGGTCGAGGTCCAGGTCCAGGAAGTCCAGGTCGAGAAAGTCGTCACGGAGGTCGTCAAAGAGGTAGTCGAGGTCGAGAAGGTCGTCGAAAAAGTCGTTGAGAAGGTCGTGGAAGTCGAGGCTCAGCGCCCGCCCGTGGTGCTCACCTTTGCGACCGACCACACCTCCGGGCCGCGCGGCGCGGCCGTGCAGTAGGCGGTTGAGAACTGGGCCAATCGGCGGCCAGACGTGAGGGTGCTGGTTGAGCCAGTGGGCGGGGGCTATTGGGACACCCTGTCAATTCGCGCAGCGGCCGGCACGCTGCCGGAAATGGTGCTCTGGGATGGCCACCTTTTCAATGCGTGGCGTGACGACAATACGGTCCTCCAGCTCAATTCCGTCCTCGAAAAAATGGACGGCTGGAATGAGGAGGAGTACTACTACATCCCCAACCTCTGGACCGACAACGGGCACGACGACGACCACAGGTTTCCGCCTCCGCCCCAATTGCACGGCAATCAGTACGGGATCACTTACCAGGGCGGGATCAGCGGCTTCATGTACAACCAGACTCTGGTGGATGAACTCGGCGCCGGTCATCCCGACGACAGCTGGACCTGGGACGACCTGCTGGAGAACGCGCAGAAGACCACCGATCCAGAACAAGGCCTTTGGGGCATGGACGGGGGCGGCAACTGGTATTCGTGGCACCCGATGATCTGGTCAGGCAACGAGGAGTACTTCCGCAGCTACGACGACACCGAATTCACGATGTACGACAACGGTGGCAGCGCGGGCATCGAGTTCATCCACGATGCCGTATTCCAGCACGAGGTCGCCGTGCCCATCGCCGAAATTCGAGAGGTTCGCGGCGAGTTCAGCACGCCGTTCACGGCAGGCATCCAGGCGTACTACCTCACCGAGCGCGTCCGTCAGACGGCGCGCCCGCTGATTCAGATCAAGGATCGGTTCGAGTGGTCGCTGGCGCCCGTGCCGGTCAATCCCGCGACCGGCAGGTCGGGCACCTTCTGGTCCTGCCAGTTTCACGCCGTGACCAGCGGCGCAGAGGCGCGCGGTAACGTGGAAGAGACCACAGAAGTCTGCCTCTACTTCGGGACCGAGGTGCAGCACCGCGTGGCCGGCGTGGACCGCGGCCACCTGCCGATGTGGCGCCCCGCCCTTGAGACGGCGGAAGCGCAGTCAGGCCCGCCCAACAACATGCATTACCTCAAGCAGTACGCCGACGGCACCGAGAACCGGCACCGTCAGTACCGCATGCCCAACTGGGGTGAGTGGTACCAGAGCTGGATCGGACTCGAGCAGCGCTACATGCTTGGCGAGGTATCGCTGGAAGAGATGATTGGTAACGTCAAGACAGCCGCCGAAACCAACCAGGCGCTGCAGATTGAGGAGATGCGCAGTCGCGGCTGGATCTAAGCGGATGAATCTGCAGGCGGGGGGGGGGGGCCGCGCCCCCCCCCCCCCGGCCCGGCGGCGGCGCGCCCCCGCCCCCGGGGT
>VXPS01000408.1:6741-7181 GCA_009839425.1 Chloroflexota bacterium
AACCCCCGGGCGCCGTTTTGTGGTGTAGGCGCCCCGGGCGTGTTGTATAAAGTCCTTTTTGGTCGGGGGGGGGGGGGCCCACCCCCCCCCCCCCCCGCTTGCGGCTACCTTGCCGAGCCCGAGCGCCAGTGATGCGTAGTCTGGCCGTAGTCCCGCTCGCTTGGGTGCGTCTTTCGCTTGGAGCCGCTGTTGCCGCCACGCTACTGCTTGCAGGTTGTGGCGACTCGAAGAGCGCCTTCGAGGACTACTCGTTCCCACGAACGAGCTCCGAGAGCGGACGCTATCTCTCGGACGAAGAACACGCGCGCTTGCGGGAGCAGTGGCAAGCCCAACAGGACGCCAAAGGCGCGCAAACAACCCCGCAGGCATCCGGGGGAAGCTGAGGTTCGCCCCTGACTGGCCGAGAATTCGGACGAAATCCAGACACGGGTAGTCTGGTC
>VXPS01000305.1 GCA_009839425.1 Chloroflexota bacterium
CGCGCCCGCCCCCCCCCGCCCCCCCCCCCCCCCCCCCCCCCCCCCCCCCCCCCCCGCAGTGGGCGGCGGGATCAGGCGGCTTCGACGAGCTCCTTGAGCTTGCGCAGTTGCTTGCGTCCGAGGTAGCGGGTGAACCAGCCGAAAAGGAACCCCATGATCCGGACGAAGCGGGAGGACGAGTCCACGTCGCAAAGGTTGACGACCTGGGTGCCACCGTTGGCGGGGGTGAGGTGGTACTCGACCACCATGGAGTACGAGCCGCCGGTGACCTGGGAGCCGTAGGCGTTGGGCGGGTCGTAGGTGGTGATCTCACCGTGGTATTCGGTGATTCGGCCGCCCTCGCGGATGCGCTGCGTGAATGTAGTGCCGACGGGGTTGTCGGGGTCGAAGTCGGAGGTGTAATCGAACGTTTCCATTCCCTCGGCCCACTCGCCGCGCCGGGTGTTGTCGGCGAGGAGGTCGAAGACGGCCTCAGGCGAGGCATCGATCTGGATGCGCGCGAGTTCCTGCATGTGCGGACGCCGGGAAGACGGGGTGATCATTCTGGCATGCGAGCGGAGGGCGTAGAGTTAGTTTCGGTACCAATTGAGGCAGGAGCAGGACTGACCGGCATGTACGCAACGACACCGGCCCAGCACGCATCCTGATGCGTGCATCCTGGCATGCCGGTATGCGCTACGCGGTGCGCGGGCTGGCGACGCTGCGGGTTACACCCTTCGTGATCGTGGCGATCATGGTGCTGTTTTCGCTGCCGGCCGCGGGGGTGATCTGGATTACGGCCGTCGACCTGCCGGAGGGGTTCGGACGGACAGCGGGCACGACCGTGCTCAACCTGCTGTCGGGCACGGTGGCGCCGGTGATGTTCATGAAGGCGGTGGCGGCGGCGCATGAGGACCGGCGGCTGGGACTGTGGCGGCACCTCGATGACGGCACGCGCTGGTTGCCCAGGTACATCTGGACCAATCTTCACACGACGGTGATCTTCTGGGTTCCGGTGGGAATCCTGACGCTGGGGTTCATCAGCTTCCAGCGGACGGCGTTTGCCGAGTCGTTCCTGGGTGCTGCGGTCTCGGTCTTGTGGATCGTGGTGATCGGAGGAACCGGAGCCTATGTGCATTCGCGGACGCTCCTGGCCCCGTTTATGGCGGTGCACGGGAACGTGCCGGGTTCGCTGGCGGCGTTGGAATCGTGGCGGGTGAGCGGGCGACAATTCGGTCCGGTGTTCGCCACGTTCGTGATTACGGCTGGACCGATCGCGGTGCCGCTGGCGGCGGTGTTCATGGGGTTCTACCTGACACTGACGGGGCCGGCGCTGGAGGTGTTCACCGCAACGCTGGCGGCGCAGGTGTGGATTGCGATCAAGCTAATCCGGCCGCCGCTGGTGGCCGCTACGTATGCGCTGTACACGGACGTCTGGCCGGGCGAACTGGCGCGACGCGCTCAGCAAGGACATCCGGCAACACCGACGCTGGTGCGATGGCTGATTGACGTGTCGTGGTGGCCGCCGCGGGTGGCGGCGGCGATGTTTCGTCGGCCAGTGAGCGGTCCGCTGTAGCGCCACGGATACGTGACAGCGTCGCCCGAACGGGCGAGAATCGTTACGTGGGCACCCAAAAGAGCCGGACCCAGGTATGCGTCTAGATAGCGAGCAGCTGGAGTTTTTCAGGCGCGAGGGGTATCTAGTGGTTCCCAACGCGCTAGACCCAGTGGGAATCCAGCCGGCAATCGACGAGATTACGGAGTCTGTCAATCTGCACGCCGAGGCGGCGGTGGCGGACGGAAGACTAAGCCACACGTACGCCGACGAGCCCTTTGAGGCGCGCCTCTGGAAGATTCACCAGGAGTACGAGGACCTGTACTGGTCGGTGATCTACGGTCAATTGCAGGGCCACGGGATCTTCGCGCTGGTCTCGAACGAGGAATTGCTGGACCTGGCGGAGTCGGTGGTTGGACCCGAGATCATTGGATCCGCGGTCTACCGGCTGCGACCCAAGCTGCCGGGCCACTGGCACGGCGAAGTGCCCTGGCACCAGGACTCTGGCTACTTCGAGCCGGTCTGCGACAACGAATTAATCCTGACGGTGTGGGTGCCCTTCGTGGACGCGACGGTCGAGCGCGGGTGCCTGGAGGTGATGCCGGGCGTGCACAAGGGCGGCGTCGTGCGGCACACGCAGCTGGAGCCGGGCGAAGAAGGCCGGCGCTCGTACCTGGAGATCCAAAAGGAGGATCTGCCGGGCGAGCGCGTGGTGGCGACGCCGGTGGACCGCGGCGGGGTCGTGCTGCTGACGAACCGGACGCCGCACCGCTCGACGCCCAACCGCAGCGACGTGATCCGCTGGAGCATCGACATTCGCTACCAGAGCGCGGACCTGCCGACGAACTTCCCGCCACTGACGATGGCTCGCAACGGAGCTTCCAGCAACGGTGCACCCGCCGCCGACAGCCCCGTATCTGAAGCGACCCTGACCTGCTATCCGCCTGAGTCGGATTTCCTGGTGCGCAGCCGGTCGCGGCCGGAGGCGGTAGTCCGGACCTGGCAGGAGTTCAACGCTATTCGAACAGCCCACCAGCCGGCCGACAGCACGGTGCGCTGGGAGTAAGTCTCCAGTCGAGTTAACGGCGCGGCGGTCCGGGCGAACCACCTTGGAGCTTTCGGCGTGAACGTGCGGGCGGTCGTATTTGATCTGTTCAATACGCTCACGGCGCCGGTTGACGAGGTGGATTTCAGAGCGTCGGTACGGGACATGGGGCTGGCGGCGGGTGTGAATCCGGATGCGTTTACCCGCGGATGGTTTGCATTGTGGCGGCAGCAACTTGACGGAACGCTCGGGACGACGGAGGCGGGCGTGCGGCGGGTGTGTGAGGCGATGCGCGCCGAGGTTGCCCGGGCGCGCATCGAGCGGGCGGTGGAGGTTCGCATGGAGTTTTCGCGGCGGGCGCTGCGGCCTCGCGGTGACGCGGTTGCCACGCTGCGAGACGTGCGACGAATCGGCGTGCGAACCGCGTTACTCAGCAACTGCACGGCGGATGTTCCGAACTTGTGGCCGACGTCGGCATATGCCGAGTTGATTGATGAACCGCTGTTCTCCTGCGTCGAGGGCTTGGTCAAGCCGGACCCCGACCTCTATCAGCGAGCGTGCGAGCGCCTGGGCTTGGGTCCGGCGGCTTGTATCTACGTTGGCGACGGGGATGATCAGGAATTGACAGGAGCGGATCGGGCCGGAATGCGGGCGGTGCTGATCAAGACACCGGAGGCGACGGCAGCTTCCTCTCTCTCGGAGCGGGGCTCCTGGAGTGGCGAGGCGATTGATTCATTGAGCGAGATTCCGGGTTTGATTCGGACTGGCAGCGCAGCCTAGCTCGGTTGCGGCGCCGACGCTGACAGCCTCACGGGGAGCTACTGCCGACTCACCAGACGCCGCACCGCTCAATGCCCAACCGCAGCGACGTCATTCGCTGGAGTATTGACGCCTGATCTCAGCGCGCGGACTTGCCACCAAACTTGCGTCGCTGGCGATGGATGGGAAGGGCGAGGCAACAAGAATCGCCGTAACCTCGCACGGCGGGCTGGACGTAGGTCGCCCTCGGACACAGCATCAGTCGACGCCTCGTGCGGATGCCAAGGAGGAAGCGTATGTCTACGGTGGCTGACAGGCGGCGGGAGATTCTGGCGCAGCGCAGTGCGATGAAGGAGGTGTATGGGGCAGGGCAGGACACGGTGAATCCGCACACGATTGTGCGGGGGCCGGATTGCTGGCACCTGTTCTATGGGGCGTGGCCGGGTGGTCAGAATCTCGAGAAGCGGCATGCGACGTCGGACGACCTAGTGGTGTGGACGAAGCAGGAGCCAGTGTTGCTGCGTGGTAAGCCGGGGGACTGCGATCACGCGGAGGTCAGCGAGGCGAGCGTGATCGAGCACGACGGGCGCTGGTACATGGTTTACGCGTGCCGACCGCGGCCGGAGGCGAGCCGGAGATTCTCGGTAGCGGTCTCGGACGATCTGTGGCACTGGGAGAAGATTCCGGGGGACGGGTCGCCGGTGTTCATTCCGCTGCGGGAATGGTCGGGGTGGACGGAAGACGGGGTGCTGGAGTGCAAGGACCCGTGGGTGATCGAGTACGAAGGCCGGTACCTGATGTACTTCGTGTGCCAGAACCGCTGGGGGGACTCGTGCCTGGCGCTGGCGGAGTCGGCGGACCTGGTGCACTGGGAGGACCGGGGGCCGCTGATGACGTTTCAGCGGATCGAGAACAAGTTTCAAGGTCCTTCGGGGTTCGAGGTGCCGCGGGTGTTCGAGAAGGACGGCCGGTATTGGATCTTTGTGATGAACTTCTGGGGTACGCAGTACGCGAGCGGGGACGACCCGTTCCATTTTGGCGAGTGGACGGTGCTGGGGCCGTGGCACGGGGCGAGCGTGTTCAGCGATGAGCAGGACCGATGGTTCATCACGCACGCGCTGCGGCCGTTTGGGCAGCCGTCGACGCGGCTGCGTCCGATGATCGGGCCGCTGCAGGGGTTGTGCCTGGGCGGGATTGTGTGGAGCGAGGGGGTGCCGGTGCCGGTGGACTTGCGGCACGTGGTCGGGGAAGAGTGAGCAACTGCGTTGGTGCGTCAATTGGCTGGTGGGAGCGCTGGCTTGGCGCCGGTTGGATTCCGGGTCGATGGCGGGGTCTTGTGCGCACGTAAGAGTTTTTTCCAAAAAACTCTTGAGGGCGGGGGGCGTCGGATTTGGGATGAAGTGGGGCAGTTTTCGGGACGTCCTGGAGCGGCTGCGTGGGGCGGACCGGGAATGGTCGAAGCGACGGGGGCTCGAGAGTGCGGGCTGACGGGGCGCGGCGTCGTGCCCGGGGTGTTGGTTGTCGCTGGGTCCCGGCTGAAGACTCCGGGATGACGGGAAGGGGACGGCGAGGTTGAGGAGCGAAGACTGGATCCCGGCTGCAGACGCCGGGATGACGAGTGCGATGGATCGGTCGGCCACCCGACGGCGCGACCGGTCCGGCACCCGAGTGCCGGGGTTCGGGAATTGGAGTTGCGTGGTCATGGGGCCTATGGTACTCTTCCTGAGTACCGACTGCAAGTGACGAGTGAATAGCAGGGGCGCCGGCTCCGTACCCGACACGGGGACCGGCCCTCGTTGAGGGTCTGCCGGGCTACAGGCCATAGGCTCGGAGCAGGTGGGGGCCTACGTTCGCTCTGAGGTGCGCCTTGCTTTGGGGGTCGGGCGCGGAGGGAAGGCGAGATTCCACCCTTCGACGAGTTCAGGGCAGGTTATTCGGGAGGCTCAGGCCGCCGGGAGCCGACATGGCCTCTAGACTGGCCGTGGGTCTGAATGTTGAACGGGAGGCTGCCGTTGGCTGAATTCGGGTCGCCGGTGGTTGTGATCTGTGCCGACGGCGCGGACCCGGCGTATGTGGATGCGGCGATCGACCACGGGTGCATGCCCACGCTGGCGCGCTTTCAGCGCGAGGGTGCGTACCACCTCGTCCCGGCGGCGATTCCCTCGTTCACCAATCCCAACAACATGACCATCGTCACCGGCCAGCCGCCCGCCGGGCACGGCATTTCGGGCAATTATTTCTACGACGCCAGGCGCGAGGCGGAAGTGATGATGGACCACCCGCGCTTTCTGCGCTGCGAGTCCCTGTTTGCCCGGTACAGCCGGGAAGGCCGGCGGGTGGCCGCCATCACGGCCAAGGACAAGCTGCGCACCATGCTGGCTACGGGCTGGCGCGGCATTTGCTTCTCCGGCGAATTGGCGCACGAGACGACCGAGCAGGAGCATGGGATTGCGGGTGTCACGCGGCGCATGGGGCGGGAGAACCCGGACATTTACTCAGGCCGGATGAGCGACTTCGTGATGGCCTGCGGCGTGTACCTGGTGCGGGAGCGACTGGCCGACCTGCTCTATCTATCGCTCACGGACTTCGTGCAGCACACCCATGCGCCCGGCACGACCGAGGCCGACGCGTTCTACACGGCGCTCGATGGCCGGCTGGCCGAGCTGGACGCGCTGGGGGCCGTGATCCTGATGACGGCGGACCACGGGATGAACGACAAGTGCCATCCCGACGGCACGCCGAACATTGTCTACCTGGAAACGCTGCTGGACGGGGCGGTGCCGGGGCCGATCCGGGTGGTGCTGCCGATCACCGATCCGCACGTGACGCACCACGCGGGCCTGGGGTCGTTTGCGACAGTCCATCTGCCGCCCGACCAGGTGGAAGCGGCCATTGAGCGTCTGCGCGACGACGCGCGCATCGACGAGGCCCTGCCCCGCGCCGAGGCCGCGGCGAAGTACGAGTTGCCTGGCGACCGCATTGGGGACATCGTCCTGCTCAGCGATCGCGGCTCAGTCTTTGGCCGAGCGCCCGGAGCGCACGATTTATCGGTGCTGAGCGGCTCGCGTCTGCGCTCGCACGGCGGCCTGCACGAAGTGACCGTGCCGTTTGCGTCGAATCGCCGGCTGTTACCTGAGGTGGAAGCGCGAGCGGGCACGCTGCGCAACGCGGATGCGTTTCCGGTCGCGATGGAGGGGCTGGAGGTTTAGGCGAGGGTTGACCGTTGGCGGCCGTGGCGCGGACAGGGCACCTTCGACTGAGAGACCTCTGCGTAACCCGCAGGCAGGTTGCTCGGAAGACCCCTCACCCCGATTCTCTCCCAGAGGAGACCCTTGCGTAACCCGAGCTTGGGTGCCCGGAAGACCCCTCACCGATTTCGGCCGAAGACGCCCGAATCTGCCTCTCCCCTTGGAGAGGGTGAAGAGGGGCAACCCGCGCTATCAGATGGCGGCTTGGCGCGGTGCTGGGCTCGGTGGTCTCGAGCGGAACGCCCTCACGCCAGGATCGAGTCCGGGGCAGGCTCCCAGCCTCTCCCGGAGGCGACCTTTGCGTAACCTGAAACTGGGTGCCCGGAAGACCCCTTACCGATTTCGGCCGAAGACGCCCGAATCTGCCTCTCCCCTTGGAGAGACCTTTGCGTAATGCGCCCTGGGCGGTGCCGAGGGGCGGCTTGGTCGCGTGATGGGGTGGGGCGAGAGGTGCGACCGCCCCGGTGGCGGCGCAGGTTGTAAGCCAGCAGCTTGAACCACAGCTCGGTCGTATTGCGGGCCAGGCCGCGGTAGCGCA
>VXPS01000075.1 GCA_009839425.1 Chloroflexota bacterium
CTCGACGGCATCGGGGGGCGGCCATTGGTCGGCGGTCTCCCAACGGCCACCGTGCCAGAGGCGGCCTTCGAGGTCGGCGGGCCGGCGGCCGAGCTGTCCGCCCATGACGAAGTAGCGGACGGGCGGGTCGCGGTCGAGGCCGGTTTCCATGTCCTTGAGGTGGTGATCGAAGAATCGCAGGCGGAGGTCGTCGTAGAGGGGAAGGGCGGATTCGAGGCCGAGGTCGACGTCGCCGGCGGAGGTTTCCTCGGTGGTTGGCTCGCCGTGGCGCCAGTGACCGAGTAGCAGGGACATGGGACTGGACTTAAGGCGACCCAGGGCGTGGAAGTTGGCGATGGCGCCGCGAGGGTAGGTGTCGTACCAACCGCTCTGGAAGAGGACGGGGACGTCGGCGTGTTCGTGCCAGTACTCGTCGATGGTGTAGCCGCGCTGCGACCAGTAGGGGCCGCTGCCGCCGTGGATGAGGATGTCCCAGGCCCATTGTTCGTAGAGCGGCAGGAAGCGGAGGGCGGTGCGGCCGGGGCGGAAACGCAGGGGCGGACCCAGGATTTCCGGCACGCGCTCGAACTCGGCTCGGAGGACGCGTTCGAGGTCGGGGTCGGCTCCGGCCTCCTGGCTGGTGATGGCCATGCGGTAGGCATAGCTGATGAAGCGCTGTTCGAGGGCGCCGCCCTGGCGCATGGACGAGATGAGGTAGTTGCTGGTGCCCTGGCCGACGACCTGGGCGCGCAGGTGCGGCGGGTTGAGGGTGGCGAGGGCGCTTTGATCAGACCCGGCGTAGGAGGCGCCCATGGTGCCGACACGGCCGTTGCACCAGGGCTGGACGGCGATCCACTCGACGGCGTCGTAGCCGTCGGGGGCTTCCCTGGCGAAGGGGTACCACTCGCCGCCGGAGCGTCCGCGTCCGCGGACATCGTTCATCACCACGGCGTAGCCCCGACGCGCGTACCAGTGGGCCTTGCGGGCGTAGCGGCCGGAGTCCTTGAGGTAGGGGGTGCGCTCGATGAGGGCCGGGAACTGTCCGTCGACCGGTTGGCCGTCGAGGGCTGGCAGGTAGATGTCGGCGGCCAGTTGCACGCCGTCGCGGGCCGGGATGGAGACATCGGGCAGGACGATGGAGTCGTAGGCGCGGTGCGAACCCTGGTAGCCGGTGTCGGTGGTGCGTCGGTCGAGCGGGTTCGTGATCAAGTGGTCACCTCGAGGTGCAGCGTGGGTGGGCGGCGGGGCCAATGATGCCGGGTTGGGCCGGGCAAGGTGAATGCACCCCGGCTGCGAAGCTCGAGAGCGTGGCATTCTCTCGTGAATCGCCGTTGAGGTAGCTGGCATGAACCTGGACGAGTTGCGGCTGACTCCGGAGGACTATCGGCCGAAGCCGCCGAGCGGCAGGCACTACCGGATCGGGCTGATCGGGTGCGGCGGGGTTGCGAACGCGGCGCACCTGCTGGCCTACCGGGACTTCGGCTATGAGGTGGTGGCGTGCACCGACATCGATCCGGCGGCGGTGGAGTCGACGCAGGCGCGCTGGGGGATCGAGTCGGCGGGAACCGATCCACGGGTGGTGCTGGAGAACGATCAGGTGGAAGCAATCGACCTGGCTGTGCATCCGCACGCGCGGCTGGAGCTGTGGCCGGGGCTGCTGGCAGCAGGCAAGCCGATCCTGTCGCAGAAGCCTTTTGCCATGACGTGGGAAGACGCGGCGTGGATGTCGAACTCGGCGCGGGACGCCGGGGTGACGCTGATGATCAACCAGCAGGCGCGGTGGGCGCCGGCGCACGCGGCGATCAAGCTGCTGATTGACTCGGGAATCTGCGGCCCGCTGTTCAGCGTGGCGCACGTGCGGCGGAGTTACCAGGATCAGCCGGACAGGTGGTGGCGGGACGTGGTGAATTTCAACATCGTGGACCACGGGGTGCATTTCCTGGACCTGATCCGGCATTTCAGCGGACGAACGCCGGACGCGGTGAGCGCGACGACGGCGAGGATGCAGGGCCAGAACGCGGTTTCGCCCCTGAGTCACACGCTGGCGCTGCATTTCGACAGCGGTGACCTGACGGCGATCGATCACTTCAACAACATCGTGCAGAGCAGGGCCGGGCAATCGGAGTTCTGGCATATCGACGGGGCGGAAGGCTCGATCAGCGGGTCGCGGGAGTTTGTAGACGTGACGCGGCGGGACGAGCCGGAGCGGCGATTGAGGTTCCCGATCGAGGGAGGGTGGTTTCCGGAGGCGTTTGGCGGGAGCATGGGGGAGTTGATGGCGGCGCTGAATGAAGGGCGGGAGCCGCTGACCTCGAGCCGGGACAACCTAAACACGATCCGGATTGCGGCGGCGGGGGTGCGGAGTAACGACGAGGGGCGGACGGTGAGGCTGGAGGAGTTTGTGGCTTAGCTGAGTATGTTTGGGGCTCTTGTGGATGGCGGAGTTGCACGGCATTGGCAGTGGAGAGGGCCGCGGCCTTTTGCCGTCACCCCAGCCCTTGTATGTTCCGGCTGCCTTGGATCGACCTAGGTCGCATAGAGCGGGCGGCGTACACGGATAATGCCTACGAATCGACGGCCCAATGCCCTGATCGCGCCGCCCGCTTGCGGGCGCTGGCCGGTGGCTAATGCGAGAGCCGCGCGCCAGCGCGACGGCAAAACCTCTAGAGCCCGCCCAGCGATCTCCCGACGGACGGCGGTGGCAGTTCGTGGCCGCCGATTGGCAGGGATCACACCCCTCGATGGTGCCCGCCGCGGTCACGCAAAGGTCTCCGGCAGGAGATGGAGGAGATGTGGCGCCTCCCAGGACGCTCTTGGACGCTGATCGGGTTTGGTCGTACTGCGGAGTTTTTGTGGATGAGGCATGGTCGTTCGGCGGGGCGAGGTGAGCTCGTGGGCGGTCATGGCGGAATAGGAGGGTGTTGTGGGTGAGCTGCCGAGGGATGACGGGTACCAAGAGGATTTGACGGTTGGGTTTGGCGGGGATGAGGGGTACGCGATTGAGGTCGAGGCGGGGAGTCTAGGGACGTGGACGTTCAGGTATCGATGCGGAGATCAGCACGTAAGAGACGGAGGGGCGATTAGCTTCTGGAACGATCAGACGAATGTGCCCTGCGCATACCTGCCGCAGACGGACGATCCAGGCGGATGGGATTACGTGACGGTGGAGACGGACGGGGACGCGGAGCTGGAGCTCGTTCACCTGGCGCGGACGTATAAGGACAACCGGTTCTGCGAGGTGCGGGTGGTTCGGGGCGAATTGCGGCACGCGGACGAGGTGGTGTTGCGGGTGGGGGCCGGCCAGCCGACGGCGGCGCCGGCGTACAGCATCGAGCGGATCAACTACTACGTGGCGGTGGACCACGCGGGCGACGGGACCTGGACTTACCTGCCGTATTGCGTGACGGCGTCGATCGTGCCGGGTCCGCCGGCGAAGCTGGGGGTTACGGCGCCCTCGGTGGTTGGTCTGGACGAGTCGTTTGCGTTGCACGTACGGGCTGAGGACGAGAACTCGAATCCTGGCGCGGCGTTCGTGGGCGATCTGCGGGTGAGCCTGGATGGGGTCGAACTGGCCAGCGCTTCAGTAGCGGAGGACGACGCGGGGATCGTCGAGGTTGAAGGGCTTCATTTCGATCGGCTGGGCGTGCACCGGCTGACCGTCACGAGTGGGGACGGTTCGCTTTCGGGGACGTCGAACCCGACTCGTTGCCAAGTCGAACCCGGCGAGCGGGTCTATTGGGGCGACATGCACTGTCATGCGGACTATGCGGACGCGACGGGAACCGCGGAGTGGAATCACGACTATGCGCGGAACAAGGCTCGGTTGGACTTCTACAGCCTGACGGACCACATCTACAGCACGCCGGGTCGGGCGACGGGGGCGTTCAACCGCCCGCCGGTGCTGGACGTGCGGAAGATGTGGGGGGAGTTGCAGCGCACGGCTCGCGACTGGCACGAGCCCGGGCGGTTCGTGACGTTCCTTGGTTACGAGCGCACGCCATGGGAACGGCGGAGGGCGGCCGGGGATCTGACGGTGTGGTTCATGGATGACGACGCCGACCTGGTGATCGAGGACACCATCGCCGGGACGATCGAGGCGGTGCGGGCAACGAACGGGAAGGTGTTTATCGGGTCGCACGCGGCGCAGCGATCGGATTGGCAGCGGTATGGGAACGGCGTGGAAGACGTGATGCCGACGATCGAGATCTCGGCAATGCACCAGCACGCCGAGTGGTACGTGTTCGAGGGGCTGCAGCGGGGCTACAAGTTCGCGAGCGTGGGAATGGCTGACGAGCACGCGGGGCATCCGGGATACGACGTGTGGCCGAGATTCGGCCAGGGCCAGACGCCGCGTCGACCGTTTGCGGTGCGCAGTGCTTTGACGGCGGTGTTTGCGCCGGAACTGACGCGGGAGGGCGTGCGGGACGCCTTTTTCGGGCGGCGGACGTATGCGACTACAGGGGACCGGATTCTGCTGGACGTAGATGTGAACGGGGAGCCCGCGGGGTCTGAGGTGTCGAGCGATGGTCAGGTGCGGATGCGGGTGGCGGTGCATGGGACGGCTGCGATCGAGCGCGTTGACATAATTCGTGGCGACCGACTCGTGGACACGGAGTTGCCGGGCAGCCTGGACGCGAGCGTGGACTGGACGGATCCGGCGCCGTTGGCGGGGGAGACCTGGTACTACGTGCGCGTGACGCAGTCGAACGGCGGGTTCGCCTGGTCGACGCCGACGTGGGTGACGACGGCCGAGGGCGCCAATGGCGCGGGGGATCTGCCGCTGTGGTGCGACGTGATCTGGCCGCCGGCACCGGAAGACCGAGGGCCGGACGCGAGGGCGGCGCTGGAGCACGCGGCGCGGGTGTTCGGCGAGGACCCCGCACGGTTCGCGGCGTGCGTGCAGATTGGACGGTTCGAGGACTACCGGGGGAGTTACGTGCAGTTCAGGGGACGCGACGGAAGGGACGGCGCGCCGCTGCACGTGCACCTGTACGACGGGTTTCCGGCGCCAAGGCTGTACGTCTCGCGCGGGTGGTCGGACTTTGGGTGGGGGCCTAACGGCGGGTCACGGGAGGAGTTGCCGTGGCCGGAGCCGACGGGGGAGTGGGCGTAGGGCCGCGACGTTGAAGGGTTGGTGAGGCGGGCCGAGCGGACGAGGGGCGCTTCGCGAAGCGCCCCTACGGCATCAGGTCTGAGGCGGAGTCTCGGATCTTCTCGATGGCGGTGGCGATCTGGGTCATGCCCTGGGGGCTGTCGAGGAAGACGTTCTGGCTGAGCCAAAGGGTTTCGCCGGCGCAGAGGCGTTCGGTGACGGGGCAGGGGGCGGACTGGTAGTCAATATCGGGCTCGCCCCCGTTGCGATTCCAGAATCGGGCGAGTTCCCCGTTGCGGTCCTGGAAGAGGCCGGTGCGGTGGAGGGCGCGGCCGTAGCCGGGGGCGACGGGGATGCCCTCGGCGTTGAGGGCCTTGATGAAAGTCTCGCGGGGCAGGCCGTCGAAGGCATCGGAGTCGTACCGGCAAATGTAGAGGTGCCGGGAATCGCGAGTGACCCAGTCGTCCTGGTGGCGGGGTTGGATGCCTTCGAGGTCGTCGAGGAGGTCGTCGAGGTAGGCGGCGTTGGCGGCGCGGCGCTCGGTCTGGTCTTCGAGTCGCTCGAGCTGGCGGTGGAGGAGAACGGCCTGATAGGTGGGCATGCGGTTACTGGAGGCGGCGACGGGGTAGTCCCAGGTGGCGCCGGATCGCATGCTGCCCTGGCCGATCTGGCCCTCGCGTTCGAGCATGCCGCCGGCCCAGAGGTCGTGGTACTCGATGGCGCGGGTGTAGATCTCAGCGTCGTTGGTGAGGAGGATGCCGCCTTCACCGGCGTTGAGGTTCTTGCTTGCCTGGAAGCTGAAGCAGCCGACATCGCCGATGGTGCCGAGACCGCAGTTCTTCCAGGTTGCGCCATGGGCGTGGGCGGAGTCCTCGACAACGCGAAGCTCGTGTTTCGCGGCGACCGCGAGGACGGCGTCCATGTCACACGAGAGGCCGCCGAAGTGGACCACGAGGATGGCGCCGGTCTGGTCAGTGACGGCTGACTCGAGCCGGGCGGGGTCAATGTTGTAGGTGTCCTCGTGGATGTCGACGAAGACGGGGGTGAGGCCGGCGCGGAGGATGCAGGTAGCGGTGGCCATGTAGGTGTAGGCGGGGACCAGGACTTCGGCGCCGCGCGGCAGATGGAGGCACATTAGGGCGAGCTCGAGGGCGACACCGCCGCTGTTGACGCTGAGGCCGTAGGCGGCGCCCTGGTAGGCGGCGAAGGCCTTTTCGAACTCGTGGACCTGGTTGGCGCCGAGGCGTCCCCAGGCACCGCTGCGAACGACTTCGGCGACGGCCTGGACGTCGGACTCTTCGACGATGGGCCACTCGGGGAACGGCTTGGAACGGACGGGCTGGCCGCCGAGGAGGGCGAGGTCACTCATGGGTTGTCACAGCTTTCAGGCGCCGGCGAAGCGGTAGGCAAAGAGGGTGGCATAGGTGATCTTGATGTGGAGGCGGACGCTTCGGCCGACGAGGGAGGCGAGGTCTCGGCCGTTCCAGGTGGCCTCGACGTCGACGCCACTCTCGATGCCGAGGTCGCAGTCTGCGTGGTCGAAGCCCTCAAGAGGCTGAGCGTCATCGCCGGTGACGGCGACGGTGAGCCGGCCGGCGACGGCTCCGACGTTGAGCAGCAGGCGCGGACCGCCGACTTCGACCCAGTCGGTTGTCAGTTCACCGCCGTCGGGTCCGGCGCGAAGGCCGGCGAAGCGATCGCGGGGGGCTCGGGCGAGTCCGATGGCCGAGTCGAACGGGAAGCCCTCGGGGCGCCGGTGCGCCACGGGGCGGCCGGTGTACCAGAGCAGCATTTCGTCGCCGACAACGACGGGCGGCGACGGTGGGAAGACGACCCAGGTGCTCTCCCATGAGTCGGAGGATCCGACGTCGAAGTAGGTTCGGCGCGAGCAGGCGCGCTCCCAACGGTCGCCATCACGGCTGGTGGTGAGTTGCACGTTGAGGATTTCGTTTTGCGGATCGTAGTACTCCAGGAATCCGATCCACTGATTGCCCCACATGAAGAGGGGCATGCCGTAGAA
>VXPS01000031.1 GCA_009839425.1 Chloroflexota bacterium
GACGACCCGGCCGGGCGCTTCGAGGCCTGCGGCTGGCACACGACCGCCTGCGACGGCCACGACCCGGAGGACATCGCCCGCGCCATCGATGCCGCGCTCGCCGACCCGCGCCCCTCCCTCGTCTCCTGCCGCACCACTATCGCCCTGGGCGCGCCGACCAAGGCGGGGACGGCGGCCTCGCACGGCGCGCCGCTCGGCGCGGACGAGGTGGCGGCGGCGCGCGAGGCGCTTGGCTGGAGCCACGCGCCTTTCATCCTCCCCGAGGATATCGCCGCCGCCTGGCGCGAAGCGGGCGCGAAGGGCAGGGCGGCGCGGGAAGCCTGGCATGCGCGGCTGGAGGCGAGCCCGGACCGGGCGGAGTTCGAGCGGCGCATGAGCGGCGCGCTGCCGGCGGGGTTCGAGGCCGCCATGGCCGAATACAAGGCGGGCCTGCTGGCCGACCCGCCGAAACTCGCCACCCGGCAGGCGTCGCAGCGTGCGCTCGGCGCGGTGAACGCCGCACTCCCGGAAACGATCGGCGGCTCCGCCGACCTCACCGGCTCCAACGGCACGCTGACGCCCGGCCTAGAGCCTTATTCCGCCGAAAATTACGGCGGGCGCTACCTGCATTACGGCGTGCGCGAGCACGGCATGGCCGCGGCGATGAACGGCATGGCGCTGCATGGCGGCGTCATTCCCTACGGCGCCACATTCCTCACCTTTACCGACTATTGCCGGCCTTCCATCCGCCTCGCGGCGCTGATGGGCGTGCGCTCGATCTTCGTCATGACGCACGATTCCATCGGCCTCGGCGAGGACGGGCCGACGCACCAGCCCATCGAGCATCTGGCGAGCCTGCGCGCCATGCCGGGCCTCCTCACCATGCGCCCGGCCGATGCCGTGGAAACGGCGGAATGCTGGGAGATCGCGCTTGCGCTCGAGGGGCCGTCCGTGATCGCGCTGACGCGCCAGGGCGTGTCGGCGGTGCGCACCGAGGCGGCGGCGGAGAACCTGTCGGCGCGCGGGGCCTATGTGCTCGCCGATTGCGAAGGTGAACCGGCGGCGGTGCTGGTGGCGACCGGCTCCGAGGTCGGGCTCGCGATGGAGGCGAAGGCGGTGCTCGACGGCTCCGGCGCGCCAGTGCGCGTGGTCTCCATGCCGTGCATGGAACTGTTCGAGCGCCAGGACGCCGACTACCGCGCCAGCGTGTTGCCGGCAGGCCCGGTGCGCGTCGCAGTCGAGGCGGCTGCGTCTTTCGGCTGGGAGCGCCATGTCGGTCCGGGCGGGGCGGTCGTCGGGATCGACAGCTTCGGCGCCTCGGCCCCGGCCCCGGCGCTGTATGAGCATTTCGGCATCACCGCCGCGCGGGTGGTCGAGGAAGTGCGCGCCCGGCTCGGCTGAGCACCGGGAGCGGAACGAGCAAGGGAGAGAACGGCATGACAGCCAGGGTCGCCATCAACGGGTTCGGGCGCATCGGCCGGCTGGCGCTGCGCGCGGCGCTGGAATCGGGGCGCAACGATCTGGAATTCATCGCGGTCAACGATCTGGGCTCGGTCGAAGCGAACGCGCATCTGCTCAAATACGACTCGACCCACGGGACCCTGCCTTTCGAGGTCAAGGTGTCGGGCAGCAGCATCGAGGTCGCAGGGCGGTCCATCGAGGTGATGGCGGAGCGCAACCCGGCGGACTTGCCCTGGGGCCGGCTCGGCATCGACATCGTGCTCGAATGCACCGGCATTTTCGCCAGCAAGGCCAAGGCCGCCGCCCATCTGGAGGCCGGTGCGCGCAAGGTGCTGGTCTCCGCCCCGGCCGACAATGCCGACCTCACGGTCGTCTATGGCGTCAACCATGAGGGGCTGGAGGCCGGCCACACCGTCGTCTCCAACGCCTCCTGCACCACCAATTGCCTGGCCCCCGTGGCGCAGGTGCTGCATCGCGCCGTCGGCATCGAGCGCGGCTTCATGACGACGATTCACGCCTTCACCGGCGACCAGGCGATCCTCGACACCTTGCACGGGGACCTGCGCCGGGCGCGCGCGGCCGGCCAGTCGATGATTCCGACTTCGACGGGTGCTGCGCGCGCCGTCGGGCTGGTGCTGCCGGAGCTTGCCGGCAAGCTGGACGGCACCTCGGTGCGCGTGCCGACCGCGAACGTGTCCCTGATCGACTTCAAGTTCTCCGCCGGCCGCGCCACGACCGAGGACGAGGTGAACGCGGCCATCGCAGAGGCGGCCGGCGGCCGGCTCAAGGGCATTCTCGGCGTCAACGAGGCCCCGCTGGTCTCGGCCGACTTCAACCACGACCCGCACAGCGCGGTGTTCGACGCGACCCAGACCAAGGTGATCGACGGCAGCTTCGTGCGCGTCATGGCCTGGTATGACAATGAATGGGGCTTCTCCAACCGCATGTCCGACACGGCTGCAGCGCTGTCGGCGGCCTGAGGGGCGCGTGAAGACCACGTAGGTCGGATACGAAACGGGTCTGGCCGCCGCAATCCCGAAGTTCGCCTGACAGGCCGCCGCCGGCCGCGCCATGACCGAGGCATTCGGAAGTTATTTGGCGCGAGCGCTTCCCCCGGAGTCGATTCGAGGTATCCTTCACATGGTAAGGAATATTCCTTACCATGTGAAGGATATGCAGAGAGCGTCGATCATGCCGATCATCCACGAAGTCGCCACGATGACAGCTAAAGGCCAGATCACCCTGCCCAGGACGATCCGTCAGGCGTTAGGGGTCGATGTCGGCGCCAAGGTGACGTTCGAACTCCACGAGAACGGACAGGTCGTCGTCAGCCGCGCCGACGCCGGGCATGAAGATCCGGCGATTGCGGCGTTTCTCGATCTACTCGCTGGCGACATCCGGGCCGGCCGGCACGTTCGGGCCATGCCGGACGATCTGGCCAGGAGCATGCTCGATCATGCCGGGCGTGAATCGCAAGCAGGCGAGGACATCGACGGCGACGTCGATCTCTGATGCAGCGCCACGGATGGACGCTGCTGTTCCACGATTGCCTCATCCATCAGCTGCGCAAGCTCCACGAGGCAGCGCAACGCGCGCAAAGAAACGATCCGGCCGGGTTCGCATCCAATGCCAACGTCAAGCTGTTGCAGGCATTGAGCCGGCTGATGCTGGATGTCGTCCCTCAGGACCCGTCCCGGGACGAATACCGCCAGGGCGGCGCGCTCGGTCCGGGCCACCGCCACTGGAGGCGCGCCAGGATCGGCAGGCGGTTCCGCTTGTTCTTCCGCTATGACGCCAGGGCAAGGGTAATCGTCTATGCGTGGGTGAATGACCGGCGCACGCTCCGTTCCTCGGGGAGCCGGGCCGATCCGTACCGGGTGTTCGCCGGAATGCTCGCGCGGGGGAACCCGCCCGACGACTGGGCCTCGCTAATGGCGGCCTCAAGGCAGGATTGGGAGGTGGGGGACTGACCGTCCCGCGTGAACGCCATCCGCCCCCGTGGAAGCGCTCGCGCGGCTGACTTCCGAACGGCTCTCGCCGCGACCGGGGAGGACGCGATCATCGCGAAGATGCCTCTTCCGCCAGTCGATGGGCTGTCAGGAAGGTATCGATATGGCGAAGCGCGAGTGAGATTGTCTCCGGCGACTTTCTCCATGGGAAGAGGCTTACCTGGGCGTTCGGGGCGAGGCGCGCCGTCTCCATGGCCATGGCGTAGGGGTGCGGTGGAATGTCGTCGGGCAGGATCAGGACCGGTGTCTCGCACCCGCGCACGAATTCGCGGGTGACGGTGAAGACGAAGTCGGCGGTATCGGGGTACATGTTCGCCAGGAAGGCGTCGACCGTCTCCATGGTGATATCGGGCCGGCGTCCGCAGAGTTGGGGGCCCCAGGTCTTGGAATTCATCCGGTGAAAGAAGCCGGGTGCATCCGGGTTGAAGCCGCTCGGGTGAACCAGCACGGCTGCGACGATACGGTCCGGCACTTTGCTGAGGAGGTTCCAGATGAAGGGGCCGCCGATGCAGAAGCCCAACACCATGAACCGGTCGATCCCGAGGTGATCCATCAGACCGATCTGGTCGTCGGCATGCGCGTCCCACGGTCGTTCGACCTCAAGCGGACCCGAGGACTCTCCGCCATTGCTGTTGCGGAGGTCTATTGCGATGCAGCGATGGGCGTCCCGGAACTCCTCCATCGGGTTGAAATCGTGATCGGCGAGGCCGGCGATGGACGCGTTCAGGCCGCCGCCCGGGATTATCAGTAACGGACAACCCGATCCGGCTTCTTCGTAGCGGATGCGGGTTTGGCCCTTCTCATAGAACGGCATCGCAGGTTCCCCTTGTTGTCACCGGCCTCTTTTTACACCGCCGATATGAGGCGCAATCCAGGGTGATGATAAATTTTTCCGGGGCGAAAATCGGGAACCGGTATTCCCATCGGCTTCAGGCCGCCTGAGGCCGCTCGCCTTGCTTCCCGGCGCGGTGGAGACGGTGGCGCGAGGAGGTGTCGAACGAAACCGCCGTGGAGGCGTCCGGAGCGTCGGCTGAACGGAGTTCCGAACGTAAACGGGGCGCCGGCGGTTTCCAGCAACTTCAATCACGACCCGCAGAGCGCGGTGTCCGATGCGACCCGGACCACAAGGTCATCGACGGCGGGTTCGTGCGCGTCATGGCCTGGCACGACAAGGAACGGGGTTTCTCCAACCGCATGTCCGACACGGCGGTGGCCTTGGTGGCCGGTTAACACCTGCGTTCCCCAACACGCGCGCCACATTCAGCCGGCGCGATTGTGGGCGACTATTCGCGCAGCTCGGTAACGATAGGGGCACGAACCCAATGGAACGGACCATTTTTCACTATTGCGTAGTCGAAGTCGATCTCGACCTTCGGTCTCCAATCGACGATTTCCTGAGTGCCGAGTATATATTCAAGCCTGCTGAATTTGAGACAACCTTGGCGACCTTTGAACGCGAACGGATCTTCCCAATTTACGGATCGAAAGTCAGTGTAAAGGTCGAATAGACTTAACGCATCTAGAAACTCTTTAAACTTATCCCTGACATCCTCTTGGTAGTTGGGAGAACTTCTTGACAGACCGGCAGGGCCGGTACGATAGTCGGGGACGACATTAAAATCCCCACATAATACTCTTTGGATGGATATCGAGCGTGTTGCCATGAAATGCGCGGTCAAGCACTCAAACCATTTGAGCTTCGGTCCGATATCACCTTTCTTTCCACATGGGGCATATATGGAGGAAAACTCCAGTCCGTCCACGTCGACTGTCAACAATCTCGCGCCAAATTCCTCCTGTCCAGGTAGTCCCTTTTGCACCAATCGCGGCTTCTTGCGACTTATGATTGCAACGCCTAAGTCGTTAGAACCGCAGTGCGCTTCGCAAAAATAGCCCTCACGTTCAAATCTAGAGGTCGGGAATTGGTCTTCCGGCACCTTAATCTTTTGGATCGCAACGATGTCCGGCTTTTGCTCGCGTAACCAACGAAGCAGAGCTCCTTGGCGTTTGCACTTTTGGATTCCGTTGATATTCCAAGTTGCGAGCTTCATCTACGAAACATCCCTGTGCCCGGTCGGTTTGGGATTCGGCTCGCGACCGAGGTAGCGATAAGGGGCGGCTACGGCAGTCTGACCGGAGGCCGTTACCCGCCGGTGTCACGCCGCCCGCGGCCGCTCGCCCTGTATCTGCGTGCGGTGCAGCCGGCGGCGGGTGGAGGCGTCGAAGGGGTCGCGGCGGTGCATGGTGCAGCGATTGTCCCACAGCACCAGGTCGCCGACCTGCCAGCGGTGGCGGTAGGTGAAACGCTCCTGCTCGACATGGCTCCACAGCTCGTCCAGCAGCGCCTCGGACTCCGAAACCTTCATGCCCTCGACATAGGAGTTGAGCCGTCGGCCGAGATAGAGCACCGGGCGCCCGCTCTCCGGATGCACCGGCACGGCCGGGTGGCTGGCGCCGGGCGCTTCGCTCACATTCCTCACCTCGTCGAAGCCCGCGCGCAGATAGCCGCCGGAATTGACGCTGGAGTCGTGGCGGAGGCTGGCGGATTCCAGCCGGCGGCGCATCTCCGCCGGAAGCGCCTCCAGCGCGGCATACATGTTGAGGAAGCAGGTGTCGCCGCCCTCCGGCGGAATCTCCAGCGCGTAGAGGGCGCTGGCCTTGGGCGGGCGCTCCTCATAGCTCATGTCGGTGTGCCAGGACGCCTCGCCCGCGCCGAGCGAGCCGATGGGCTTGCCGTCCCTGACGATGTTGGAAATCACATAGAGTTCCGGCACGCCCTCCACCATGGTCTGGCCGTTTTCCATGATCGGCGCATGGTCGAGCTTGCCGAAGCGCGAGGAGAAGGCGACGAACTCCGCGTCCGTCAGCGTCTGCCCGCGAAACACCACCACCCCATGCTCGATCCAGGCGGCATGAATGGCGGCGAAGGTCTCGCCGTCCAGCGGCCCGGACAGGTCCACGCCCTCTATCACGGCTCCGAGCGCGGCCCCTGTCGGCGCCGCCCTGACGATCTGCTCGATACCTTCCGGCATGGCTCCTGCCTCCTCGTTCGGCAACGGCCTGCAATGTCCCGGAACCGGCGCGGCGGGTCAATCCATTCCTTGCGCCGCGACGGCGGTCTCCCAGGCGCCGACGGATCGGGAGCGCGGGCCTGACGCTACTTCGCATATTGGAACCCCAGGCGCTCGCCTCCCTAGAGAAATTCATGAAATAATTCTGCTCAAAGAGATTGACAATGGGAGAAAATGTAGTAGGATAGGGGTAGAGGGAAGGGCGGTTTCCAGAGCCGCCCTTTTCGCTTTTCTCTGCAGAGAGCGGCATCTGGAGCCGCAAAAACCCCGGCGGGAGGTGAGGGGGAAGGTGCGCCCGCTGTCTCGCGCGGGCAATCAGATGCCGTAATGGGGCTTGGCGCCAACGGGGTCCGTTGGAGCTTTTGCGTCAGTGTCCTGATTGAGAAGTTTATTGGAATAAGATTATCGGTTTTGATGGAGGTCTGACCGGTGGGGAGAGTGGCGGTCGCGATTCCTTTGTCGGCAGCAGAGCGGCTGGAGTTGGAGAGTTTGTCTCGGCGGCGGAAGACG
>VXPS01000344.1 GCA_009839425.1 Chloroflexota bacterium
GCCCACGCCCACGGCCCCCTGCCCCCCATGCGCGTGCTCCAAACCGGCTACGGCGCCGGAACCGCCCGTCTCGCCATCCCCAACGTCCTCCGCGTAACCCTCGGCCAGGCCGCCGAGACGCACCAGGCCGACACCGCCACCGTCATCGAGACCAACATCGACGACATGAACCCCGAGGCCTACGAATACGTCTCCGCCCGCCTCTTCGCCGCCGGCGCGCTCGACGTCTGGACCGCCCCCATCGTCATGAAAGGCGGCCGCCCGGCCACCCAACTTTGCGCGCTGGCTTCAACTGACACGGCCGACACGCTCATCGACCTGATCCTGGCCGAGACCACCACCCTCGGCGTCCGCACCCATCAGGTTCAACGAACCAAGCTGCCGCGCCACGCCTTCAGCGTCACCACCCCTTACGGAGACATCCGCGTCAAGGCCTCCTATCTCCACGGAACCCTTCGCGACGCCGCCCCCGAGGCCGCCGACTGCCGCCGAATCGCCGCCGAACACGGCGTCCCCTGGCGCGACGTGTACGATGCCGCTCGAGCCGCCGGACGCGCCGCCGCGCCCCCCGGTCCCGACCCCGAAAACTAAGGCCCACGCAATGTCCCAACCCGATTCCCCGGTCGTCCCCAGCGCCCAGGGCGACGTCGTCCGAGTCACCGAAGCCGCCGTCGGATCCGTCCGCGCCGACCGCGTCGTCTCCCAGCGCAGCACCGTGCGCCACACCCACGCCCAGCATGTCCAAGCCGACCGCTCCCTCATGGTCATGAACCGCACTGACCAACTGAACGTCACCCGCGGCGCCCTGGGCGGCGCCACCTCTGGTCGCACCCAGGTCCGCAACGCCGCCATGGGCGTCAACGTCAGCGGCAACGCCCGCCTCGAAAACGTGGCCGCCAGCTGGGTCGTCGCCGGCAACGTCCAGGCCGACCGGGTCCTCAGCCTCGCCGTCGTCGGCGGCAACGTCTCCGGCAACGTCCGCGCCCTCTTCGGCACCCGCGCCGCCATCGCCTTCGGCCTCGCCCTCGGCGTTTCGTCGCTGGTCGCCCGGCTCATAGGCCGCCTTCTCCGCTAAGGCGTCCCCGTCCTCTCTTGCGTCGGGGCGGCTTCTCTGACCCGCCCGTCTTCCGCGCACCCATCACTCCGGGCCCCACCCGTTCGTGGTGAGCCGGACCGGAGTCCTTCGGATGCCCGTGTCGGACCACAATCCCCCGTAACCAATCCTCCAGCGTGTCCAGTCTTTCTTCCTCTCCCTTGCGGGTGTGCAGACCGGAGACATCATTTACACGTGTTCGGAGACATGGTTTACACATCTGGACATGAGATGGAGGACCGGGATGTGCCGTTTGCGGAGCGACGGGTGAGCGACCTGCGGGCCGAGTTCGTGGCGTTGCCCAGCCAGCCGGGGGCCAGCCGGCGCGCGCTGTGCCAGCGCTTTCGGATCTCGGCGCCGACCGGCTACAAGTGGCTGCGGCGCTACGCCGCGGAGGGCCCGGCGGGGCTGCCGGATCGCTCGCGGCGGCCGCGGTGTAGTCCGAGGCGCACGGTCCCGGCGATTGAGCAGACCGTGCTGGCGCTGCGCGCCCAGCACCCCACCTGGGGCGGCCGTAAGCTGCGCGTGTTGCTGGCCCGCCAGGGCGTGCAGCCGCTGCCGGCGGCCTCCACCATCACCGCCATCCTGCGGCGCCACGACCAGCTGGACCCCGCCCAGGGCGCCGGCCAGCCGCGCGCCTGGCAGTGCTTCGAGCATCCCTATCCCAACGCCCTCTGGCAGATGGATTTCAAGGCCGGCTGGCCCTGTGGCCCCGGGCGCTGCCATCCCCTGACCATCCTCGACGACCACTCGCGCTACGCCCTCGGTCTGGTCGCTTGCCCCAATCAGCGCACCGCCACCGTGCGCGGCCACCTGGTCACGGCCTTCCAGCGCTATGGCTTGCCGGACCGCGTGCTGGTCGACAACGGCAGCCCCTGGGGCAACCATCCAGCGCACCCCTACACCCCGCTCACGGTCTGGTTGCGGCGCCTGGGCATCGCCGTCAGCCACAGCCGCCCGTACCACCCCCAGACCCTGGGCAAGGACGAGCGCTTCCACGGCACCCTGGAGCGCGACTGCGGCCGGCAGCCGCCGCGCCCCGATCTGGCCGCCTGGCAAGCCAGCTTCGATGCTTGGCGCCACGAGTAGAACCAGATGCGCCCGCACGAGGCGCTGGCCTTGGCCGTGCCCGCCCGTCGCTATCACCTCAGCGCCCGGCCCTATCCCGCGCAGCTGCCGCCGCTGCCCTATGCCCCCGACGATCAGGACCGCAAGGTCCAGGCCGGCGGCTGGGTGTCCTTCGAGGGGCGCCACCTGCGGCTGCCCAAAGCTCTGCGCGGCCAGTCGGTGGCCTTCCGCTCCACGCCCACCGACGGCTGCTGGGCCATCCGCTTCCTGACCGACGACCAAGGCACCTTGGATCTGCGGGAACCGGTCTAGGTGTCCACCATGTCTCCGAACTCCTGTCCACTATGTGTCCGGTCTGGACAGAGGAGAGGGATTAAGACGCGGTTGCGCTTTCGAGGACGAGGGGCGTTTGCAGAGGATTCCGACTAGAGGGACGAAGAGAAAGCAAGGCATTTTGAGGGCCAGCAGCGTTTTGCAAAGGAATCCAAGGGGAGCGAGAGCAAGAGGCCTGCGGCGATCAATCAGGCAGCGGCAAGGGTGCGGGCGAGAGTGACGGATTGCTGAAAGACGGAGTAGTGGGCGCCGCCGGTGAGGAGGTCGTCGAGGCGCAGGCGGGGGCGGGTTGGCGGTGGACGGCGAACGGCGACATGGGTGATGGGGGCAAGGTCCGACTGGCAGTCGACGACGATGTCCTCGGGCGACGGCATGTGCGCGAGGTAGCGGCTGGTTGGGGCGCTGAGCCTGACCATTTCGATCAGGACGTTTGGAGTTGATGACGGTTCACAGATGACATCAACAGCGTGGCCGTCGGACGCGAGACGCCAGCCTTGCGTCGTGCGGCGATCCAGTCGCCAACCGAGGCGCGAAGCCATCCAGCCGACGAGCAACAGGGCGGCGGCATTGCCGCCCGGCGACTGCTGCACGGCCAGCTCTACCGACCTGACATGCTCCAGGTCAATACGAGCGGCGGGCTGGTCGAAGGCCTGCGCAAACGCCTGTCGCCAGGCGAGCAGGCGAAGCCAGAGGGCGTCGGTGACGCGGGCATGGTGGCTGGCCATCACGATGTCGCCGAGCACCTCAAAGTCCGCCGCTGCATCCGTCATGGCGCTGGAGTCGACGAGGATGCGGTCGGCGATGTCGAGCATGTCTTCGAAGAGGTGGTCGTCGGTGGTAGCCGGGCCGTTCCACCAGACCACGGTAGGCACCCCGCTGGCGGACCAGCTCGCGGCAATGGCTGCGCCCTCCTCGAAGGCGCGGCCCTCAAGGGCGGCCGTCAGCAGCTCGCCGCGGATGGCGGACGCGCCGTCGGATCGCTGAGCGGCCAGGAGGCCGACGCGAACCGGGTCGGGACTCTGGGCGGTGTCGGGGTCGTTGACGAGGGCGATGACGCGGCCGGGGTAGGCGGCGACAACGGGTTTCGTTTCGGCTTCGATGTCAGCCCAGGCGGTGGGGTGGGGATAGCGGGCGACGATGGTGGCGAGGAGCATCTGGGCGTTGAGCTCGGCGCCTGCGTCGGCGGCCTGGCGGGCGGCTTGTTCGCGGAGGCGGGCGAGCGTGGGGAGGGTATCGGTGATTGAAGTGGTGAGGTTCATGGAAGGATTCGGGCACTTGCCAAACCGCCACGACAACCAGCAGAGGCGCCTGTGGCGCTCACAGGCGGCGCCAGCGGAAGCCGTCGGCGCGGAGGAGGTCGCCGGCCTGGCGGGGGCCCCAGCGGCCGGCTTCGTAGGTGGGGAGGCGGGACACGGTATCGCCTTCCCAGGCTTCGAGGATGGGCATGACGGCGCGCCAGGCGGCTTCGGTCTCGTCGCGGCGAATGAAGAGGGTCTGGTCACCGAGCATGACGTCCAGCAGCAGGCGTTCGTAGGCGTCCGGCGACTCCTCGGCGAAGCTCTGGCCGTAACCGAAGTCCATGCGGACCGGTCGCACGCGCATGCCGAGACCGGGTTGCTTGGCCTCAAAGGTAATGGACACGCCTTCGTCGGGCTGGATGCGCATGGCCAGGACGTTCGGGGGCACGCCATCGGGGTTGGAGTCGCCGAAGAGGAGATGGGGAACCTCGTTGAACTGAATGGCTATTTCGGAGGCGCGCTTGGCGAGGCGCTTGCCGCTGCGCAGGTAGAAGGGAACACCCTTCCAGCGCCAGTTATCGATGAAGAAGCGAGAGGCGAAGTAGGTCTCCGTGGTGGAGTCGGGGGCCACGCCGTCCTCATCGCGATAGGCGGGGACTTCCCGGCCATCGACGAAGCCGGCGCCGTAGGACGCGCGCATGACGTTGTTGGCGACCTGGTCGGGTTCCAGGTGGCGCAGGGCGCGGAGGACTTTGACCTTTTCATCGCGGATGGAGTCGGCCTCGAAGTCAACAGGCGGCTCCATGGCCACAAGAGCGAAGAGCTGCATGATGTGGTTCTGCACCATGTCGCGCAGGACACCAGCTTCCTCGTAGTAGGTGCCGCGACCCTCAAGGCCGACGGACTCGGCCACGGTGATCTGCACGGAGTCGATGTAGCGGCGGTTCCAGACCGGCTCGAAGATCACGTTGGCAAAGCGCAGGACCAGGACGTTCTGGACGGTCTCTTTACCCAGATAGTGGTCGATGCGGTAGATCTGCGATTCGTCAAAGACGTCGTTGGCGATCGCATTGAGGTCCAGGGCGGTGGCGAGGTCGCGGCCGAACGGCTTCTCAATGACGATGCGGGTGGTGCCGGGGCCGCGGTTGAGGCCTGTTTCGCCGAGCAGGCGAATGATCTCGGGGAAGAGGCTGGGCTGGGTAGCCAGGTAGAAGATGCGGTTGCCGCCGGTGCCGTGGCGGGTTTCAATCTCGGCGAGTTCGCGTTTCAGGTCTTCATAGCCCGCATGGGTACTGAAGTCGCCGCGGACGTAGTAAAGGCCCTGCTGGAAAGCGCTCCAGAGTTCGGGGTCGGGCTTGCCGGTTCGAGAGAAGCTGGTTGTTGCTTCGAGTTGGCGAGTCCGGTAGCTCTCGTGGTCCATGGGTCGGCGGCCGAGGCCGACGACGGCAAGGGACGACGGGAGCAGGGCGTTGCGCTCGAGGTTGTAGAGGGCGGGGACGAGCTTGCGGGCGGCGAGGTCGCCGGAGCCGCCGAAGATGACGAGGGTGTGGCCGGGCGGGGCCTCCTGGGACGCCAGACCCTCACGAAGCGGGTTGGCTCCAAACGCAGTGTCCAGGGCCTGGCCATTTATGCTCATGGGAAATGCTCCGTCAGGCTGGCGAAATCTGGTTTAAGGCGGTGCGAAGGGCGGAGGCGACGGTTTCGAGGTCAGTTGACGAGTCGGTGAGATGGAGGCGCAGGCGACGGCGTTCGCGGGCGGCGAGGGATTCCAGGTCACCGATGGCTTGAGCGTCGATGAGCGTGCCAAAGCTGTAGCCGCGGCCGGGGACTTCGACATCAACCTGGTGATCGGCGGTGATCTGCAGGAAAACGCCGGTGTCGGGTCCGCCCTTGTGTAGCTGGCCGGTTGAGTGCAGGAAGCGGGGTCCGTAGCCAAGGGTCACGGCACGATGAAGGGCGTCGCGAAGCAGGGCCTGAATGCTTCGCAGGCCGGCGTCGTGGGCGGACGTGCGGTCGAGGTAGGCCTGGATGGAGATGTAGTCGCCTGCGTGAACGGAGCTGAGCCAACCGGTGAGGGCGGCGGTGAGGTCGGGGGCCTGGCTGCCGGCGGCGAGCACGCCGTTGGCCCTGGGGCCAGCGGGGATGTCGAATGGCGCGCCAGAGGCAGTGATCTGGCCGAGGACGCGATCCGTGTTGTCCTTGCTCTCGGCGACGCTCGGCTGGTCGAATGGATTTATGTCAAGCAGCGAGCCGGCGACCGCGGTGGCAAGCTCCCAAGTGAGGAAATGGGCGCCGAGGTCGTGCGGGTCGTCCAGCGGGAGGGTGATGACCGGGTGGCCGGCGCCGGCGAGCGCGTCGAGGCGTGCGGCGCGGCCGTCATCGGGGTCGCCGGCGAGAGCGAGTTCCACGAAGACACGGTCGTTGCCGTAGACGCCGGGGCCGCCCAGCGGTTCGCCGTCGACAGGCACGACGCCCTGGCCTTCCTTGCCGGCGCTCTCGGCAACGAGCTGTTCGACCCAGGCGCCGACGGGCCGAAGAGAAGCGGATGGGACGAGGGTGAGTTTGTCGCGGCCCACCCCGGCGAGTGCTCCGAGCGCTACGCCGACGGTGATGGGCGGGTTGGTGTTGACCGAGGGGTTGGCGGCGGAGTTTTGACCAGCGGCGATGGCGCGGTCGAGCAGCGGCTCCAGGTCGATGCCGGCGAGGGCCGCGGGTACGAGTCCGAAGAAGGAAAGCGCGGAGTAACGGCCGCCGATGTCGGGCGGGTTGAGGAAGACGCGGGCGTAGGCGCGGTCCTGCGCGAGTGACGCCAGGCTGGTCCCGGGATCGGTGATGGCGACGAAGTGGCGGCCGGGCGCCGCGGCGGCGGCGGAGTAGCGCGACCAGAAGTACTCGGCAAGGGTGGCGGTTTCGAGGGTGCCGCCGGATTTGCTGGCAACGATGAACAGCGACCGGTCGAGGTCAAGGCCGGACTCGACGCGGCGGATGGCGGAGGGGTCAGTCGTATCGAGAACCGTGAGTTGCGGCGAGCCCTCGGCCTGCGGGATGACGGCGGCCATGACCTCCGGCGCGAGGCTGCTGCCGCCCATGCCCAGGAGGACCACGTCGTCGACCTGTTCGGCGACTTCGGCGCTCCAGGCGGCCAGGTCCGAGACGCCGGCGCGCATGGCTTCGGCCACGCGCAGCCAGCCCAGGCGGTGGGCGATCTGGTTCTGGAGGAGTGTGTTCTGTGGCCAGAGGGAGAGATCGGCTGGCCAGAGACGCCGGGCGACGTCGTTGGCCTGGGCG
>VXPS01000347.1 GCA_009839425.1 Chloroflexota bacterium
AGAAGAAACTCACCCGCTATAACTACGATTTCCCCGGCGCCAGGAAAGACAGCACCGGCAACTACCAGATGCGCAACGCCCAATAGCGCCTACGCCCGGCGCTGAACTGGAGCCGGCGGCCCCAACGCCAACCCCGCCCCGGTCTGGGGCTTGTAAATTAGGGAGCGAACCCACCGCCGGACGCACCGACGCCCACCCGTACGAGAGACACGACATGAACGACCTGGCTCACAGCCATGAACCCACCCCCCGCCGCACCGGCCACCTCTCCCGCCGCCGTCTCGGCCTCCTCCTCGCCGCCTCCACCGCCGCGCTTTCTGTCCTGGCCGCTTGCGGCGAGGAAAAGAAGCTAACCCGCGACGGCTACAACTTCCCCGGCGCCGAAAAAGACGCCAGCGGCAACTACAAGATGCAAACCTTCCGCTAGACCGAGGAACCCGGGGTCTCGCAACGCCCCATCACGTCCCGCCCTTGCGGGCAATCGTCGGCCGCAGGTCGAGTTTCCCTGCCGGATTGGGTCCGTGTTGGCCGCTCGAATGCTTCGGGGATCGTGGCGTCGGTCCAACAGCCGGAGTCTGATGAGCCCGTGGAGCCGGTGTTCGGTGCCAGATGCTCGTCAAACCAGGCAATGGTCCGGTCGAGCACATCCCGCAGATTCGGTTCCGACCAACTACCGGGCCAGTGGCCTTCGCCCCTGTAGTTCCGGAGTTCGACACGCTGGCCGAGTCGACGCAAGGCGCTGAAGGCTTCGCTCGCTTGCGCAAACGCGCCGGTGTCATCGTTGCCACTGAACATCAGCAGCGGTGTCGTGACGCGGTCCAAAAAGAACAACGACGAGTTCTCAATGTACGCGTCGCGATTCTCCCAGAGGCTTCCTCCCAGTCGTGCCTGGCCGCTTTCGGACCACCCAAGCCAGCTGGAATCGCCGCCAACGCTCAGGGCCCCATAGAAGCTCGCGAGATTGACCACCCCCGCACTGGACACGGCAGCCGAGAACATATCGGTTTGGCTGATGAGCGCCAACACGCTATAGCCGCCGTAGCTATGGCCTAGGACGCCGATTCGTTTCGGATCGGCGAATCCCAGCTCGACGACCCGATCGACGGCCGGCACGACGCTGCGCGGGATGGCGCGGCGCGGATTTCGGGGTCCAAGGGGAATGTCCGGCAACAACACCGCATATCCGAGCGACGCAAAGAGATAGGCGTCGGCCAGGCACAGGCACGGCCGCAACCCGAAGCTGTGGATCCGCGGCGAGCTCTCAGTCCCGGCGTAGACGACCACGAGCATTGGAACCTGCGTGTCGTCGACGTAGTCGGGTGGCAGCAACAAGGACGCTTGGCGCTCTTCGCCGTCGGCGTCGGGGAACTCAACCAGGCGCTTCAAACCGAATTGTTGGCCTTGCAGGCTGGGGTTGAGCGAGGCCAGACGGCTGGCTTCACCGGTCGTCAGGTCAAGCCGCCAAATCTCCGGCGGATGTTCGGTCGCCTCCAACTGCAAATACGCCGTCTGGCTGCGCCAGTCGACCTCCAGGCCAAGCGTTTCTCCGCGAGCGACGTAGCGCTTGTGCAGCACCGTGCGTGGTTTGCTGCTGCCGTCGGTGCCGTCGATGGACACCACTTCGAGCGCCTGCGAGGTCGTATCTCGAAGCAAAAGCGCCAGACTGCCGTCGGCTGGCGCACGCAATACCTGATCGTCGGGTGGCTGAATCCAACTCGTCAGCGTCTTCGCCTCGTCCACGTCGGTCTTGCGAGCGCCGGACCCGTCGGCGCAGACACACCAGACCCCATCCGCCACGAGGCAAAAGATCTCGTCGCCGGCGGCGCTCCAGCGCGGGTGCTCGTAGGCCTGACGCAGGTCGTCACCGACATCGGCTGACACGTCCAGTGGCTGCCGCCGGCCTTTGGCATCGGCCACAAAGAGTCGACCCTTCGGGCGCTCACCGGTGGCATATGGCAGGTCGGAGGTCGTGAAGGCGATCCCGGCGCCATCGGGTGACCAGCTAAAGCTCTGCCCATAGTCGAAAGTCACGCCGTGCGCGATGGCTCGAGGCTCGGCGCCACCGAGCGGCACGACCATCAGGTCGCTGATCCACTGCTGATGAGCCACCTCCTGCCCGACGATCACAGGGACGGCAACCGCCGCCCCATCGGGCGACATGCGCCAGCCACCGACGGTGTTCCACTTCTCAGCGAGTCTGCGGACTTCATGTGTGCTGACATCGACGATGCCGAAGTCGCAGCCATAGCGTTCGTTGAGTAACTGCACGGGCGCCTGGTCGTCGCCGTGCGAATCGGGGTCATGCGAGAACACCACAATGTCTGAGGCGCTGGTTTCGGTGGCGCTGTTCGGCCTGTCGCCGAGGAACGCCTCATCGGCTGGCCAGAGCTTTGCGACAACGAGTCGGCTGTCAGGCGTCCATACCGGAAGCTCAAAGCCAAAGAACGGCCGTACGAGCGCATTCCGGAGCAGCCGCAATCGGCGATCGGCGAGATGCAGGATGCCCAGGCAGGCAGGGCCGCCCATCACCACATAGGCCGCCAGCATTGAGCCGTCGGGCGACCACTGGCCGCCCCAGGAAACCTCGGCGTCAGGAAACGGCTGCCACTGCGAGCCGTCTGAGGTATCGATCACCGTTAATTCGCTGCCGAGGACGGTCACTGGAACGTTGCGGGCGTCGAATTGCCCTGACGTGCCGGGTTCGTGGCTGGCAACGGCCGGCGCGACAGTCAGCGCAAGGAACCGGCCGTCGGGTGAAAGGCGAGGTGGAACGCTCTCCGTCGGGTACCGAATCCGAAGCAGATCGTCGATCGAGAGGTGCCGTGACATGTCCGTCTCCTGCAGATCGGACGGTCTCGGCAGCTTAGCGAAGCACCGCCAGATCCAGGCCATACCCTTCGATCGGTTGGTCGCATGAGGCCGCGCGTGTCGGATAGCCAACTCGCCCTCGGCCGCGCCGCGGAAACTCGGCAACGCGCTGTCGCGGGTACCGGTGGAATTGGAGCCGCCGCGCCGGATACCGCTTGGCTGCCCAGGGTCCATGTTCTGGGCTGGCATGCACGAAAGCACTCCCCACCGGCGGGATGCATCGGGCGGCTTGCCGCGAGTCAAGGCACTCACACTCTTCCGTTCCTGGGGAGCACGAACCGCGCGGAAACCCGATTCCTCGTACATTGGTCGCAAACCAAGGTTGTGTGGATGTCGCAGGGTCAGGGACCGGGAGGTGCAGAGGCACAAGATGGCCCGCAGCAAGGACCGTAGCGACTTCGACGCCGTCGTCATCGGCGCCGGCTTCTCCGGCCTCGGCATGCTTTACCGCCTGCGCGACGTCATGGGCCTTTCCGTCCAGGTCTACGAGACCGGCAGCGGCGTCGGCGGCACCTGGTATTGGAACCGCTACCCCGGCGCCCGCTGCGACTCCGAGAGCTACATCTACTGCTACTCGTTCTCGAAGGAGCTCCTCCAGGACTGGACCTGGAGCGGCAAGTACCCCGAACAGCCCGAAATCCTCTCCTACCTCGAACACGTCGCCGACCGCTTCGACCTCCGTCGCAACATCCAATTCAACACTCCCGTCACCGCCGCCGTATTTCAGGAGGACACCAACCGCTGGGAGATCACCACCGACCGGGGCGAACGCGTCACCGCCCAGTACCTCATCACCGCCATCGGCTGCATCTCCACCAGCAACGTCCCGCCGATCGAGGGCCTGGACTCCTTCCAGGGCGACTGGCATCACACCGGCGCCTGGCCCCACGAACCCGTTGACTTCTCCGGCAAACGCGTCGGCGTCATCGGCACCGGCTCCAGCGGTGTCCAGTCCATCCCCGTCATTGCCAAACAGGCCAGCAGCCTCACCGTCTTCCAGCGCACCCCCCAGTTCACCGTCCCCGCCCGCCACCGCGCCGCCGACCGCCGGTTCATCGAGGAAGAAGTCAAGCCCAACTACGAGGAAATCCTCGAGCAAGCCCGCTGGAGCCAGGGCGGCGGCGGGCGCGCACCCATCGGGCAATCCGCCCTCGACGTCACCGAATCCGAGCGCACCCGGATCTACGAGGAGCAGTGGGACAAGGGCGGCTACGAATTCAGCGGCGGCTCATTCGCCGACCTCATGACCAACCGCGCCGCCAACGACACCGCCGCCGACTTCATCCGCAACAAGATCCGCCAGATCGTCAAGGACCCCGAAACCTGCCAAAAGCTCCTCCCTCACGACCACCCGTTCGGCGCCAAGCGCGGCCTGCTCGACACCGGCTACTACGCCACCTACAACCGCGACAACGTCCACCTCGTCGACCTGCGGAGCACCCCAATCCGGCAGATCACCCCCTCCGGCATACGCACCTCCGAGCGGGACTACCAGCTCGACATCATCGTCTTCGCCACCGGCTTCGACGCCATGACCGGCACCTTCTTCAAGATCGACATCCGCGGCCGCAACGGCCTGGCGCTACGCCGGAAATGGTCGGAAGGCCCAAAGACCTACCTCGGCCTCCAGGTCGCCGGCTTCCCCAACATGTTCATGATCACCGGCCCCGGCAGCCCCTCCGTCCTCAGCAACATGCCCGTCAGCATCGAACAGCACATCGACTTCATCGCCGACTTCATCGCCTGGATGCGCCAGCGGGACGTGGAGACCGCCGAAGCCGACCCCCGGGCCGAAGAAGCCTGGGTCGCCCACGTCAACGAAGTCGCCAAAACCACCCTCTACGTCCACGCCAACTCCTGGTACCTCGGCGCCAACATCCCCGGCAAACCCCGCGTCTTCATGCCCTACCCCGGCGGCGTCGGCCCCTACCGCCAAAAATGCAACGAGATAGCCCGCCACGGTTACCGCGGCTTCATGCTCACCAACCCGCAAGCCAGCCAGCTGCCAGCTCGATAGTGTCCGCTGAACCAAGGACCGTTTGACTGAACTGGTGTCAGTGAGGACGAAACGATGGCAATCGACGCTTCCAATCCCGGGCCCCAACGACAAGTCTCGGAGGGAGGGTAGTGAGTCAAGGAGTTGCGGCCACCAAAGGATCGTCCGAGTCACAAGCTGCTGTGGTCTATAGGCTCCGCCATGATCTGCGTATTCGCTGCCTGCACCTAAGCGGGGTCAGTCTTGGTATCTTCCTAAAGCTAGTAGTGACTTGCTCGGGATAAAGAAACCAGACGTCAGCGCCCCCGCGACCAACTTGCGCGACCGAAGCGGGAATTCCCGACGCTAGCTGCTCAAGTTGCCGCCGTTCAAGAGGATCGAGAAACCGAACAGATGTCCGCAGAACTCAACTTTCCGATTCGTCACCTGTCTGTACGCGTGCCATGGCACGACAGCGGCTGGAACGGTGCTGTGTGCGCATCTCCCGACGACAACTCCGCATGCTTGAAGCTCAAGGGCATCGCGAAATCAAAAGACGAGATCACCGAGGCGAGACACGCGGGACGTCACTTCGGAGACCTGCATACGGGGAGTTTGCCTCCCTGCGCGACAGAGCGCGTGGCGTTCATGAGCCCGCGAGGCTTCGTAAGGAGCCACGAGCACCCCTACCGTCGGGACGACAGTGGGCCCCACGGTCATTTCATGCCCACGCCTCTCAACTACCCGCCCTACGCCGCGCCTGCGGTCCCGTTCAGGTGGATGATGAAGGGATTCTTCGAGGAGCTTCAAGAGCACTGTCCCTTAGATGAAGTGAGCGAAGAGTGGGAGCCGACGCTCAACTTCCGGACGATCTGGTGGCAGGACTTTCGAAATCACCAAGCCCTGCTAAGGAAGTTCTGGGCTCAGGTCGAGGAGGAATCCTCGCTCGTATTCTTTTATGCCAAGCAGGTTCCGCTTGTGGAAGAGGCGTCAGGGCGACGGATCCTCGTCGGAGTGGGCCGAGTGAAATCCATTGGATCCATGACCGAATACCTATATGACGGCAACACTGATGGAAAGCTACGCAGCATGCTTTGGGAGCGGATGCTTGGCCATTCGATTCGGCCAGACTTCGTCGACGGCTTTCTTTTGCCATACCACGAAGCCTTAGAAAAGTCGCAGGACGGTGAAGCCTTTGACCCAGCCGAGGTGGTTGCATTCACGCCGGAGCATCGGTTTACCGAGTTCTCATACGCGACCGAGCATGTAAGCGATGACTCAGCCATCGAGGCATTGCAGGTAATGCGCGCAGCTCTGCTTAAGTCTGCAGAGCTGTTCGGCGCGGACATCCGGAGGCAGGAAGCGTGGATTGACAAGGAACTTGGCAGACTCTGGCAGAAGCGTGGGCCGTTTCCCGGTCTGGGTGCGGTGCTCTACGCCTGTGGTGTCTCGATGGGAAATCTCGTCGCGCAGGCTCTGAGCGAATTATCGAAAGAAGACGAATCGCCGTGGTCGGTATGGTTCTCATTGCTTGAATCGCCGTCTAGTCACCTCCCGCTAGAACTCGCCAGGCGCATTGACACCACAACGTCAAAGGCATGGAGAATGATGTCCGACGAGCGTCGGGCATTTCTCGAGCTACTGAGCCGCGTCGACCTCACCGCTGAGCAGGCGAAGTCATTGGCGGTGCCAGAGGAAAGGCGTTCGCTTGGCGTCGAACTCGAAGATGCAGACTTCATCCGCAACCCATATCTTCTGTACGAGACCACTCGCCTGTCATTGACTCCGGTTGCGATCAGCGCTGTCGACCGTGGCGTGTTTCCGGCTTCATCCTTCAGGGAGCAGTTTCCGATTCCTGAGCCCACGCGGGTCGATACGCCGATCGACGCCCGCCGGCTCCGGGCTCTGTCAATTCGCGAACTTGAGACGGCTGCCACGCAAGGCGATACATTGGTTCCGAGAGAGCGGATCATTGAGCATCTCCGCCGGGACGAGCAAGCCGACGACGACCAGCAAACACTAGTAACAGCAGACCTTTTTAGGGTTGCAGAAATTGAGCACTTTCCGGGCG
>VXPS01000193.1 GCA_009839425.1 Chloroflexota bacterium
ATATAGCCCTTGTCGGCCAGCCAGGCTTCGACTTCCTCCCCGCTGACGTCGGCCAGCATGCGGCCGTCAACGACCACGCAGGGTGAGAGCGGCTGGCCGCTCCTGGCGACCATCTCGTAGTAGTTGGCCGCGTTGTTGATGATGTCCTTGTCCTCGTAGTCCAGGCTGTACTTGTCCATCACGGCGCGCACGCCGGCGCTCCAGCCACAGACGGGCTTCAGGTAGGCGGTGATGGCGGGCTGTTCGGTTGTCATGGGATTCACTCTCGCACGGGAGAAACGGGCTTCCCGATTCTGGCAGACCGGAGCGGCGGCGGGAAGAGGAGCGGCCCGGAGTTGACCGGCGATTGAGGAGCCGCCACGCTGCGGGTGTTGCGCTGGAGAGGATGACCGGCATGACGCGACTGAACGTGGGCGACCGATTTCCGGAACTGACGGGGCGCTGGGACGACGGGCGGCCGGCCCGCATACCGGACGACCTGGACGCGGGGCCGGCGGTGTTGTTGTTCTACCGCGGCCACTGGTGATCGCATTGCCGGCGGCAGTTGGTCGCCTATAGCTACGTGCTGGACGCCTTTGCCGCGCTGGGCGTGCAGGTGGTGGGCCTGTCGGTCGATTCGGCAGCCGACGCCGCGGCGACGCGCGAACGTTTGCAGGTGGACGTACCGCTGGTGGGCGACCTGGCCTACCCGGATTCGGTGGACATCCTGGGGGGTTACCGGAACGAGGACCGGCAGTCGCACCAGGCCACGGCCTTTGTGCTGGACGCCGACCGCCGCGTTGAACACGCGGTGTATAGCGCCACCAATGTCGGGCGGCTGATGCCGGAAGAGGTGCTGCGAATCCTCAGCTAGCCGGACTCAGGCCAGGTTCGGGTTGACGGCGAACCACTCGTCGATGGGCGGGATGATGCCCATGTCGATTGTTTCGTCGCGCAGCGCCTGCAGGTGGGCATAGGCGGCGTCGAGTTCGGCCAGTTCGGCGGCGTCGCCCTGCGGGATGGACCAGTTCACGCCGTCCGGCCCCAGTTCGGCCGGCATGGCCATCATCACGTGCGAGTACGGCTCACCGGTGAGGTAGGCGCCGCAGGGCCACTCGAAGGTGGATCCGCCGGCGGTGGCGTGCACCATCATGGCCGTCTGGTGGCCGGGCGACTGGAACGACGAGCGTCCGCGCAGCTTGATGATGCGGGAGCCGCCGTCCAGCACGTCCTGGCGAATGCTCTGCCAGCCGTCGGCGTCCAGCCCGACGCCGTTGACCGTGGCGCCGGCGATGACGTCGTTCAGCAGCACGCCGTCAATGCGCGTTTCGCCCTTGAACAGCGCCATTTCCTGGCCGTGGCCGCCGTAGGTGCGGCAGCCGGTGACGCGGGACTGAGGCACGCCGAAGTGTTCGGCCAGGCGCGTCTGCAGGCGGGTGCTGTCCAGGCCCGCCAGGGTGCTGACGCGGGAGGCGGGCAGGCCCGAGTGAACGAGCGTGACCAGCCCGGTGACGTCGGCCGGATTGAAGACGATCACGACCAGCCTCGCCTCCGGCGCGTTGGCGGCGATGTCGCGGCCCAGTTGGGCGGCGATCTCGGCATTGCCGCGCAGCAGGTCTTCGCGCGTCATGCCCTCGCGGCGCGGCGCACCGCCGGAACTGAGCACGTAGGCCGCGCCGGTCAGAGCTTCCGCCACGTCCGTGGTCCAGGTGACCTCGGCCTCGGGGAAGCCGCAGTGGTGAATCTCGGCCGCGGCGCCTTGCAGGCCCGGGCCGAACGGGTCGTACATGGCGATGCGGTTGGCGGCGCCGGTGGCCAGCAGGGACTGGACGATGTTGGATCCCACGGCGCCGGCCGCGCCCATGACGGCGACCTTGTCGTTGGTGACGTATTTCATGGCCGCCGGCGTCAGGCCTTCATGCCGGCGAGGGCGTCGCTGGCGGCGGTGCTGAGCATGCGCAGATCGTTGCCGAAGTCAATGAGAGTGAAGCCCTGCTCAACCAGTTCGCGGGCCTTGGCCACGTCCGAAATCGGCGTGCCGGCCGGCTTCCCGTTGGCCTGCGCACCGGCCAGGATCGCGTCGATGGCGGCCACGTGGTCCGCGTCCACAAAGGCCTGAGACGTGCTGAGACCCATCGAAATGGCCAGGTCGTTGGGCCCGATGAAGGCCACGTCGATGCCGTCCACGGCCATGATGGCCTCGATGTTGTTGACGCCCTCCATGTCCTCGATCTGCGGGCAGACCAGCAGCTCGTCGTTGATGCGGTCACGGTCGGCCATGTTGATGGTGGCGCGGCCGGAGCCGGCGGAGCGGTGGCCGATGGGCGGATAGCGGCAGGCGTCGGCGATGGCCTCGGCCTCGGCGACGGTGCTGACGTGGGGAACGATCACGCCCATGGCCCCGGCGTCCAGCGTGCGGGCCAGGACAACCGGATCGTGCGATTCCACGCGGGCCATGGGAATGCCGCCGCGGGACTCGATGGCGCGGAAGGCCTCGGTGGTGGCGCCGATGTCCCACTGGGCGTGCTCCACGTCCACGGCCAGCCACTCGTAGCCGGCGACGACGAGAGCCTCGGCGGCGATGGGTGAGACCAGGTTCAGGAACGAACCGTAGGAGGGCTCTCCGGCCTGGATCTTCAGTCGAACTGGATTGGGGAACTGCAAGGGAAACCTCTCTTGGTAAGGCAACGAAAGCTGGATTGATTGTTACGCACGGATGGGGGGCTGTCAGTCTGCGTCGAACCTAGGAATGCTTGCGATGCAGTCGGCTGTGTGTGTATACTTTCTGGTGACAGTCGAAATGGGCCCACGCCGCCGATGAAGTGCGTATTCTGTGGACCCGACGGATGCTAGCCTTTGCCAATGCTCAACCGCTCAAGCATACGCCTCTTGAAGGCCGATCCGTTGCAGCCCCCCGACATAGGAGACCCAACCAAAGGAGATTTCGTGACCACAGAATCGGAAAGTGATACGCCGGAGCTCCACCGTCACCGACCAAAGAACCCTCATGCCGTCGCACTCGGTCGACTCGGCGGCCTCAAGGGCGGGAAGGCACGGGCAAGAAAGCTCAGCCCTGAGCGGCGCCGCGAAATCGCACAGATTGCAGCCCAGGCGCGGTGGTCACGGCGGAAGAGAGCTTAAGCAAGTGCCCGAAGTCAACCCCTCGCCCATCACTGACTCCAACCGCGCAATTGAGCAACTTCTAGGCGAACGGCTTCAAAGGCTCGAACAAGTGCTGTGTGCAGATGTCCTAACGTATGTAGGACCAATCGCCTTCGGAGCAGACACTGTAGTCCGCGATGCATGTGAGCGTCGTACCAACCGCCGACAAAAGCTTGCGTTCATTCTCGAAACACACGGTGGATATGTGGAGACAACAGAGAGAATTGCAAATACATTAAGGAATGCCTATGAAGAGGTTGATTTCTTCGTTCCAAATTTTGCAATGTCAGCGGGAACGGTTCTCGTAATGTCTGGAGACGCAATTTGGATGAATTATTTCTCTACCCTGGGACCGATCGATCCGCAAGTTCTCCGTCCTGAGAGCGACCATCTAACTCCTGCAACAGGATACTTGGTGCAGTACGAACGACTAGTGGAAAAGTCCAGAAATGGACAGCTATCAACAGCGGAGTTGGCCTATCTCATTGAAAAATTTGACCCTGCCGATCTCTACGCATACGAGCAGGAGCGTGAACTGTCGGTTTCACTACTGAAGCAATGGCTCGTTCGTTATAAATTTAAGAATTGGAAGAAGACTGAGACGCGGGGCAAATGCGTCACTGACGCCATGAAGGAGGAGCGCGCAGAAGAAATTGCAAGGTCGTTGAATAATCCTGAACGCTGGCACTCACACAGCCGAGGCATTAATATGGAGAAGCTTCGCGAGGAACTAAAGCTCGTAATAGAAGATTTCGATGCGAAGTGCGACGTACGAGACGCCCTTAAGAGGTACTATGAATTATTGGTCGATTACTTGGCACGGCGTGGTCATCAAGGTGCAGTTCATACACATTCGTGGTACCGGCAGACAGTCTGAGGGAGGGAGCCATGGCCAAACGGCGCAAACTCGAGCAGTTGATTGAGTCCAATCCGCTCGTGGATGGAGATCAATTGAAGGAGGCGCAACAAGCACTGGACGCCTTGAACCGGACACCGTCTGGCCTGTTGCGGAGATCACAACGCGGCGTTGAATCCCCATTTGCGCGGCGTCGTACTTTGGTAGACGAGGATGCGGAACCTGCGGCTGTCCGACTGGCAAGGAGATAGACGCACTGGTCGGCTACGCCCGAAAACCCCGCCAGGCGCGCCTACACTGGCTGTAGCGAGTGAACCTGGAGATTCAAATATGCGCACCGAGATCGAGTACAACCCGGCCTACACAATGCTGACGCTGGAGCTTTCCAGCGGCGAGTCGGTGAAGGCTGAGCCGGGGGCCATGGTGGCCCAGCAGGACGTGGAGATGACCACCGGCATGGGCAGCGGCGGGGTATTCGGCGGCCTGAAGCGCATGATGGGCGGCGAGTCCTTCTTCGTGAACACCTTCACACGCGAGGGTCCCGGAAACGGCTGGGTGAGCCTCGCGCCGCCGGTGCCGGGTGACATCGTGGGTCATGAACTGCGCGGGGGCGAAAGCCTGATCGTCCAGTCAGGCTCCTTCCTGGCTTCAACGGGCGGCGTGGAGCTGGACACCAGTTTCTCGGGCGGGCGCGGTCTGTTCAGCGGCGAGGGCCTGTTCCTGCTGCGCGCCCACACCGACAGCGGCGGCACGATCTGGTTCGACTCCTACGGCGCGGTCAAGGAACTGGAAGTCACGCACGGATCCGAACTGGTGGTGGACACCGGCCACATGGTGGCCTTCACGGAAGGCGTGGACTACAGCATCGGCAAGGTCGGCGGCATCCGCTCGCTGATCGGCGGCGGCGAGGGCCTGGTGATGAAGTTCCAGGGCATGGGCACCGTGTGGGTGCAGAGCCGGAACATCTCGGCACTGGCCAACTCGCTCATTCCGTTCCTGCCGAAGCCGACTTCCAGGTAGGGCGCTAGCGCCACAACCACGCCCGCCGAAGGACCACTCGCGCGCACCCGAACGCACAACCAGGCCTCTAGCGCCCGCAGGATGGGCTAGGCCGGCCGCGACGGGCCGGCCCATGGATGCTGACGCCCCTGGGCCTTAGCCCGAAAGGCAGGCCATCACGGGGTCGTAGTCGGGCAGTTCCGGCACGTCCGGGGCGGTCTCGATGTGGGCGATCTTGCCGTCCGCGTCGACCACGATGACCACGCGATTGGCGATATTCATGCCCTCCAGCAGCACGCCGTAGGCGCTGGCCGTGGCCCCGAGCGGGTTGAAGTCGCTCAGCACGGGATAGCTCACGCCGGTCTGCTCGGCCCAGGCCTGTTGCGACCAGCCGTTGTCCGTGGAGATCGCGACCGTCACCGTGCCCTCGAGACCGGCCAGCTTCTCCTCGATGATGGGGAGCTGGTTGCTGCACGTCGGCGAGAACGCGGCCGGCACGAAGTTGATCACCACGGTCGAGCCGCGGTGGTCGCTCAGCTTGAATGGTTCTTCACCCCTGGGCTTCGATGGAAGCTCGAAGTCCGGAGCCTCGTCACCAACCTTCAACGTCGCTGTTTCAGACATCACACGCCTCCTACAGGATTCCTGGCTGCGATCGTACGGGCCGGCGTCCCGGCTGGCTATTGATAGGCGGAGGCCTGCATGCCGAACCAGGTGGCGTAGGTGCCGTTGAGGGCGATGAGTTCCTCGTGGGTGCCGTGCTCGGAGACGCGGCCATCCTCGATCACGTAGATGCGGTCGGCCATGCGCACCGTGGAGAAACGGTGCGAGATGAGCACGGCCATGCGTCCGGCCACGAGTTCCTTGAAGCGCTGGAAGACCTCGTACTCGGAGCGGGCGTCAAGGGACGAGGTGGGTTCGTCCAGGATCAGCAGTTGGGCGTCGCGCATGTAGCCGCGGGCCAGGGCAATCTTCTGCCACTCGCCGCCGGAAAGCTCCGTGCCGTCGCCCCACCAGCGGCCCAGGGTGGTGTCGTAGGTGCGGGGCAGGCCCTCGATGGCCTCGGCGGCGCCGCTGCGGTGGGCGGCTGACTCGACCAGCCCGGGCGTGTCCTTCAGCGGCAGGTTGCCGTAGCCGATGTTGTCGCCGGCGGTGGCGTGGTAGCGCACGAAGTCCTGGAAGATCGCGCCGATCTGGCTGCGCACGCTGGCCACGTCGTAGACGCGCATGTCGAGCCCGTCGATCAACACCCGGCCGGCGGATGGGTCGTAGAGCCGGGTCAGCAGCTTGACGATGGTGGTCTTGCCCGCGCCATTGGCGCCGACCAGCGCGATGGTCTCGCCTTTGTTCACCTTCAGGTTGATGCCGCGCAACACCGGTTCGCGAACGCCCGGATAGCTGAAGTTGACGTCGCGGAGCTCGATCCCGTCCTGGATGGGGCGGGGAACCGCGTGGCGGCCGGGATCGGGGCGGATATCCGGCTCGAAGGCCAGGAAGTCGAAGAGATTGGTGAGGAACAGATTGGCCTCGTACATCGAGTTCACGCTGGCGAAGATCATTCGCAGCCGGTCCTGGGTCTGGACCAGCGCTTGGTGATAGAGCGTCAGGTCGCCCAGGGTGAGGCGGCCGGCGATAGTGGCCAGCGCTACGAAGATGTAGAGCCCGGAGGCGGTGCCGGCCGAGAGGATGCCGAGCACAAAGGTGACGCTCTCGCGGGAGATGGTGAGCTTGCGGTTCTCGCGGTAGAAGCGGGCGAAGGTGCGGCGGTACTGGTCGAGCAGGTGGCCGCCCAGGTCAAACAGCCGGACTTCCTTGACCGTCTCGTCGGACGTCATCACGTAGCCGAGGTACCAGAGCCGGCGCGCGTCCGGCGCGCGCCGCCCCGGCAGGCCGGTGTCGTTTTAACATCTC
>VXPS01000183.1 GCA_009839425.1 Chloroflexota bacterium
CCCCCCGCCGCCCCGGGGATGCCGCCGCAGCCGGTGGAGAGTTGGTCGGACTGCCGAGGCTGCCGCAGCCGGTGAAGAACAGGATCGACCGCTGAAGCTGCCGCGAGAGCCGAGGCTGGCCCCCGGATCGCCGCTGGCGCGCCGTCCGGGGTGACGGCTGTGGGGTCGGTGCCAAATACGACGCAGTCCGAAGGAATGCTGCGCCAAATCTTCGGGAACCCGATTGCTACCCGCTGCGGATGGCGGCGAGGATCGGCTGGATGGCCCGGTCGGCGATGTCCGTCAGCTCCTCCGGCGTGCGGTTCTGGATCGGGTGGTCCACGAACACCACGGCCGGGCGCACGCCCATGGCGTCGGCCTGCGCGGCGGCGGCGTTGCGGAACTCCTCGGTCGCAATGGCGCAGCCGGGCATTCCCAGGCGGTCGAGCTCGATGATGTCATGCAAACTGCACGACGTGCACGAGCCTCAGTCCGCAAGCCCTTCGACAACGATGTCGCAACGCTCCACAAGGTCCTGGATAACGCCGCGTGGGGCGGGCTTGGTGTGCGTCGGCTTGGCGAAGCGCATCACCTTCAGGCCCTGGGCGGCCAGCCGTTCCTCCACCGCGTCGAGGAACTCCACCGACCGCTCCTTGCCGATGGACAGCAGGCCGATGGTGAGGCCGTCGAGGCTTGCCGGCGGCACGACGGTCTGCCGGTAGGCCGGCTCCGTTTCCGCCGTCGGGTCCCGCATCGCATAGGGTTCCGTCATGGTCCGATCTCCTTCGTTACAGGATCGACTTCTCCGGTCATCCGCATTCCGGTCCACCCGCCTATGACCGCCGAGAACAGGCCCGCCGGCCCGCCCGCGCGCGTAATCAGGAAGGTGGGTTCGCGGAACTTGTCGATGATTTCGTCCTCCCGGCCGGGCTCCAGGCCTTCGGCGAGGCCGCCGGCGCCGCGCACGACGTCGCGTCCCGGTCGTTTCAGCGCGGTCCAGAGGGCGTTGTGGATTTCTTCCCGGCCCCAGCCCTCGGACTTGTAGATGAGGTAGTGCTCCGGCGAGAGCACCAGCAGCGCCCCGCCGAACTCGCAGAGCTTGGGGTGGTTCACATGCCAGAGATAGTGCGCAAGCGAGGTCGTCAGCTCCTCCGCCGTGCGGCTCTTCTGGTCCACGAAGCCGCTCACCCCCTCGCCGTGGAAGAGGGTGACGGCGGACCTGCCCGGCGGGATGCCGCGCGCCACCGAGAGCGGCGTCCAGTCCGGGTCGGTCTCGTCCTCGGCGAAGCAGAAGGTGTATTTGCCCGGATTGCCGAGCGCCGCCCGGTCGATTTCGCCCGGCCGCCCGCCGCCCACATTGCGGACGATGAGCTGGAAGGCCCGGCCGATGGTGGCGTTGGCGCGGTTTCCCTGGCCGAGCGCGTTCAGGCCCCAGTTCATGCCGATGCGCCGCGCGACGGGCCCGTTCACGATGATAACCGGCCCCGCGAAATGGGTCGTGCAGAGCAGGCCGTGCATCGAAAAGCCCGGCATCAGCGCGGCTTCCACCGCCGCCAGCACGGTCGGGAAATATTCGGGCCGGCAGCCTGCCATGACGGCATTGATGGCCGCCTTCTCCACCGTGCAGGGGATGAGATTGGGCGGGATTTCCCCGACGATCTCATCGGCCGCGCGCGTGGTGCCGGCCAGCATCCGGGCGACGCGCAGGTCCGTCGGCGGCACGATCGGCAGCCCGTCGGTCCAGCCGCGGTTGAAGGCCGCCTCCATCGGATCGTCATGGTCCTCGACGGTGATCCGCCGCGCCTTGAGCGGGATGTCGCCGAAGCGCACCGCCAGTCTTTCCGGCATCCCGAACTCCACGGACAGGGAGCCGCATCCGGGCCGGTTTTCCGGCAGGCTCTCGCCGAGTTCGGCGCGGCCGGTAAGCGCGCGCCACTCGGCCTTGTTCCACCCGATCGCGCGCCCGGCCTCCCTGCCGCCGCTGAACCGGATCAGGGTCGGCACGGTCTCGATGTCGAGGCGGTAGGACAATTCCAGGTCGCCGTCGTGCCGGGGGTCCGCGCCCTCGGGAAAGGCGGGATCGTCCTGCGTGACCGCAACGGTCCCCTCCGCCGCCAATTCCGCGAGCACCGGCGCAACCAGGACACAGGTCGGGCAGTCCCGCTTGACCACCGCAAGCAGGCCGTTGGAAGGAAGGGCGTCGCGCCAGCCAGCCACTCGTCTATCTCCGTGTTCGGCGCGCGCAGTCTGCACGGAATCCGCGCGGGACTCCAATTCCTGCCTGTGGGACAACACTTGGACCCGGGTACCAAGTTTTTGGCTTCGGCGCATCCCGCCGTTCAGCACACGGGACAGCATTCCGCGTTCGCGACAAAGCTGCATGTTGAGAGCTATATTTGAACGATGGAACAGGGGTGGGACGATATAGGTGTAAGCCCTGTATCGGGACTCAGGATTGTCTCCTTAAGAGCAAACCCCGGGCGCATGCTAGAAGCAGAGGCGGACCCGGGGGGTTACAAGACCCAAGGTTGTTTACCGGATGACAGATGTCAATACCTTCTACGCACTCGAGAAGGCCTTTTCCCCTGAGCGGATGCAAACCTATCTGGATGCCGCCCGCGGAGACCGCGTTACCGCTCTGCACCATTATGCTCGAAACGCAGCACTCGGGGCCGCTTTCCATGGTCCGTTACAGGCCCTCGAGGTTGTTGCACGCAATGCAATGCACGCACAGCTTGCAAAACGATACGGCAATCGATGGTACATGAACCCCGCTGCCGGCCTCGACGGCAACGCTCGCGCCAGCATCTCAAGCGCTCTGAAACTTGGAGTGCGCATTCGTGCCTCGGAACAGTTCGTGGCGTCGATGTCGCTCGGCTTCTGGGTCCGGCTCCTAAGCCGTGGCGGATACATCGATGACGGCCTCAAGGCCGACTATGACAGGACGCTTTGGCGTCCAGCCCTGCACAAGGCCTTTCCGGGTCGTCCCCGCAGGGTGGTGCATCGAAGGCTGGACCGCATGAGACAGCTTCGAAACCGGATTGCGCATCATGAACCGATCTTCGGTCTGGACCTGAAGGAGGACTACGAAAGCCTTCTGGACGCCGTGGGCTGGATTTCGTCCGATGTCCGCGCATGGATCGAGCATCACAGCCGCTTACCGGCCGCGCTTCAGGCGCCGCTTTCTGCATCGAGCCGGTTCTAGCCCGCATCTTTCACCAGGGTCACCGCCATGCGGCGGAGTTCGGCTTTCTGGATCTTGGTGCCGTTGGCGCTGTGGGTGACGGGGAAGGCGTCTATGGCGGCAGCGCGGACGGGCACCTTGTAGTTGGCCATCGTCTCGCGGCACCAGGCGAGTAGCGCCGCTTCGTCCCAGGAATCCGCCGCCGGGCGCACGAAGGCGAAGGCGCGCGGGCCCCGGGGCGTGGCGACGCCGACGACCTGGCAGCCGGCGACCGAGGGGTGCGTTTCGATATGCGCCTCGATCTCGCTCGGGCTGGTGAGGAAGCCAGCGAGGCGGAGCGTGTCGCCCATGCGCGCCTCATAGACGAAGCTGCCGTCGACGCGCATCCGGCCGGCGTCTCCGGTGCGCAGGAAGCCGTCTTCGGTCATCGCCGCGGCCGTCGCTTCCGGGTTGCCCTCATAGCGCAGGAAAAGGCTCGGGCAGCGCATTTCCACCTCGCCCGAGACGCCGGGCGGGCAGAGCTCGCCGGTCTCGACATTGCGCACCCGCACGACCGCTTCCGGCGCGACGGGATAGCCGCCGCCGGCGAGCCGGTCCTCCAGCGGCGCGTCGATCTTCTGCACGGCCATCAGCGCGCCGACCTCGCTCATGCCGTATAGCCCGATCAGCGGCACGCCGCGCGCGAGCGTCCGCGCCGCGAAATCCTCCAGCGTCGGGTTGAACAGCGCATAGCCGCAGAGGCGAAGGCTCGGGAACGGCTCCGGCTCCTCGCGCAGGGCCAGCATCCCCGCATACATGTCGTCCGTGCCCATGAAATGCGTGACCCGGTGGCGGCGGACCGCCTCTGCGGCCTCGCCTGGCGTGAAGAGCGGGGCCAGCACGTTCGGCGCGCCGGCGGCGACCGTCGCCATCATGGTCGAGAAGCCGAACACCCCGCAGAGCGGCGTCGCCTGGTAGCTGACCGCGCCCGGCCGGTCCCAGCCAAAGGCGGCGACGCAGTCGCGGGCATGGCGCGTCACCGGCTCCTGGCCGTGCAGCACGAATTTGGGCTTCGAGGTGGTGCCGGAGGTCGTAAAGATATTGCAGGGGTCATCTGGCGTTGCCCGATCTTCCGGCAAGGGCGGGGACTCGAACAGCGCCCGCACCGCCGTGACCGGTTTGCCCGCCACCCGCTCCGGGACCGGCGCTTCGCCCTCGTCATGGACCAGCACCCGCTCCAGGCCGGCGAGCGCGTCCTCCCCGATCTCAGCCAGCAGGCCGGCGAAGTCGATGTCCTTGAAGCCCGGCCACATGGCGAGCGCCTTCGCGCCGGAGCGGGAGAGGATGTCGGCGACTTCGAGCGCCCGGAAGCGCGTGTTGACCGCCACCGCGACCGCGCCGAGGCGCCCGAGCGCGAAGTAGAGCGCGAGCCAGGCCGGCACGTTCGGCAGCCAGAGGGCCACCCTGTCGCCGCGCCCGACGCCGAGTTCCGCCAGCGCCGCCGCAGCCCGGCGCGAGCGGTCCAGAAGGTCGGCGTAGCTCCAGGCCTCTTCGCCATGGATGAGCGCCGGCGTATCCCCCGTTTCATCCGCGACGCGCTCCAGCAGGGCGGAGAGGGTCTCCCGCACGGGCATCACGCCCGGACGAAACGGAAGACGCTGTCCGGCCCCTGCTCGCGCTCGGCGCGCCCCGCCTGCCAGAGATTGTGGAGATGGGCGATGGACTCGCCGATGGCGAACGACTGCTGGTGCAGGTCCAGCGGCCGGTGGAAGAAGACCGGCAGCAGGTCGATGGCGTGCCGCGGCTCGGCGAGCGCTTCGCAGCCGTCGTCGAGGCGGACCTGGTGGTGGTCGCGCAGTTGCGCGAGGCGCTCATGCAGGCCGTAGAACGGCCGGTCGTGGCTGCAGAGCGTGAAGGTGTCGTCGGGCAGGTGGGCGAAGGCGCGGGTGCTGTCCAGGAACTGTTGCAGCGGGTCGCCGTCCGGCTCCACGAAATGCACGGACACATTGGTCGTGATGCGCGGCAGCACCTGGTCGCCCGAGATCAGCAGCTTGGACTCCGGCGAGGCGAGGCAGACATGCTCGGGCGAATGGCCGGAGCCGGTGATCGCCTGCCATTCGCGTTCGCCGATGCGGATGGTGTCGCCGTCCCGGATGCGGCGATAGACGATGGGCGGGCGGACCACGTTCTGGGCGTAGAAATTGCCGCGCCCGCGCATGGCGTCCACGGTCGAGGTGGCCATGCCGTTGCGCCGCCAGAAGCGCAGCATCTCCTCCATGTTGCGTTCGCGGGCGTCGAAAGCGAAATGCGACCAGAGCCATTCCGCGAGGCTCATCCAGAGCTCCGCTTCGGAAAAGCGCGCGAGCAGCCATTGCGCGAGGCCCATATGGTCCGGGTGGAAATGGGTGACCAGCACGCGGCGGACCGGACGCCCGGCAAGCAGAGTGCGGATCAGCGTCTCCCAGAGATCGCGCACGCCGTCCTTGTTCAGCCCGCAATCGACGACGGTCCAGCCGTCGCCGTCTTCCAGCAGGTAGAGGTTGATGTGGTCGAGCACGAAAGGGAGCGGCATCCGCACCCACCATATCCCCTCGGCCACCTTGCGCGCCGCGCCCTCCGGCGGCGGCTCGTCATAGGGGTACTCGACGACGATTTCGCTCACTTGCCGGTTTCTGCCAGCCGGGCCTCCAGGGCGGCGACGCGCGCTTCGAGCCGCTCCTGCTCCATGCGCGCGTTCTGGGCCATCTCCTGCACGGCCTCGAAATCCTCGCGCCGCACCAGGTCCATCGAATCGAGCATGCTTTGCAGACGGTCCCGCAGCATCGATTCCATCTCGTCGCGAACGGCGCCCGCCGCGCCGGCGGCGCCCGAGGCGACGCGGGCCAGATCGTCGAAGATTCGCTTTCCGGTTTGCATGGGTCCGACTCCGGGCATAGCTTCTCGACCCCGCCGCCAGGTTGGGCCATGAAATGATGCTTGTCACGGGGCGCGCCGGCGGGGGCGGGCCGGCGGGGTCCCGGCTGTGATACTTCCCGTCGTTCCGTTTCCCGCTATCGACCCGGTCGCAGTCGAACTCGGGCCGTTCGCGGTCCGCTGGTATGCGCTTGCCTATCTTGTCGGCCTGATCGTCGGCTGGCGGCTTGCGCGCCGCCTCGCCGTGCTGCCGCCCTACCTCATGCGTGCCGAACGGGTGGACGACCTGCTCGCTTGGATGGTGCTGGGCGTGGTCGCCGGGGGGCGGCTCGGCTATGTGCTGTTCTACAAGCCCGGCTACTACCTGCTGAACCCGGAAGAGGCGCTGTTCCTCTGGCAGGGCGGCATGTCCTTCCACGGAGGCCTGGCCGGGGTTGTGCTCGCGGTCTTCCTGTTCGCCCGCCGCCACGATCTGCCGGTGCTGCGCGTCGGGGATGTCGTGGCCGCGGTGGCGCCGGTAGGCCTGCTGCTCGGCCGGCTCGCCAATTTCGTGAACGGCGAGCTTTACGGCAGGGCGTCCGACGTCTCCTGGGCGATGGTCTTCCCCTCCGACCCGGCCGGGCTGCCGCGCCATCCGAGCCAGCTTTACGAGGCGGCGCTGGAGGGCCTCGCGCTGGGCATCGTCATGCTGGCGCTGGCGCTCAGGGAGCGGGTGCGGGCGCGCCCCGGCCTGCTCGCGGGCGTCTTCTTTCTCGGTTACGGGCTGGCGCGCTCCTTCGCCGAGCTGTTCCGCGAGCCGGACGCGCATCTGGGCTTCATCCTGGGACCGGTCACGATGGGGCAGCT
>VXPS01000001.1 GCA_009839425.1 Chloroflexota bacterium
CACCCCCACCTCAAGCGGGTTCGCGTCATCGGGCCGTCGAATTGCCCGGTGCGGACACCCCCGCCTCAAGCCCTCTCTTGTCATTCCAGACCGGACTCCGCCCTTTCGACAGATTGCTTACCGTTCACCTCCTGTAGGGGGCGAATTGCCCCTGATTCCGCTACGCAATCCCGACCCAGGCCGCTTCGTCACCAAAGTCCATTTCCTGTACACCCCAAATACTGCACGAAACCGGCCTCCGAAAAGAGGGCATGGATGGTGCCACCATGCGTGAGGTCTTTTTCGGCGTCTGACCTGTTCACACTCTCCTGCGGTGGCCTCGATCCGATGGGCCGCACGAAACCGCAGGGAGGTGGACAACTTGCCGCTGAAATCGAATCTCCGGTCGGCAGGACGAATTTTTCCGCTGGTAGTCGCGCTGCTGCTGGCGGCGCTTGTCGCCGTCCCCACGAGCAACCTCGCCCTCGCCCAGTCACCGCCCCCAGACGAGCTCACCCTGGTCAACGCCGACCGGGAGTTCGTGGAGCGCAAGGGGGACGGCCAGTTCGTGGCCCGCCCGCGGTTCGACCGGCAGATCGAGGTCCTCTTCTACGGCGTCCGCGACGCCGACACCGGCGACTGGATCACGGGCATGTACCGCGTCATCGGCGGCGAGAAGAAGCACTCCGACGGCTGGGAATACTCGTGGGAGTATCCCAAGCTCGATGAGCAGCCCGACCTGGACAAGGACCGGGCTTACCTGCTGGTGATGCTGGTCCGGGAGACCGCGACCTCCGAACCCCAGACCTTCCACGCCGTGATTCCCGAGCACCAGCCGGGGCGCATCTGGGACAAGATTCTCGCCGCCCTCAACCCCGGACGCTGGGCCAGGGCCTTCGCCGGCTGGGTGATCGAGGGAGTACACGGGACTCTGTGCGGCGTGGTCGAGCGGGCGTCCGGCGACGACGCTGACAACTGCGGGGACCGGTAGCCGATGAGCGACATCCTCACCGGCACCCCGCCCGACCTCACCTACGCCCACGTCCTGGTGCGCCAGGCGTGGATGGTCGTGTGGGCAATAACGTCGGGAGCGCTGGTGGTCATCCTCGGCTGGATGGGTCTGACCCTCATCGTGGGCGAGCACCTGGGCCGGCAGCAGGCCGGGTGGCGGGAGCTTGTTCCGAGGCTGGTCCTCGGCCTCGTCGCCGCCGCCTCCTCCCTCTGGTGGTGCACCCTGGTGCTGGACGTGGCCGACGCCGTGTCCGGCTTCGTCGCCGCCTCGTTGAACGTCACCGCCGGCGACATGCTCCGCTCGACGTTGAGCACGCTGCTGACGGCGGTGCAGGCAGGGAGCGTGGGCATGGCCCTGCTCCTCGCCGTCCTCTACCTCGTCTACGGCTTCTTCGTGCTCTACGTCATCGTGCAGATGGTGTTGAGGCTCGCCCTCATCGACATCCTGCTCGCCCTGGCCCCCATCGCGTTGGGACTGTGGATCCTTCCGCACACGGCGGGATGGGGCCGTCACTGGCTCCGGCTCTTCATGACGACAGTCTTCCAGCAGGCCATCCAGCTCATCGCTTTGGCCCTCGGCTTCGGTTTCCTGAACGAGGTCGCCGCCATCGCCGCCTTCGAGCCGGTGCAGGACCTGATCTGGAAGCTGCTCATGTCCCTGGCCTTCGTCTACATGGCGACCCGGGTGCCGTCGCTGCTGGGCAACGCCGGGACCTTCGATAGCTGGCTCTCGATGCTCTATTTCGGCATGAACCTGCCCGCCTCGTTCGTGCGCTCGGCGAGGGTTCTCGGAATGTTCGCGGGCGGCGCCGCGGGAGGACCAGGAGGCGCGGCGGCAGGGGCGATGGTCGCCAGCGCCGGCCTTTCGGCAGCCGCAGGCGGCCTCAGCTCGGCGGCGTCGATGGCGACCCCATCGGCAGGGGGAGACCCCGGCGGAGCTCCCAGGAGCAGCGGCGAGTAGCCGCAACACCACGACAACGACGAACGGGCGCGCCGTTGTTCCGCGCCCGGCCAATACCGAGACGGAGGCGAAGCGATGTGCAGCTAGAGGGGATTCACGGACGCGAGAAGACAAGGAACTGAACGCCGGGAGTCGAAGAACTGCCCGGCATATGAGAGGAGAAAAGAGGAAATGGAAGACCTTACACAGACGATTTCGAACTTGGTGGGCATCGGGCTGGGGATCGTGGGCGCTGTGGGCGTCGGCTTCTTCATCTACGGCGCGTACCTGTACCTCACGGCGAGCGGAGCGCCCCACCAGATGGAGCGCGGCAAGAGCGCAATGATGACCGCCCTCGCGGGCGTCGTCCTGGCCCTGGTCGCCTATGGCGTCGTGGAGCTGGTGATGAACGCCGTCGTTGGTTCCCCGGTCGACCCCAACGTCCCCAACCCGGCAACGCCCACTCCTACCGGCAACTAGGCGGACGCGAGGAAGAGAGGCAAGACACATGAGAGAACACGAGGTTCCAACCCACGTGCAGGCCGAGGACAGGGTGCTGCTGGGGTTCACCTTCCCGCAGATCGTGGCGATCACGGCGGTGTGCGCCCTGTCCTACGGCGCATACCGCTACGCCCCGGTCGGCCCATCCGAAATCAGGATGGCGATTGCCGTCCTCTTTGGGCTGGCCGGCATCGCGATGGTCGTCGGAAAGATAGGTGGGAGGCGGCTGCCGCTGGTGGCCGCCGACCTCCTGAAGTACAGGCTGGGGGCGCGGGTCTACGCCGGACCGGTCGCGCAGCTCGTGCGCAGCGAGCCGCCCGCACCGCCGCAGCCCGTCAAGTCCGGCCCTGGCCCCCTGCGCCTGATGGCGAAGCGGTCGAAGCGCCTCCTGCGAAGGATGCGCAAGAAGAACCGCAAGGACCGGGACCGGCGCGACGGGCGGATGCCATTCCGTCCCCACACCTGGTTCGGCAAGCGGCGCAAGCGCGGCGAGCGCGGTCAGCGTCCCGGCCACATGGCCGAGACGCTGGAGAGCAGACGCCGCACACCCGGCAGAGGCGGGATGGCGGTGCTCGTCGCAGTCCTGGTGGCGATGGCTGCCACCGTCCCCCAGGCCGTCGTCTTCGCCCAGAGCCCGGAAGACGAGCGCTGGCGAGACGAGATCGACTTCGAGATCGAGGAGCCAGTGGAGGGGCGGCGGATATTCGTCGAGGGGCTCACCGTCTCCGGCGACCGCGCCTCCGTCACCCTGAAGGCGGCGACGGACATCGAAGTCCGTGTCCGCGCCTTCGGGGGAAGCGAGGGCACCTCCCTCCGCTTCTGGGGCTCGGCGACCCTAGCCCAGGGGGAGCGCATCGACTACTCACTCCCACTGCACGGCCCCGTCCCGTCCTTCACCGTGTCCTGGGAGGACACCCTGAACCAGGCCGGAGCGATAACGGTCGACCACGACAGGATTCCGTACCCCCTCCCCGAATCCGAGGGCGAGCTCTGCACCGTCAGGCTCAAGTCCCTGGGCTGGGCGCTGGGAGCGGTCAACGGCGTCGTCGAGTCGGAGTGCGTCGAGTCCATCGAGCACCCGGTGGAGCTCCAGACGGTGGCTGGGCACGAGAGCGTCACCCAGACGGCCCTCATCGACGCCGACGTGACGCAGATCACGGGGACGGTCAACGCCGCCACCGGCGCGTCGAGCGTCAGCGTCGCGTTCGTACCAGATGGCGAGACGGCGTTCACATTATCCGTTCCCACCGGCGAGGCCATACACGCCGTAAGCGTGGACGTCAGGCTTGAGGCTTCCCTGAGCGTCCCGATTCCGCCGCTGACCGTGCTCACCCACCACCCGGAGCGGGCGGAGGAGATCACCGAGACGGTGAGCCTGTACCGGCCGGGGGCGAGCGACTCAGACAGCGACAGCGACACCATCACCGTCGCCCACGAGGACGGCACCACGACGACGCACACCGTCTCCGCCTATGCCCACGCCCACGTACCGGCCACGACCATCGACAAGGACGTGACCATCACCGTCGTCCACCCCGAGCACGTAAAGGCCGAGGTGGTGGAGCGCGAGCCCGTCGCCGCGAGCAGGGACGAGCCCCTCAACCTTGCGTCCCACGTGGGGTCCGACGACCCCCACGCGGCGCTGGTCGTGCCGGAGCCCGAGCCCGAGGACCCTCCCGCCGATCAGACGCCTGCGGGCGGCCTCCGAGAGCTCTTCGAGGGGCTGGGATGGGAGTGGCCCTGGTGAGGCGGGCGCTGGCGGCAGTCCTCCTGGCCGGGGCTGCGCTGGTTACGACCGGCGCGGCCCCGGCCGAGGAGCGGACGATGCTCGAAGCCTTCGACCGCGTGCTCACCGCCATGTCCTACGCCGCCGCCGGGCTCGCCGTCTTCGCCATCGCATGGGCGGGCTTCGTCCTGATGGCCGAGGGCAGCGAGGAGCGGGGTGGTGGACGCGCCAAGTCCGCCGTCTTCCTGGCGGTGGTCGGTCTGGTCCTTGTGCTGTCTGCCAAGGGCATCGCAACCCTGCTCAGGCACGGCGTCATCCCGTCCCTACCAACCCCCTAGAGAAAAGGAAGCCACCAAGTTGAAGAAGCTGCTTGAACGAATCACAGGACGAAGAACCGAGACAGTGCCGGGGGATTCTTACGCTCTCGGCGAGGCGTCGGAGGGCGCATCCGCGACCGACCCCCGACCCGTCGGCAAGGGGCAGAGTCCACTGCTCCCGCTCCTCGCGTTGAAGGAGCGCATCCGGCGACTTGCAGGACGTTCTGGAAGGACTCCGACTCACGATGCCGAGTTGCCACCGGAGGCGGACGCTAAACCCGAGCCCCCAGCCCCCAAGCTCCCTCCCGACCTGCCCCTGTTCTTCATGCTGTCTCACCTGGACGAGGACGGGCCGGTGCGCCTGGACGGGGTGAAGCTCGGCATCTGCGAGCTGATGGGCCTTGAGATCGACGAGCCCAAGCTGGGGGCCTTCGCCGGGGCGCTCAACGCCCTCGACTTCCCTGTCCAGCTTCTCATCAGGCAGCACCCCCCTCGACTGGGAAGCCTCAAAGAGACGCTGAAAGAGGCCCAGCCGGAGGATCTGCCCCCGCAGACGAAGGCGGCCGCCGAGTCTCTCCGTCGCCTGTTGACCGACCTTGAGACCCGCGACGGCATCCTCGACCGCCGCTTCTACGCCGTCTGCGAGTCCCCCCGCATCGACGACCTGCGCGGGCTGCTCGCAAGAGCCGGGCTGTCCGTCTATCCCCTCAGAGGCCGTCAGCTCCGCATGTTCCTCGTGTCGGCGCTCTTGGGTGGCTCCCCCGTCGAGCCGGACGAGGACGCACCCATCGAGGTGGAGATCGGACGTCGAGAGACGCGCATCGGAGACCGCCTCATCCGCTCTCTGCACCTGGGCAAGTGGCCGAGATCGCTGGCCCCCGGTTTCCTGCAAGGGCTCATGGCGGCGGGAGCGCCGATGGACCTCGCCGTCCACGTCGGCCCCATCCCCGCCGAGCAGGCGGCGAGGACGCTCGAATGGCAGAAGGTCCGCTTCGAGTCGGCCCAGTCCCTGTCCTTCAAGCGGGGCAGAACCATGTCCCCCGAGGCGGAGATCGCCCTGGAGGACGTGACCCGGCTCAGGGACGAGGTGCAGCGCGGGCGCGAGCGTCTATTTCACTCTTCCTTATCTGTGACCATTCACGCCAGGGACGAGGCGTCGCTGAAGGAGATGACCCAGCGGGCCAAGGCCCACTTCGGCGCAACCCTGGGCAAACTGGACAACCTGGCCTTCCGCCAGCGCGACGGGCTGCTATCGACCCTGCCCCTGGCCCTGAACGCAGTGGCCGAGTGGCGCAGTCTGGACACGTCGAGCCTTGCCCGTCTCTTCCCCTTCTCGCCGCCCGACCTGGACACGCGCAGCGGCACCCTCTACGGCATCGACATGCGGGCCTGCTCGCCCATCGTCTACGACCCATGGGACGGCACGCACCTCAATGCGAACACGGCGGTACTGGCGCGCTCCGGCTCAGGCAAGAGCTTCTCAACCAAACTCGGAGTTCTTCGCGGCCTGTGCCGGGGCGTGACCGCCTACGTCATCGACCCCGAGGGGGAGTACGCGGACATGGCCCGCGCAGCGGGCGGGCGCGTCCTCTCCCCCGGGGTCCCAGGCGAGGGCATGAACCCCTTTGTCATCGACAAGGGCGACTCGGAGGAGATGCTCCAGCGCATCGGCAGCCTCCGCCGCCTCATCGAGGTGATGGTGGGCGAGAGCCTCGGTGCAGAGCGCAGGGCCTCCCTCGACCACGCCCTGGCGGGCTACTACGCGAAGCCCCGCGAGCGCACCGGCTTCCGCGATTTCTACAAGTATCTGCAGGAGAGCGAGGCGGGAGACCCCGACCTCGCCCGACTGCTCCGACCCTTCGCCACCGGCAGCCTCCGCCACCTGCTATCGGACGAGGGCGACGACCTCCTCAACAACGAGGCCCTCGTCACCGTCTTCGACCTGCACCTCCTCGAACCCGAGCTGCGCCCCGCCGCCGCGATGGTCTGTACCGAGACCGTGTGGGCGGCGGCGGCCCAGGACCCTAAGCCCCGTCTCCTGGTGGTGGACGAGGTGTGGAGCATCATGCAGCACCCCGAAGGCGCAGCCTTCATGGTCTCGATGGCGAAGCGGGCGAGGAAGCACCGCCTGGGTTTGCAGTTCATCACCCAGGACGTGCAGGACCTCCTCTCCGAGGACTCGTCGAGAACGATTACCGGCCACTCAGGACGCGCCCTGCTCCAGAACGCCGCCTTCAAGCTCCTGCTTCAGCAGGACGCGGCGGCAATCTCCACGGTCGGCGACGCATTCGATCTGCCCGAAGACCTCCAGCGATGGCTCCTGTCGTGCCCGCGCGGTGACGGCCTGCTCCTGGCAAGGGGACAGCGATTCCCCGTCCGCGTCGAGGCCACGCCGGAGGAGACGGAAGTCA
>VXPS01000420.1 GCA_009839425.1 Chloroflexota bacterium
GGCGAGTCCGTGCGATGAGGGCCTCACGCCCATCGCCCGACGCCTTGCCGATGCCGCGGGAGACTTGCTTGCGAGCGGCACGAAGACCCTCGACCTTGGTCAGTAGTTGACGTCGCTGGTTGTCGAGATTGAGCAGTGCATCCAGCGGCACATCGCCGCCGCGGGTGGCCAGGCGTTCGCGGACCAGCGCCTCGTGCTCGCGAATGAATCTCAGGGGCAGCATCGGGTTGCCAGGGACCTGTGGGCGCGCCGCGGTCAGCGCGGAGCGCGGGTGGCGTTAATTCTACGAACGGTCGCGAAGCTGGGGGAAAAGGATGACCTCGCGAATGTTGGTGACGCCCGCCAGCGCCATGACCAGCCGGTCGACGCCGATACCAAGTCCTCCAGCTGGGGGCATGCCGTGTTCGAGCGCGAGCAGGAAGTCCTCGTCAACCGGGGTGGCGTCCTCCCCGTAGCGCGCCGAGGCCTGTTCCTCCATGCGGGCGCGCTGTTCCAGCGGATCGTTGAGCTCGGTGTATGCGTTGGCCATCTCCATCCCGTTGACGAACACCTCAAAGCGTTCGATGTATCGGGGGTCGTCCGGACAGCGTTTGGCCAGCGGCGCCGTCTCGGTCGGGTATCGCTCCAGGAACGTGGGCTGGACAAGCGTCGGCTCGACCAGCGTCTTCATCAATTCGTCCAGCAGTTTCGGGCGCGGCCACGCGGGATCGACTGGGATGTCGTTGGCTTTGGCTGCGTCGTGGAGTGCCGAATCGCTGCCGTCGCTTTCGAGATCGACTCCGGCGCTTGCGAGCAGGGCGTCCCGATAAGTCAGGCGAGGCCACGGCGGCGTGAAATCAAGAACTTGGTCGTCGAACTGGACTCGCGTGGTTCCGCAGGCGGCCTCGGCGGCAGCCGCGGCGAGTTCCTGGGCGAGTTCGCGCATGTCGCCGAGATGGGCAAAGGCCTGGTAGCACTCAAGCATGGTGAACTCGGGGCAATGTGAGCTGTCGATGCCCTCGTTGCGGAAGTTCTTGCACATCTCGTAGACGCGTTCGTAGCCGGCCACAAGCAGGCGCTTGAGATAGAGCTCGTCCGCGATTCGCAGGTAGTAGTCGCGGTTCAATGCGGCGTAGGACGTCACGAATGGCTCCGCGGCGCCACCGCCGTAGACCGGCTGGAGCGTTGGGGTTTCGACTTCCAGGAACTCGTGGTCGTCAAGGACTCTGCGCAGTGCCGACACGACTGCTGTTCGCGCTTCGAATCGGCGGCGAATCTCGTCATTGGCGAGAATGTCGAGATAGCGCTGTCGGAAGCGTATTTCGGGGTCGTGAAGGCCATGCCACTTGGCGGGAAGCGGACGAAGCGCCTTGGCAGCCACCTGCAAACGCTCCACCCGGACGCTGGGCTCTTCTGTGCGCGTGCGGAAGAGGGGGCCTCCGGCCGAGACGAAGTCGCCGACGTCGAGTACCTCGAGCGCGTGTCGATAAGCGACCTTGCCCAGGGATTGCTGATTCAGGAAGAGTTGGATCTCACCCGATCCGTCACGGAGCTGGGCGAAGGAGGTTCCGCCCATGCGGCGCAGCCCCACGAGGCGGCCGGCAACGTCAACGTCTGGGGGCGGCTCGTCATCGACGCGGGCCACGGCGTCGGAGGCGCTGTGAGTGCGCGGCGGCCTGGCGGGGTAGGCGGTGCCCTGGCTGGCTTCGATCTGCTCCAGCTTCGCGCGCCGCGTCTCGAATAGCCGGTCGGCGGCCCCCGCGCCGCGAGGCTCGGCGCCCGCGTCGTCGCTCAGCTGATCTCCAGGATCTCGTGCAAGTGCGAGCCGCGCGGCGTCCGCACCGTCACCGAGTCGCCAATCTTGCGTCCGACGAGGGCCTCGCCTAACGGAGATTCATTAGAAATCTTGCCGTCCAGCAGGTCAATCTCGTCGGTGCCGACGATGGTGTACTCGCTCTCGACGCTGTTCGACTTGAGACGGACGGTGGAGCCGATACTCACGGTGTCCGACGAGTGCGTGCTGATGACTTCCGCGTCCTTGAGTAGGCGCTCGAGCATCATGATTCGGCCTTCGATAAAGGCTTGCTCGTTGCGAACCTCGTCGGACTCGTTGCCCTCGTTGAGCTCGCCAAACTCCTTGGCTTCGTGGATTCGCTTGATGATGCCGGGCCGCTGGACGGTCTTGAGGTCGTCCAGCTCGGCCATCAAGCGTGTGCGGCCTTCCTCGGTCAGGAATTTCTTTGCCACGGCGCCGCCTTCGTGTCATCGCGGTCGGGCCGCATGCGGGAGCGCGCGTGCGGGCCACCTGGGGAATTCTGGCGAATTATAAGGGAGGGCAGCCTCAGGCGTCGGGCCGGCCGCTTCCGGTGAAGGTGAAGCGGGTCTCCATGAGGTAGCCAGCCTCCCCGGGATTCTCGCTGGGGGCGTCCCAACTGTGTTCGGCCTGGGTGACTCGCGGCTGCGCGACACCCGCCCCGAGTGCACGCGCCCGCGCGAGATCCGGACCGGCCTGTTCTACGTAGCCGCGGGCGGCGGCGATTGAGGCGAAGCGTCGGCGTTCGCCGGGACCGTGGACCACGTATCCGGTGATCCCCGAGCGTGCGTAAAGCGGTCGCAGCAGGAACTCAACCTGTTCGATGACCTGGCTCGCGGCGGCGCCGACGGCGCTGGCCACGCCGGCCAGGTCGGGCACCTGGCACTCGGCGTGAAGTCGCCGAGCCACCGTGGGCAGCCAGGCTTGGGCCGGTGCGCCAAGGGCGACCACGGGATCGGTTATCTCAAGACGCACGTCCAGCGGATCGCGACGGTGATCGCGCGAAAGTGAACGATCCAAGACAAAGCGGCCCAGCCGGTCGTCGCCTTCGGACGCGCGCTGGTCGAACTCGGCGACGGCGCGGCGGAGGATGCCTTCGCCAAGCTGTCGAACGACCAGTTCGTGGGTTCGGGCCAGGAAGGTGTCGAGATCGACCCGGCTCTCGCGGGCGGCAACGCGGCACCCTCGAACGGCGCTATCGACGTCGAATCCCTGGAATTCGCCGCGGGCGTGCAGGATGTCGGTAGGAGTGAGGCCGATCCGGCGGACCAGGCCCCGGGCGATGAGCGAGCGCAGGTTGAGCAGCCGCGCATCGGCCAGGCCGATTCGCTTGGCCAGGGTGGTCACGTCCAGTGGGCCGCCACGGAGCGCGTCACAGACGTCTTGCTCGGATGACGAGCGCACGGAGTTATCGGCGGCGCCTTCGATCGTCAGAAACTCCCAGACGGGGACCAGCCGGTGGGTGACGTTGTCGCGGTCGATGCGCGCCACGGCTTCGGCGACGGACGGGTTTGTCGCCGCGGCGGCCGAAAGTGGCTCGACCCGTTGGGGCCCGACGCTGAGGTCCAGGGGGTCGGCGAGGATGCGGCTGTCGCCACCCATGCCGAACGAGCGCACTTCGGCGGCCCGGATGGCGGTGCGCCAGTCGCTAATTGTGGCGCCCTGGTCGCTGACCTTGGGACGGCCGTCACGGAGCAGGGCGACGTCGGTGGTGGTACCGCCCATGTCGACGACGAGGGCGGCGTCGCGGCCGGTCAGGCGGTGCGCGCCGATGGCGCTGGCTGCCGGGCCGGAGAGCAGGGTTTCGACAGGTCGGGCCGTGGCCGTGGCCAGCGGCATTACCGCGCCGTCGCCGCGAACGACCGTGATTGGGGCGGCAATTCCGCGTTCAGAGACGCTGCGGCCAATGGCCTCAAGCAGCCGTCCGATCTGGGGAATGAGCCGGGCGTTAAGGACGGCCGTGGTGGCGCGGCGTACCGAGTCAAGGGAGCGTCCCACGGCGCCGCCGGCGACGACGGGGCGGTCGCTGAGGTCGGCCACGATCTCGCTGGCCCTGAGTTCGTGCTCTGGATTGCGGACTGACAGGTAGCTGGAGATGGCGAAGGCGTCAACATAGTCGCCCTGGCGTTCGACGGCCCGGCGCAGCGCGTCTTCGTCGAGCGGCGAACGCTCCTCGCCAAAAACGTCGTGGCGGCCGGGGATGAACTCCAGGGCCGCCGCGTGGATGCGTCGGGCGAGGCCGTAGCGGCGGAGCATGCCCTCGTCGTAGCCGATGAGGAGCGCGCAGACGCGGCCGCCCAGGCCTTCGATGGCGGCATTGGTGGCGAGGGTGGTGGAGAGGGCGACGAGGCTGATCTGGCGTGGGTCCACACCTTGGAGTCCGTCGATGGCGGCGGTGATGCCGGTGGCCAGGTCGCCGTGGGTCGTGGGGGTCTTGTGCCATGCCACGACATCGCCGGTGGCGGAGTCGAGGGCCACCGCGTCGGTGTGGGTGCCGCCGGTGTCGATGCCGAGGATCAGGGCCATGGGTGATGTTCGCGCGGATTGGCGATTTGCGCACGCGGTGGTCTTCGCCAGGACGCAACGAGATCAATCCGGTAATCGCGGCAAGGACGTATCGCGCGCCATCGACGATGGCTAAATGGCGACCACAATGGCTTGCGGACGTCTGTCTACCGGCTGTAGTCAGCCGACCGGCAGGCCCGGTCACCGCGCTGGCGGTGTCTCCGGCTCAACCGCGGTTCCCGATGGGTGCCTGGTTCGTTTCGTAACTTCCAACAGGGCTGGCCGGCTGAAAGACGCGGGAATGACCGAGGCTACACGGCTCCTGAGCGATTCTATGGTGAAGGGAATACCAGCATTTTTGTTCGTAACATGTTCGGTATACTGCTGGACGGCAGGGGCCGTGGGAGGCTGCTGCCGTGCGACTGGACATTCGAGAAATCACCTGCCGCAACGCGCTCAACCGCGTCCGCGGCATGCCCTTCAAGTGGAGTCTCAACCCATACCGAGGGTGTAGTCATGCCTGCTGGTACTGCTACGCGCGGGAGACGCACACGTACTTCGACCTGAACGGGGGCCGCGACTTCGAGCGGGTGATCTTCGCCAAGATCAACGTTGCCGAACGGTTGAGGGCCCAGGTCCGATCGCCGCGCTGGAAGCGCGAAACCGTTGCCGTAGGCGCGGCGACCGATCCTTACCAGCCGGTGGAGGGCCACCTTCGGCTGACCCAGGCCTGTCTGCGCGAGTTCCTGGCGGCACGCTCGCCCATCGGCCTGATCACCAAGTCCACGCTGATCCGCCGCGATCGGCACTTGCTGCAGGAGCTGGCGCGGGCGGCCGGGGTGAGTGTGACCGTTTCGATTCCCATCGCCGATCCGCACCTGGCGCGCCGGATCGAGCCGGGCGTCCCGCCGCCCGCAGAACGCTTTCGGGTGGTGCGGGAACTGGCCGACCTGAGCCTGGACGTGGGGGTGAACATGGCGCCGGTGCTGCCCGGTCTGACCGACTCGGACGCGGCGATCGCCGAGCTGATGCGGCTGGCGCGCGAGCACGGAGCGCGGCGGGTCGGCACGCGAATGTTGCACCTGAAGCCGGAACCGAAGCGCTGGTTTCTCCACAACCTGCGCCGCTACTTCCCACACCTGGAGCCGCTCTATGTCGACCTGTATCCCCGCGGCGTCACGTATGTCGACAACTCGGTCGACGACGATCTCGAAGCCCGCGCCAACGCCCTGCGCGACTTCATCGGCCCCGCACAATCCGACACCCCTGCGCTGGCTCCGCCGCCGGCGCCTATCCAACTGCCGCTGGCCAGCGGCTTCTAGCTCCGGGTCGGCAGCGGGCCGGGTCAGCCCAGGTCGGCGCGAATCTCGTCGATGGTCACCGGCCGGCGGGTCGTCAGGCTCCGGGAGATGGCCTCAAGCGCCAGCAGGTTCTCGTAGCCGTCCCAGAGCGTGGGCTTGCCGGCTTCGCCGCCACGGACGGCGGCGGCGAAGGCCGCCAGCTGGTCCACGTAGCCCCAGGCTTTCTCGGCCGGGTACTGGCGGGGGACCTGCCAGGTCTGGGCGGGCATCACCTCGTAGAACATCCCAAACTCCGGTTCGGCGGGTTCCACGCGCCGGTGTCCGGTGTCCTCGGGGCGCTGCAGGTAGGAAACGCGATCCAGGTCAACCACGTCCACGCTGGTTCCGGCGCTGCCGGCAATGGTGGTGCGTAGCTGGAAGTATGGGGTGGCGGTGTTCTGGTCCAGCACCGCCAGCGTGCCGTTCACGAACTCCAGCACCGCGACGATCGGGCCGCCTGTGGGAACGCTGCCGCTCTGAACCTGGTAGGCCGTCACCGTCTCGACTTCGCCCAGGATGCTGCGCGACGTGTCGACCGGATGCACCGCCTGGTAATAGAGCAGTCCGCGAACCAGCGGCTCAAGGCCCCAAAACGGCTCGGTCGGGATCTCGCCGCAGTACTTGGTAAAGACCGACGTCGGTTCGCCGAACTCCGGCGACGCGGCGATGCGCCGTGCCGTCCGCATGGCCGGCGAGTGCCGCTGGTTGTGACCGACCTGGCCGATCAGTCCCGCGGCGTCCGCCGCTTCGGCCAGGCGACGGGCGTCGGCGGGACACAGCCCCGGCGGCTTGTCGATCAAGAGGTGGCAGCCATGCGCCAGGCACTCCAGGCCAACCGGATTCTGCATGGCCGGCGGACCGATCACGATGACGGCCTCGGGCTGCTGCTCCGCCAGCATCCGCCCGGTCTGCGTGTAGACGGCCGGGACAACCAGGCGCCCGGCCGTGGATCTCGCTCGGGACTCGTCCAGGTCGCAGACCGCGACGACCTCGATCTGCGGCAGGTACGGCAGGCTGGGATGGATGCAGAAACTGGCGTGCCGGCCGCAGCCGATCAGTCCCACGCGCACCGGCGGGAGCTCGGATTCAGCCACGGAGTCCTCGGTCCGCATTTGCGCCGGTCATCGCCTGCCTCTCGCCTGATGGAGACCCTTGCATATTCCGAGGGTGGGTGCCCGGAAGACCCCTCACCGGTTTCGGCCGAAGACGGCCGAACCTGCC
>VXPS01000205.1 GCA_009839425.1 Chloroflexota bacterium
AAGACTCGTAAATCGGATTATTCATGGAGAATGCCGGCAGGCTGATCGATTGTTAGTTCGCGGTCAGATTGTCCCCGGTCGTCACACCGTCCAGCTTGGTGACAAATGCGATGTCGCCCGCAGCCATTTGCCGCGCCGGACTTCCTTCCTTGCCGGTCGCGAACTGGATATTTGCCAGGCGTTCCGTTTCGCCGGTTCGCTGGTCCACCAGCTGCGCGTCACCGTCAATCTGGCCCGCAAAAAGGCGGAACATTGAGACCTTGCCGACGAACGGATCGGCAAGTGTCTTAAACACCTGAGCCACGACCGGCCCGTCGATTGGTGGAGCGTTTCCGTTCAGCATGTTCTCAAGCCGCTCGGCCGGCGATGGCGCGAGCGTCGCCAGCGCTTCAATGGCCTCGTGGACACCCTTGAGATCAGTCGCCGCGGTGAACAGCACCGGAAAAATGCTCCCGTCGGCTATCCCGGCCCGGAGGGCGCGTTCGAGGTCCGTGCGCTGCAACTCCTCGCCTTCCAGATACTGCTCAAGGAGATCATCGTCGGTGGAGGCCACGGCCTCGACCAGCTGCTCGCGGGCTTCCTCAACGATGTCGGCGATGTCGTCCGGCGCTTCGTCAGTCGACGACCCGTCGTCGCCGAAGACGCGTGCCTTGCCGTCCAGCAAATCAACCACGCCCCGGAATCCCGGACCATTGCCAATGGGAACCTGAATGGGGGCAACATTGGCGCCGAAGCGTTCCCGCAGGTCGTCGACAACCGAATCGGTGTCAGCGTTATCCCGGTCGACACGACTGACGATCAGAAGGCGCGGGCAATCCAGATCGGAAGCCAGTTTCCACACGATTTCCGTTCCGACTTCAATCCCCGCCGTGGCGTCCACGAGCACCGCGGCGGCGTCCGACGCGTTGAGACCTGATATGACCTCGCCGACAAAGTCGGCGTACCCGGGAGTGTCGATGACGTTGATCTTGGTTCCGTGCCATTCGCAGGCCACGGCGGCCAGGTTGATCGACATGCCGCGCTCATGCTCGTCAGGGTCGTAATCGGAAATCGTGTTGTGTTCTTCGACTCGCCCAAGGCGCGACGCCTTCCCGGTGACATAGTAGAGCGCCTCGGCCAGCGAGGTTTTGCCCGCGCCGCTGTGGGCGACAAGGGCCACATTTCGGATGCTCTGCGTGTTGTATTGGTCCATCGCCTCGCTCATTTGCGGCCATGCGGCGACCGGCGCCGAAGCCGCGGGCCGCCATTATAGGCGTGATGCCGCGACCACACGGCGTCGCCTGACTACAATCTGTGCGCCGAATCTCCGCCGGCTGGGGGTCCCGGGTGACGTCGCACGCTTCCCGTCGCATCGTCGTGAAATGCGGCACGCGCCTTCTGGCTGGAAGTTCGGGTGTCAATCACGCGTTCGTCGCCAACATGGCACAGCAGATTGCCCAGGTCCGAGTTCAGGGAGCGCAGGTTGCGCTGGTTACTTCCGGTGCCGTGGCGGTCGGGCGATCGATCGTCGCGCTTCCCGGCGACGCGCTCGTGACGCGACAGGTTCTGGCTGCGATTGGCCAGGCGCCGCTGATGTCGCACTACTCCGAGTGCTTTGCGGAGCAGGGCATGACCGTTGCTCAGGCCCTGCTGTCCCGAGCCGACCTGCACAACCGGACGGGCTATCTGAACGCGCGCAACGCTCTTAGCGGATTGTTCGATGCGGGCGTGGTGCCAATTGCGAATGAGAACGATGTGGTGGCGACCGAGGAATTGCGCTTTGGCGACAACGACCGGCTGTCCGTACTAATAGCCAAGCTCGTTGGTGCGGACCGGCTCTATATCCTCTCGCGCACGGCTGGCCTCTATACGGCCGATCCGGAGAGCGAGCCCTCGGCTGAACTGATTCCGGACGCTGGTGCGATTTCGCGAGTCGAATTGGAACGCATTGCGGGCGGAGCCTCGCATGGCGGCTTGGGCGGCATGCGTTCCAAGTTGCAGGCTGCGATTGAGGCTTCGGCCGACGGCATCGATGTTGTTATCGCTGGTGGCGACGAACCGAATGTGATCGTGCGACTTGAATCCGGCGAACGCCTGGGCACGCGCTTCGCCAGCCAGGGGCCCCGCCGATCCAGCCGCGCCCGCTGGCTGAGTTCGAGCGTGGCGCAGCGCGGCTCCATCGTCGTGGACGAAGGTGCTCGTCGCGCGCTGGTCAGCAACGGCAGCAGCTTGCTTCCGGCCGGGATTACCCGGGTGGAGGGCGCGTTCGAGCGTGGCGACCTGGTAAGCCTCAGCGACTCCAGGGGCAACGTCTTTGCCCGAGGACTTGTGAATTACGCCTCCGGCGACCTGGCTCGGATTCGCGGCCAGCCTTCAGCGGCGATCGGCGCTATCCTCGGGGCCTCGAGCGGTGACGAGGCGGTTCATCGCAATAACCTGGTCCTGATCGACCGCGACGCCGAGTGAGCCCAATGACCACAGTTACGCCTACCCGACCATCTGTCGACCTCCAGGCCATCGGTGCTGCCGCGCGCGAAGCCGCCCGGGTTCTGGCGACGCTGTCGACCGGCGCCAAGAACGAGATTCTGTCTGCGATGGCCGAGGCGCTAACCGCGCGTTCGGACGAGATCCTGAATGCGAACCAGGTCGACATTCGGGCGGCGCGCGAGGCGGGAATATCCGACGCGATGGTCGACCGGCTCACGCTTACGCCGGGGCGGCTTGCGGACATTGCCTCCGCTGTTGGGACCGTCATCGGTCTGGCGGATCCGGTCGGCAGTGTGGAAGACGCGCGGCGGGTTGGGAACGGGCTTGAAGTCGGCCGACGACGCGTTCCGCTTGGGGTCGTGGCCGTGATCTTCGAGGCTCGCCCCAACGTGACCGTGGACATCTCGGCGCTGTGCCTCAAGGCGGGTAATGCCGTGATCCTGCGCGGCGGGAAAGAGGCCCTTCACAGCAATATCGCGCTGGCAGCCGTGATTGGCGAAGCGGCCGAGAATGCCGGAGCGCCGCCGGCCGCGGTGCAGCTCATCGCCGACCCTGATCGTGCGCTGCTCAACGACTTGCTGCGAGATCGCGAGCACATTGACGTGATCGTGCCGCGCGGCGGCGGGGGGCTCATAGATTTCGTTACCGAGACGGCCACTATCCCGGTGATCGAAACCGGCTGGGGTGTCTGCCACACATTCGTGGATGCTGGCGCGGACCTTGAAATGGCGCAGCGGATCGTGGTGAACGCCAAGACGCGTCGCCCCTCAATCTGCAACGCGCTGGACACGCTGCTGGTGCACCGGAGCGTGGCTGCAACATTTCTGCCATTGGTCTCGCGCGAGTTGGCAGAGCGTGGCGTAGAACTCCACGCGGGCTCCGACGTCGGCGGGCTACTCGACGACAGCGCGCAGGTTGCGCCGCTTGGCGAGGATGACTTCGATACCGAATGGCTGTCACTGCGAATGTCGGTTGCAGTCGTCGATGGCATGGACGACGCGATCGCTCACATTCGCAGGCACGGCGGCGGGCACTCCGAAGCGATCGTGACGAACTCGCACGGCAACGCCCGTCGCTTTACCGACGAAGTGGACGCGGCGGCCGTGTACGTCAACGCGTCCACGCAGTTCACCGACGGCGGTGAGTTTGGTCTGGGGGCGGAAGTCGGTATCAGCACCCAGAAGCTGCACGCACGCGGTCCGATGGGGCTGCGCGAAATGACGACGTACAAGTGGGTCGTGTTGGGCGACGGTCACGTCCGTCCCCTGTGACCGCAGATTCTTACAGCCCTGGGCGAGGCGGTTGACATGACCGCGGGCGAGGGACATTTGCGCTGACGCCGTTTCCCAGGGTTCCGCGGCTACCGCTGCCGCACCCGGGACCGGCACTGCGGCCGCTGGCAAATGTCGGCCTGCTCGTGTTCATCGCGCTCGTGGTTGTGGGCCAGGCGCTTGGCGGACCCCCCGGCCGGTCGGCGCCGCTGCGGCTGCCGCCAGACGAGCTTGAGCTCCGCGTCTTTGACGTAGGTCAGGGCGACGCAATCCTGCTGCGGTTTGGCGGGCGGACCGTCCTGGTGGACGCCGGACCGGACCCTGAGACGGCGCGACAGGTGCTGCTGCCGAGACTAGCGCGGCTGGGCGTGGAGCGACTCGACGGCCTGGTGTTGACGCACGCGGATGCCGATCACATTGGCGGCGCGGCTGACATTCTGCGGGCACTTCCGGTGGCAGCCGTGTGGATGGCGTCGTCGCGTCAGGATCATCCCCTGCTGTCAGTTATCCGAGCCGCGGCCAGGCAGGGGGGCGCGCGGATTGAAGAGCCAGCGGATGGCCAGGCCTTGGAGTGGCATCCGGCGCTTTCCGTTGAGGTGAGCATCGCCGCGCCGAGCGTGGCGAGCGGGGATAACAATCAGTCAATGGTGTTGCACGTTCGATATGGCGACGCCGACTTTCTGTTGACTGGCGACATCGAGCGCGCGGCCGAGCGAGTGCTTGTGGATGCGGTTGGCAGCCTGGAGGCCGATGTGTTGAAGGTCGCGCACCATGGGGCGTCGACGTCGAGTTCGCCGGAGTTTCTCGCTGCGGTGAAGCCTCAGGTGGCGGTCATCTCAGCGGGGCTGGGTAATGCATTCAATCATCCGCGGGACGATGTGCTGCGCCGGCTGCGGACAGCGGGCGCTCGTGTGTTTCGAACGGATCTTGCAGGGGATGTCGTGGTGCGGACGGATGGGCATGTGATCACGGTGGCGTTGGAACGTTCGTAGGTCAGGCGACGGCGATCAAGGCCACGCCGGCGGCGACGAGGACAGCGCCCCCGATGCGTTCGCGGCGGAGCGGTTCGCCGAGAAAGAGGACGCCGAGGACCGCGCCGATGACAATGCTGAGTTCGCGGGCCGCCGAGACATAGGGCGTTGGCGCCATGGTCAGGGCGATGAGCACGAGGGAGTAGGCGACGATGGAGAGCACGGCCAGCGTGGTGGCCTGGACCCAGGGTCGAGGCTGCCGAAGTGCGGTCCAGTCGGGCGGGCGGACGGCGAAGATGATGAGCATGCCGACGACTGAAAGGGCGTACATGAAGTAGATGTAGACGAGGGGATGGATGACCGAGACGCCCTGGTTGTCGATCAGGGTGTAGGCGGCGATGGAGACACCGGTGGCGGCGGCGTAGCGGCCTTCGGGTCGGGCCATCGCCTGGATGGGCGCCAGCCACGAGCGTGACTGGTTGCGCTGGATGTTGATGGTGTAGATGCCGAGGATGACGGCCAGGACGCCGGTGACGCCGAGGGCTGAGACCGGTTCGCGGAGGACGCCGACGGCGACGATGAGGACGAGGGCGGGGCCGAGGCCGCGGGCGATGGGGTAGGCGACCGAGAGGTCGGCGCGGCGGTAGGCGGTGGCGAGGGTGGCGAAGTAGAAGGTGTGGATGATGCCGGTGAGGATGATCCAGATCCAGCCATGGGGTGGGAAGGGGTTCTGGATGAGGAGGACGATGAAGGGGACGAGGAAGATGACGGTGCCGGCGACGATGGCCTGGAAGAAGAAGAGGGAGCTGCCGCGGTTGTGCTTGGCGATCAGGTTCCAGCTGGCGTGAAGGACCGCGGAGGTGAGGATGAGGCCTAGCGCGCCGAGGGGCACGGGGCGCTCCCAGTGGGGTGTCCGCCGGAGGGCGGTATCAGGTTCGCTGGATTAGCCCTCCCAGGGGTTTCCGCGTGATTGGAGCGGCAGGCCGAGGCGACGGCCTTCGAGGTGGCTGCGCTGGGGGCCGATGATCATGTCGACGACAACCGCGGCGTCGTGGATGCCGCTGGCATCGACGGGGGCTCGGTTCTCGCGGAGGCAGCGGACGAGCTCGGCACCGATGGTGCGGTTGCTGCAGGCGGTGGACTCGCGGCCGGGCCAGTCGGCCCAGTAGGGGGCGCCGGGATCGTCGGCGGGCGGTGTCCAATCGGCGGGAAGGAAGGGTTCCCAGGCGCCGAGTTCGGCCTGGGGAAAGATGTCGCCCTGGGGAAAAATGTGGATGGCGGCGTCGGGCTTGGCGCGGGTGGTGACGACGGCGTTGCGGAAGAAGAGGTCGCAGCCGAGGGCGTCGCCGCCGTTGGAGCCGTCGCCGATGGGCAGGGATTCGTAGGTGCCGATGATGCCGTTGGGGAAGGTGTACTGGGCGTAGACGCGGTCGCCGACCTGCGGGCCGGATTCGTACATCTCGTCGTCGGCGGCGTCGCTGAGCTGGGCGGGCGAGCCGTTGGTGAGGACGGTGCCCCAGCAGGAGGTTGGGTTGGCCTCGGCGAAGTAGAGCATGGTGGTGAGCTCGTGGGGGCCGAGGACGAGGGCGTCGACGACGCCGCAGCGGTGGTCGCCCTTGCCGCGGGCCTTGATCTGGACGAGGGGCCCCCATTTGCCGGTGGCGGCCTGGCGCCTGACTTCGCGGACGGCGGGGTTTTCGCGGCCGCGGTGGGCGAGGACGACGCGGGCGCCGGCGGCGTCGGCGGCAGCGACCATCTGGTCGGCGTGGGCGGGCTGGGAGGCGATGGGCTTTTCGATGACGACGCCCTTGACGCCAGCGGCGATGGTGTCGAGGAAGGCGTCGAGTCGTTCCTGGTGGTAGCGGTGGACGGGGATTATGGGGATGTCGGGGGGCTCGGCGGCGAGCATTTGGCGGTAGTCGGCGTAGCCGGTGGCGGCGCCGGCTTCCTGGCGCCATTGGTTGCGGTGCTCGTCGGAGGGGTCGGCGAGGGCGACAGTCTGGACGTCGGGGTGCAGGTCGAAGGTGCGGTGGAGGCCGTGGGAGGGTCCGCCGCGGTCGTTGGTGCTGTCGGTGATGACGACGGCTTTGAAGTCAGGCATGGGGCATCGGGTTGGTGAAGGCGCCGCGGGGATTCTATGCGGATGGGGG
>VXPS01000162.1 GCA_009839425.1 Chloroflexota bacterium
CTCGACGGCCACGCCTGGGCGAGGACGTTTGCTCGCAGCCTCACCTGTCTGAACTCAATCATCTCTGCCAGCGGCACTCGACGAACCTGGGGCGAATGGGCTTCTAGGATGAACGGCTGCAGGGTCAGAATCCGATGCGTACTCGCCTTCCGACACAGCCGGATGAGTCGATACGACCAAAGCCCGACAGTTGCTATTCCGCAGCCTCGTGGACGCTGTCCCAGGGGATAAGACGTCCAACTGATCGGACTTGAGACTCGCTGCCTCCATAGATGACCGCTATCTCAATTGGCAGCGAAGCAGCGGCGAGGTTTCGTTGAACGCGTAGCGCCCCGCTGAAGAGGCTTGAGGATTGGGTCTGCGACGACTTGGCCTCGATCAGCGTTAGGCCGGACGGTTGCTCGATGACCAGGTCGACCTCGGCTCCGTCTCGATTCCGGTAGAAAGAAAGCCCCTGGGTTTCGCCCCGGTTCAGCCGATGCTTGACGATTTCCGACACGACCCAGCTCTCGAAGATCGCTCCTCGCAGCGGGTGCGTACGTAGCTGTTGCGGAGTGCGGATGCCAATCAGCCAGCAGGCGAGGCCGGTGTCGTAGAAGTGCAATTTCGGAGTCTTGACGAGCCGTCTTCCCAAGTTCCGGTGAAACGGCGGGAGGCGGAAGACGATGAAGCTAGCTTCCAGAATGCTGAGCCACGATTTCGCCGTCGGCTGGGACACGCCGCAGTCGCTCGCCAGCGAGAGAAAGTTGACCAGCTGTCCCGTGCGGCCCGCGCACAGCTCCACAAAACGTTGAAAGTTCGCGAGGTCGCCGACCTGGCTAATTGCCCGCACATCGCGTTCCACGTAGGTGGCCACGTATGACCGGAGCCATTCCGAAGGGTCGGGCCTGCGGTCAAAGATTCGGGGATAACCACCGGCAAACAGGGCCTCTTCCAACGTCCGGGGATGCTGGTCAAAGCGCTCGACTTCGCGCCGGGCGAGCGGAAGGAGATGGTGAACCGCCGTTCGCCCGGCCAGGGATTGACTGACCGAGGCGGTCAAGGCGAGGTTCTGAGAGCCTGTCAGGAGCCATCGACCAGGGCTTGGGTTGTCGTCGATGACTCCCTGGAGGTAGGCGGGCAGTTCCGGCGCGCGCTGAATCTCATCAATGATCGCGCCATCGGGATACTCGGTGAGGAAGCCACGGGGATCCTCGGCTGCGAAACTCCGAGTGTCTGGAGCCTCAAGGCTGACATAGCGGTGTCTGGGGAACACGGTCCGGGCGAGAGTGGTTTTGCCGCTCTGGCGCGGACCAGTCAGGGTGATTGCTGGCGCGGTTTGCGCCGCTTGTAGCAGTCGGGGAGCGAGGTCGCGTGGGATGGTCATGTGTAGATGCTAGTACCGAAACTCGGCTAATTCAAAGTTTGATTTTGAATTAGCCGAGTCCCCTTGGTTTCCAAAGACCGCGAGGCGACCTGAAGGGCTAGAGGTAGCAGGCGAGTCAGCCAGTCGGGGCGGCGTCCTCCGTGGTGAACTGGAACGAATAAAGCTCAGCGTTGCGCAGGCTGAACCGGAGGCGGCGGAAAGGGGCGCCGGGGCGACGGGGGTCGAGGATGCCGGCGTCCGCGGGCGGAATGGCCGGGCTTCCGTTCCAGGTGACAGTGTGGGTCAGCGCGTCGCCGGTGAAGGGGTCGCAGTCGGCTTCAGTGGCGCCGGGCAGCGGGCGGTCCTGGGCGTCGGTGACTTCCACCCGGACGTAACCGCCGGGGCGGCAGCGGGCGTTGACGCGCAGGCGGTCGCCGGGGGCGACCATTGGCTCGGTGACGATCAGGCCCTCGCGCTCGCGGCCGGCATCCAGCGACACGAATCCGTCGGGCCGCATCCGGGCCAGTCCCAGGGCGTAACCGACGTTGCGCATGTCGTCGACTTCGGGCAAGTGGTCCCAGGCGGTGGATCCGGCGTACTGCTCGGGCGGACCGGCGAACCACCAGTCGTGGTGGTTGCGCGAGCCGCCGTAGTAGACGCGCAGCTCACCGTCTTGCGTAACCGGCGCGCTCGAAACGTTGACCATGAATTGGTCCCAGGCGCCAAGCGGGCCGGGCTCCAGCCATGGGCGACCCGGCCACACGCGACGCCATGATCGTCCATCGCGGCTGTGCGTCAGCTCCACGTGCATGGTGTTGCTGACCATGTTGAACACGCCCATGAAGCCGAGCCATTGGGCGCCGACCCGATAGAGCGACATGCCGTAGAACGACGTGTCGAGGTTATCGATGTCTGGGTCGGGAGCCAGCACGAGCCGGGGCCGGGTCCAATGATGAAAGTCGGCGCTTTCCATCATGAAGACGCGGCGGCGGTTGCGGCCGCCGGGCTGGTCGGTGGCTACGTCAAAGGTGGGCGTGCCGCCGCTGGGACCAACCGGCGGCAGGCGGAGCGGGTCGGGCGCGCCGACCATGAAGGGATGGCGGGTGATGGCGAGATAGGCGCGGGACTCCGGATCGACCGCGACGATAGCCGTGTCGTCCAGGCGCGCGCGCTCGGCGCCGACCACCGGGGGCTCGTCCAGCGGCGTCCAGTGAATGCCATCGTGCGAGACGCCGTGGCGAACGACGCCTCCGCCGACTTCCTCGTCCGTGGGCGGCACGTGGAAGTAAAGGGCCTTGAACCGACGAGATTCGTCGGTTTCCCATGGGTCGCGCAGCAAGCCCATGGAGTGCGGCGAGCCGTCGACCTCCGAGCCCATCACGATGTTGGTGTCGTCACCATCGTGGCTGAACATGCCCATCGGGGGTTTGGCGAAAATCTCGCCGTCGTCGGTGTGGGCGTAGAGGTAGCGCATGCGGGCGTTGGCCCAGGCGTGAATGGTGCCGCCTTCGCCGCGAGCCAGCTTGTCGCGGTCCAACCACCAGTCTTCGTACATGCAGTGGGTGCGTCCGCTACCAGCGTCGTGCCAGGTCTGCCAGCCGTTGAACGAGAAGTAGGTGACGTGTTCCCATGGCCGATCGGCCTGGATGACGGGGTTGGCCGGCGATTTGGCGGGCCTGTGCACCGTGCGCGTAACGTTGGCGACGGCGCTGACCACGCCGTTGTCGAAGAAATACTGCGGCGCATCACCGATCACGAGTTCCGTCGGGTCCAGGCGGGGCATGGGCTGGGTCTCAGTTGCAGGGGGCGAACTGGCAGGCGTCACCATAGCGGGCGGGAGCGGAATCGCGAGTGGCGGTGCGGCCGGACAGGCAACAAGATGCGTTGGAGACCTATAGGCTGCTCGAACTTGTCGGAACACCGAACGGTGTGGTGATGCCGGCGGCATCGCCCCGGTCGGCGAAGCAAAGGAACCGTGTGTGACTGAAGACGCCCTGCCACTCATTGGGCTGATGCTCGGCGACTGCACGGGCATCGGACCCGAGGTCGCTGTCAAGGCCATGGCTTCCGGTGCCGTCAATGATCGGGCTCGCGTCGTAATCGCCGGTGACGTGCGCGTCCTCGAGCAGGGCATGCGGGACGCCAATTTGAGATTCGAGTACGACGTCTACACGACGCTCGACGACGTGACCTGGCCTCGCCTCACCGTTCCGGTCGTGGATCTCGGCAATCTGGATCCGGACCAGCTTGAGAGAGGCAAGGTCTCGCCCGAGTCAGGCCGGGTCTGCGGCGACACGCTCAAGCACATGATCGGCCTCGCGGCGTCGGGAGCCCTCGACATCCTCTGTTATGCGTCGCTCAACAAAGCCGCCCTGCACCGCGGCGGCGGGCATTTCCCGGACGAGGCCCACATGTTCGCCGACTTCGCCGGCCATGACGGTCTCTTCGGGGAGATGAACGTCATCCCGGAGTTCAGCACGTTCAGGGTCACCTCACATGTCGCGCTGCGTGACGTGCCCGACATGATCACGCCGGACCGACTGACGGCGGTGGTGCGGCTGGCCGACCGGACGCTACGAAGTATGGGTAAGCGTCCCGCGCGTCTCGGCGTGGCAGCGCTGAATCCCCACGCGGGCGAGCAGGGCCTGTTCGGCGACGAGGAGATTCGCATCATTCGTCCCGCCGTCGAGAGACTCCAGGCCGAAGGTATTCACGTGGCTGGTCCGATCCCCTCGGACACAATCTTCCTGCGAGCGAAGCGGGGAGAATTCGACGGCGTGGTGATGATGTACCACGACCAGGGGCAGATCGCGACCAAGCTCCTGAGTTTCGGCAAAGGCGTCACAGTCCACGTAGGAATGCCCGTCACGCTCACGACGCCGGCGCACGGCACTGCCTTCGATATCGTTGGGCAAGGCATCGCCGACCCTGGTGGGATGGAGTACGCCCTCCGACTTGCGGCGCGGCTCGCAGATCGAGCCGCGCCAAGCGCGTGATTGCGCGTTACGGCGAGGCCAGGCCGTCACCAAGTCGTAGCTCAGCCGGGGGGCGAATGGCCGGGTCGATGTCGAGCCTGAACAATCACGCGCCGGCGGGCAGTCCGCATCACCAGATCCAGATCAGGCCCATCTTCGGCCGCCGCCAGCCCGGCCAGCACCCGGTCCAACGCGGCTAGATCGCTGGCGTCGAATTCCTGCTCAGTGGCCCAGGTCCGGACGGATCGCAAGACGGCGTGTCGCGGTTCCAGCATTAGCGCCCTCGCTGTGGATCGGTGAACGGGGTCATGCATCGGCTCGAAGGTTGCGGGAAGCGCCGTTCTGCTGATCAAGGGCAGGTGTCCTTATCGAACTCGGACGGGAAATCCAACCGACGATGACGGGATAATCTTCGCATAAATGAGAAAAAATATCAATATTGATACTCAGCAATGACATATGGCATACTCCACTACTCCAGTGCCAGACGTGGTCCATCCATGGCCGAGCGTCAGCACCACCAACGTGACGAGTTTGCTCGCCGGCTGCGGGCCTACATGGGCTACGCCGACCGCACGCTGGACGACGTGGCCCAGAGCCTGCAAGCGGCCGGCGTGAGCGCCAGTATCAGCACCGTCAACCGCTGGACGCGCGGGCAGTCGGTTCCCAATATCGTCGCGGCCCAAGCGTTGGGGCAGCTGGTCGAGCGGGCCGGCCTGGCTGAGCCCGGCGACGGTGTCGCTTGGCTGCTCGGCGCCGATTCGCTTGGCTCTCCGTTCAGCGCCAATGCCGCGCCCACGAACCTTGACCGCGCGGTCCGAAGCTGGCAATTCAGCACCGCCGGCCCGGCGCTCGCTGAAGCGCTGGCCGAACACGGGGTCCCTGCGGCCTACCGTCAGCCCCTCGCCGCCTTGCTGACTCAACTGCTCGCCGAGGTCGAAACGGAAGATCCTCATCTGCCGTTAGCCGACGGCGACGCGAATCGCTAAAATACGAAACGCTGCCGCGTTGCGGCTTGGCGGAAGTGGCTCAGTGGTAGAGCATCTCCTTGCCAAGGAGAGGGTCACGGGTTCGAATCCCGTCTTCCGCTCCATCACCCTTGCCCAAGCCTGCCTGGACTGACCTCGCACTGGGCCTCGCCATTCCCGGCCCTTCCCGCGGCCGAACCATGCAGGCGGCCGTGGCTCGCCTGCTCGACTCGCCACACTACGGTCGCGTCGGCTGCTGCCTTGTAAGCAAGCCGGATTCGAAGTGCCCAATGGAAGCAGTAGTCAATCCTCGCGTGAACGGAAAGCCATAATACCAAACAAAAAGCGAACACAGGCGGCGCCTCCAGTGGCACCATGGCAGCCTCCGGACCTTCGTTGGACTGACAATCGCGATGTGCGCACGCTACAACCTGCACTCGGATCAAAACGCCCTGGCCGCCTTCTTTGAAACGTCCCCGTCCGAGACTCTCGTCACGCTTCCGCTGCCCAACTTCAACGTCGCACCAACCCAGCAGGTACCGGTGGTGGTAGAGGGCCCCCGGCGCTTCGAGGTCATGCGCTGGGGTCTTGTCCCGTTCTGGGCCAAGGACCGCCGCATCGGCCGCCGCACGATCAATGCACGTGCTGAGACGCTGGTCGACAAACCAGCCTTCCGCGCCGCCTTTCGCGCGCGCCGCTGTCTCGTCCCGGCCGACGGGTTCTACGAGTGGACCGGACCTCGCGGTAAGCGCCAGCCACTCAACGTCCATCGTGCCGACGAGCATCCATTGGCTCTGGCGGGCCTGTGGGAATCACACGCCGAATATGGATCCACGTTCACCATCGTCACCACCGCGCCCAACGCCTACATGGCCGCCTTCCACCACCGCATGCCGGCGATTCTCGAACGAAATGACTGGGACGCCTGGCTGTCCGCCGAGGACGAAGATCCGGCCTGGCGCACCTCCCTCCTGCGACCCGCCGCCGACCACGTGCTCACCAGCCACCCGGTCAGCCCCGCTGTCAACTCCGTCGCCAACAACGGTCCCCACCTCGTCGAACCTCTGGTCGACAACCCCTTGTTCTGATCCCAAGCGGCTGTGGGTAGACCGCCCGGCCCGCAGACAACCCTACCGACACGCACCCCGACCACGGACGCCGCCGGGCACCGGTTTCCAGCCAACCGGCACCCGCCGCGCCCCGCCGTCAATCTGGTCGATGACTCGACCTCCCAGCGGCCGATTCATAATTTGCGAGTCGTACCCGTAAAGTGTACACTAAGACTGTCACATCCGCAACAGATTCCGGAGACCGCCTCATGCCCCTCGCGCCGCCCCCGCCTCCAGCTCCCATTCTGGGCTTCCCAGCACGCCCTGATTCGGCTTCTGGCGGACCGCCGCCGCGTTCGCGCAGCCGCCTCAAAACGCGCCAAATTTCGCGAGCGCCGGCACCACGCCCCCCTGCAGGGGGG
>VXPS01000024.1 GCA_009839425.1 Chloroflexota bacterium
ATTACACGGTCATATGGTGTGGCTGGTTATTTTTTTTAATATTCACCTGTTGTGGAACTGGTAATCCCACACTCGCCCCGGGGTGCGCGGTTTACCCTCTTTTCTTAAGGGGGGCTCCCCACGGTTGGGCCGTCTAGGCTAACCCTAGCCGCCACTGCGGCCCTCGCCGCGCCCACCGTGCTCGCCGCCGCCGCCTTCGCGGCCGCCTTCACCGCCCTGGGCTCCAGCGCCATGCTCGCCGCCGGCCTCACCGCCACTACCTACTTCGGCGTGTGCGATCCAGCCTGTGAACGGCGCCGCCGTCGCCGGCAAGTTCACCGCCAGCACCTGGCCCGGCTGCATGTCCACCGGCGTCGTCGGCCCCAGCTCCACCCCGTTCGACAGGTGCACCTCGATCCGCACCTGCCGCAGGACGTTGCCGGTCGTGTTCTCCACGGTGCCAGTGAACGCGTTGCTCGCCGCGTCATAGCTCAGGATCAGCCGCGCCCCGCCGCGCACCGCGTCGAAGGTCTCGTCCAGCGCCAGGTTCGCGCCGCTGCCTTCTTCGCTGCCCGCCGCGCCGGACGCACCGAAACCTTCGCCACCGGCGCCTTCGCTCCCGCCTTCACCGCCGGGTCCGTGGCCCTCGCCGCCGGCGCCCTCGCCGGACCCTTGGCCGCCTTCCCCGCCGCTGTGCGGCACCGGGCCCGGCCCGCCGCAGTCGAACACTTCCACGTGGATCACGTAGCCGTCGAAGGCCACCCCGGCCAGGTTCGGCTCACTCGCCACCGCCAGGCTCGACGTGGCCTGCTGGCCCGGATTGAGGTCGCCCACCTGGCCAGGGCCCAACTCGCCGACCGTCTGCGCGCCCGACTTCAGGTGCGGTTCCACCTGCACGTAGCACTGCTTTTGGCCCAGCGCGTTGCGTACCGTCGTGTGGATCGTCTGCGTCGCCGCGTCGTAGCGCGCGTCCACCGCGATCCCGCCCAGCACCCCGGTCCAGGGCTGGTCCAGCGGCGTGATCGGGCTCGACATCGCCGCCTCCTGCGCGGCTTCCGCGCTGGCTGCGCCGCCTTCGCCGCCACCTTCGCCGCCGGCCCCGTGGCCCTCGCCCCCGGCGCCTTCACCGCCCGAGCCTTCGCCACCGGCCGCGCCGCCCTCGCCGCCGCTGCCCACTTCCGCGTGGGCAATCCAGCCCGTGAACGACCCCGTCGTCGACGGCAACTCGATCGGCAGCACCTGGCCCGGCTGCAGGTCCACCGGCGTCGTCGGCCCCAGCTCCACCCCGTTCGACAGGTGCACCTCGATCCGCACCTGCCCCAGGACGTTGCTGGTCGTGTTCTCCACCGTGCCCGTGAACGCCTGCTGCGCCGCGTCGTAGCTCAGGATCAGCCGCGCCCCGCTGCGCACCGCGTCGAACGTCGCGTCCGGCGCCAGCGTCGCGCCGGTGGCTTCCTCGCTGCCCGCGGCGGGGGCTCCACCCTCGCCGCCGGCCCCTTCGCCGCCCGCGCCATGCTCCCCGGCGACCTCGCCGCCGCCGCGCTCGGCGATCGCTTGACCGCCGCCGCCCGGTGGGCCGCAGCCCACCAGGATGCCCGCCCCGAGGATGGCCCCCAGGACCGTCCCCGCCAACACCTGCTTCGTCCTCGCCGTCAGCTTCATCCCGGTCATCGCGCTCCGCCTTCGTGCTGTGCCTTTCACACGAATGACGGTAGGGACGAAATGTGGCGGAAATATGTCGCCGCCAACGGAGGTTTTAGAGCCACGCGCCTGGCCATGCCCGGGTGCCACGCCGTCTGCCTAGGGCAGCCGGCGTAGCAGATCGCCGGCGGCTAGCGCATACGGGAGACTCGGTTCGGCCTGGGCGATTTGCCATCGGACATGAGCCGCTGGAGGGAGGCCCGCAAGCCGCGAGCAAGGCGCTCGCGGTCGGCCCGGCCCTGCACGGCAGGTGGCGGCTCTTCCCCCGCTGACCTCACTATGCTGTCGCGGTCATTCCGAATGTCTCCGAATCCCGCTCTGTTATGAAACAAAGCACCGGCCCGGTAAGCGCAACCAGCGCAACTCTCGTTCGATTGCTAGGCACCGGCCCGGCACATGTCTCGCTCGACGATGGAGTCCTTCGCTTCGGGGACGCCCAGGGCACGCCCATTGGCGCAATCGACAGCATCCAGACGCGCCGCTCGTGGTTCTGGACACGACTGTCCGTGCGCGAGGCCGGCGGCGCCGAGCATTCCATCGGCGGACTCGCGCTTGAGGAGGCCGAGCGGATCCACGCGTCGGTTCTTGCGGACGTCGCCCAAATCGCCCGGACGCTGGGGGCTGAACTCACGCAACTTGACCACCGCCTGAACCGTCTCCAGGCCAGCAGCCGCTATGCGCGCGAGTCTCAGGCCCGTGGGCTCCAGGCCGACATCGCCGGTGCCGTGGCGCGTGGCGGTGGCGCCCTCGCACGAGCCTTCCTGCCCGCGCAGCCAACCGAGGCGCTGGAACGCATCCGGCCGCTGGCGCGCAGCGAGGCGTACGAGGAGGCCCGGCAGGCCGCCAACGCTCGCTTCGTCGCCGCCGCCGCTCCCGCCGTGGCCGGCGCCGCCCAGGGCGTCCTCGCCGCGCCGCCGACGCCCGAGCAGGCGGCCGCCATCGCCACGGACGAGGACGCCACGCTGGTGCGCGCCGGCGCGGGCACGGGCAAGACCGCCGTAGTCACCGGCAAGATCGCCCACCTCGTCCGCAACCGGGGCGTCCCACCGCGCGAGATCCTCGTGCTCGCCTTCAACCGCAAGGCCGCCGAGGAGATTCGCGAGCGCCTGCCGGACGACCTCGCCAGCGTCCACGTCTCCACCTTCCACGCCTTCGGACGACGCGTCATCGCCGACGTCGAAGCCGCGCCGACGATCTCAAGGCTTGCGGAAGACGAGGCGATGCTGCCCGTCGCTATTGATCGCATCCTCGTCGATCTGCTCGACGATCCACGGCAGAGCCGCGTGGTCGCGGACTTCATCACGCGCCACCGCGCCGACTACCGCTCGCAGTTCGAATTCAAGACCCCCGGCGAGTACTACGACCACGTCCGCCGCTCCGAGTTGCGAACGCTCAACGGCGACCTGGTCAAGAGCTTCGAGGAACTGGAAATCGCCAACTTCCTGACCCAGAACGGCGTCGGCTTTCACTACGAGCGGTCCTATCCCGTCGAGACCGTCACCCCCAGGCATCGCCAGTACCGGCCGGACTTCTACCTCCCGGACTACGACATCTACATCGAACACTTCGCCCTCGACCGCCAGGGCCGCCCGCCCACGGACTGGACTGGCTACGCCGAGGGCGTCGGCTGGAAGCGCGACATCCACCGGCAGTACGGCACGAAGCTGATCGAGACCTACAGCTGGCAGCAGCGGGAAGGCGTGCTTCGCCTGAGCCTGCGCAAGCAGCTTGAGGAGGAGGGTGTCACCTTCCAGCGCGTCCCGATCCGCACGCTCCTCCTGGAATTGGGACGCTGGCTGATCTCATGGCTGGCGCAGTTGATGGCCGCGTTCCTGAACCACGTCAAGACCAGCGGAGTCTCCGCCGAGACGCTCCGCAAACGTGCGCGTGAGTCGCGCGATCCCACCCGCGGCGAGGCGTTCCTTGACCTCTTCGAGCAGGTCAGCGCGCGCTATGACCGGCTGCTGGGAGAGGACAAGGACTTCCACGACCTGATCAACCACGCCGCCGCGCACATCCGCAACGGCCGCTGGCAGTCGCCCTACCGCTACGTGCTGGTCGACGAGTTCCAGGACATCTCGGCGGGCCGCATGGCGCTGCTCCAGGCGCTCAAGCGCCCCGGCGTCGCCTACTTTCTCGTTGGCGACGACTGGCAATCCATCTACCGGTTCGCCGGCAGCGATGTCGCCCTCGTACGCGAGTGCGGGCATTACCTCGGGCACGTACGCGAGCGCGCGCTCAGCCGCACCTTTCGCTTCGCCCGCGCCATCATGGAACCCTCCACCGCCTTCGTGGTGCGCAACCCCGCCCAGACGCAGCGCGCGCTGCGTCCGGCCCGGGGCGTGCGCGACGGCGGCGTCACCGTCATTGCCAGCGATGCCCCCGCCCGCGGACTGCGAGACGCCCTGAGTGACATCGAGGCCTGCGAGGACGCCGGTGGCCCGCCGGTCGCCGTGCTCGTCCTCGGCCGCTACCGCAGCAGCAAGGGCGCGCTCCCCGCGTCACGTCGCGGGCGGCTGCGCCTCGAGTTCAGCACGGTGCATGCCGCCAAGGGCCGCGAGGCCGACTACGTGGTCGTCCTCGACCTCAGGGACGCCCGCCTCGGCTTTCCGGCCCAGCACGAGGAAGATCCGCTGCTCGACCTCGTGCTGCCGCCTCCGCCCGGTGGCTCGTTTCGGCACGCCGAGGAGCGGCGCCTCTTCTACGTCGCCATGACGCGCGCCCGTCGCGGCGCATACCTGGTGGCCGACGCCCGGCGCCCCTCCGTGTTCGTCAACGAGCTGCTCCGGGAATCTCCCGGCCTGCGCCGCCTCGGCGATTTCAAGCGGGATTGCACGCCCAATTGCCCCCGCTGCCGCACCGGGAGGCTCGACGTGTCCAGTACGGGCCAGACCATGACCTGCCTCAACGCCCCCTTCTGCCGCTACCGCGCGCCGCGCTGCCAGACCTGCCGGCGAGGTTTCCTGGTCATCTCCGGCCGCTCGTCCCGCTGCACCAACCCCTCCTGCAACGCCAGCCCGCCTGTATGCGATTCCTGCCGTGCCGGCGTCATGCTCATCCGCCAGGGCCGCTCCGGCCGGTTCCTCGGCTGCACCCAATTCGCCTCCGACCACCCCTGCACCAACACCCAACGTCTACCTCGTCGCAGATGACCCAACACCGGCCCCTCACCCATCCCTTAACTCCTAACCACCAAACCAGACTCCATCTATTCCGAAGACCTCTCTTTCTCCTGCTGTATCCCTATTCTCACAACACATTTCGCTCAACTCGATCCTCTTCTCAACCCTTGAGTTCCGCAACGCTAGCGTTGTATACATCGGCATCGCGAAAGATCCTAAGGTCGCTTCGTCAACTCCATCCACATCTTCAACAAGAAGCGTGCCGCTCATTCGATGCTCTGGCATCGGTGAGCCAGCTACTGTAAAACCCGAGCGATTACCAAGACTCACCACGCACGTCTCGAAGATTGACCTGATTAACGGATACGCTAGAGGACTCTATGGTGCTAGCCTGAACCAGCGTTCAGATCGCATCGAAGATGCCGAGTGCATAGCAGGCTTCACGTCTTCGAAATACAGAAGGATTGCGCGCAAGCGAAAGATTTCATGAATCGGATAACGGGCATCTCCTACTTCTTATCTTTACCGTCCAGCAAGCGGCTATTCAACTAAAATAGCTAACTGACTGCCCCCAGGTATTCCATGCCTTGCACAAGCACTTGGTTGGCATTTACCTCAGTGACCCTACCCTTCAAAATAGAGGCTGCTCTTGGGATAGTTTCTCTCGGTACTTCCATTCTCACCAAATCGTTGCGTTTGATGCCGTGCGTGTCGTCCCAGAAAGCGACATTCACGACGAGCTCTTCGGCATGTTCCGAATCCTCAGACCACTCCCACACTCGCTCATATGCTTTCCTGAACGGACTATCTTTCTCGCCCACTATCCTGAGTTTACTCACTTTATCCCCGACTATTACCGTCGCCGTGCTCGTGAGCCTATCGGCAAGGTAGCATCTCGCATCGGTTTGGGAATCAGCCAGCGCAGACACAGCCACGAGGCTTGGAAAAAAGGGGTCGACGTCCCAAGTGCCATCCACCCGACGACTTATGTGTCCGAGCTCATCTCCAGCGGGCGTATGAACTATGCCAGACGAAAAGGGTTCAGTGCCAAGCCATCGAACACAGGGTATGACACTCCTTTGTTGCCTTGGTAATACTTCAAGGGTTTCCACAAAATATCTAACTGCAGGGTCGTTGGAATGTCTGAGGTCTTGATGCGCCGCACTCACAATCTCCGACGTAAGTCCGTCGTTCTCTTCAAGACCGTCCCTCATCGCGGATGACAGAGCTTCCGAGAAGTTGCTGAACCCTTTGATCCATCCAATGTAGGCCTGCACAGATCGGTGCCTATCGGAGCCTTCGGAATAGCTTAACTTCGCACTAGGCCACATAGCGTCTGCCACGGTTCTCTCTACTCTCATAGAAATGATCTCCTTCGGTCTACCTGATGACGAGAGTACTTCCGACATCGCGTGAAGGAGTTCCATATGAAGTTTCAGATCGATCTTGCGAATTAGAACGTCACCGGTGGCTTGGCTAAGCTCCCAGTATCGAAGGTCCTGGAAGTGACTATTAGATGCAGTCTCCGCCAGATAGGAATCCAAGGATCTGAGGTGTCTCATATGCCTTGCATTCGCGTTATATCGGTAGTGCCGGACTGCCGCAGTGAATGCTGTGGCCAAGTACTGTGCCGAATTTGGTTCGTATTGTCGGAGCCCATTCAGTTGGCAGAGCAGATCGTGGTTCTTAGTAAATGTTCCTCGAGACTCAGTAATGACGAACTTCATTGCCCGCTCGATTGAGAGGTGGGCGATGGAAGTCCGGTTCATGATCTGAGCTACCGTCAAGGCAAAAATAGCGTCAGGACGTACTGGCTCGTTTTCCAAAATCCTAATAGGATCGATCAGCGATTGGATGATGACTGCGCGATTTACGTCACTCACGGGAGGGAAGACCT
>VXPS01000082.1 GCA_009839425.1 Chloroflexota bacterium
CCCCCAGCGAAAATGAACTTTATGCAGCAAAACAGCAGGTAATCGTGGGCTGTGTAGAGCAGGGGAACACCCAGGCGGTCGGCCGCCGTAAGCGATGCAAACGACAGGTGCTGATGCACGTTGTGGGCATGCACGACGTCAGGTTTGAATTCCGCTAATTCACGACGGACGCCGGGCAATACCATCGGGTTGGCCATGGCCACGGTGTTGCGAAACCGCTCCGGATAGCGAGACCTCAGCCGGCGAACGCGAACACCGTCCTGGTCGCGACGCGACCCGGCCCCGGACGTGGTGGCAATCACGCACACGTCATGTCCAGCCTTGACGAAGGCGCCAGCCAGTCGCTCAACCACGACCCCGGCCCCGCCGCGATTCTCAGGGGGATAGGTGTCGGCAAGGAGAGCGATGCGCATGTAGAGCGGCCGGAGGGTGCGACGGAGTGATTCTAGGCGGTGTAAGCCGCCAGGCAGCGTTCGGCAACCGCGGACCACGTAAAGCGGGAGACGACGTGATCCCGGGCCGCCTGACCCTGCGTTTGGGCGTGCTGAACCGAGCTCGTGAGCGGCGTAAGCTCGCGACGGAGGGCGTCGGGATCGCTCGGCGGCACAGTCGCGCCACCGACGGACGGAATGATCTCGGGCATGCCGGCCACGTCCGAGACAATTGCCGCGGTCCCACAGGCCATGGCTTCGAGCGGTGCCAGCCCGACGAGTTCGGGCAACGCCTGTCGCCGTCCAAGGTAGTCCTCATAGACCGACGGCATGACGAATGCACAGGCCGATCTCAGCGCGGCAATAACCTCGAGGTCCGAAGCTCCCAGGTGGATCCGCACCGGGCGGGACGAGGCCTCCGAACGAACGAACTCAAGATAGTCCGCGTCATAAGGGCGCCCGTAGATGTCGAGTGACGCGCCAGCGGGAAGTCCTCGAATCGCCGTCTCGATGCCTTTGTGAGGCAGCAGGCGACCCACGTAGACGACTTGGCCAAGCGTCTTCTTTGTACCGGGCGAGTATTTGACCGTATCAACGCCTGCGTAGATGACCTTCGTGCGGCGTCCGATGTAGGGGAGCGTTGCAGCCGCGAATTCGCTTTGCGCCAACTGTCCGTCGATCCAGCGACCGATACGCAGACGGCGAACCCAGTTCACCCCGCCGCCACCGTGATCGGTGACAAAGACGCGCTTGCCGAGCGGCCGGCCAATCAGCGCAGTCAAAGCCGTGAGACCCGACCTGGCCTGGTGGCAGTGGACAACGCTCGCCCAGCCCAGGGCTCGAAGAAACCCGGGACCGATGGCGTCATAGGCCCGACCGCGAAGCCGCCTCCAGGTTCGCTGGACCTCGATGTCGAACCCACTGACATGTCGGGTTCCTGGCGAGCCGCCGAATGCGACCAGTCGCGTGGGCGTTTCTTGTCGCATGGCAATTGCCAGCTCCAGCGGGTAACGCTCCCCCCCGCCGCGAACCGACTCGTCGCCGAACCACGTTGGCGACAGATGCAGGACTCGCAGTTCACTCACGCAAGCCGCTCGGCCACGATGAGGTAGCCCCCGGGTTCGCGAACCCTACGACGAAATGGGCGCCAAAGCAGAGCCGACCACAGGCCAAGCCAGAGCGGCATGAGCAGGAGCCGCCGCCGGTGAAGCCCGCGGAACCAGTCCAGCACGCGCCGACCGCCAACTCGTTTGACCATAAGTTCATCCAACCGCCGCCAGGTTCGTTGGGTTGCCGCCGGAAGATGTCCCCGGCTGGCGACGACGGTCAGTCCACGCTCAGCCAGCCGCTCCGTCCATTCTTCGAGCGAGCGATAGTGGTGGTGGCCAAGCCGCGCATTCGTCGACTCCAGAGCGCCTTGCCCCGACTCGCGCTCGATTCGCTCGGCAAATGCCGGCGCAGGAACGGTGAATATCAAACGACCGCCAGGCTGGAGCACACGCGCGGCTTCCGTAACCGCGTCCAGATCGCTCGGGATGTGTTCCAGCACGCTATGGCTGTAAACCGCGCCGTAGGAGGCGGATTCCACGGGTATTCGCGTGCCGTCTGCTTGAATTACGGCCCGGTACACCCCTGAGTTGTTCGCTACACGAACCTCATTGGCGACGAGCTCAAGCCCATCAACCGGCCAGTGGGACCGCAGCACCGAGCGCGCAACTTCTCCGGTGCCGCAGCCCAGGTCGAGGACGGGTGCCGGAAACGTGATGTCACGCAGCATGGCGAACTCGGTGGCCCGCCAGAGCGCCATAGCCGGCTGATGCGGATGGGCACGCAGCGCGAGTCGCAGGACCTCTCTGTCGCTCCTGGCCACGAGCGCCGTTGGGAAACCACTGTCAGCCATGGAGTGAGTCTTCGATGAGCTGCCGCATGCGCACGGCGTAAGTGTGATCGCGCTCGACCCGGCGTTTCCCAGCCTCGGCGATTGCACGCCGGGTCGATTCCTCGCCGAGATAGCGCTCAACCGTCGCTGCTACGTCGCCGGAGTCCTGATATGTCGCAATTTCCGTCCCAACCTCAAAGAGCTCGGTCATCCGTGCCTTAAAGTCGGTCAGCTGGAAGGCACCGGCCGCGGGAATCTCGAACGTCCGCATGTTCGGCCCTTCGCGCATCTGGGCGTGGTGGACATTCAACACGATTTTGGCGCTTCGATATGCCCGTGCAACGGCGGCCGCCGGCAGCATCGTGAGGCCGCGATGCGCCTCGCGAACCCGATAGCCAAGCTCCAGCTTCTCCCAGCCGCGGCCCCAGACGGCCAGGCTGAAACCAGCGCGGGCGACAGCTTCAAGGATTTCGACTCTGGATCGGTTGGCCGGCAAATGGCCCATGTTGTGCCGCGCGTCACCCACGAATATCACGTCTACCGATCGGGCGTCGGCGTCCTGCCCGGCCCACGCCGACGGATCGACGGCGTGTGGCAGAAACCTGGCGCATACGCCTCGCGGCTGAAGTTCCGCTGCGTAGGTCGGATCTGCCAGGTAGAAGCGGTCGTAGAGATGCGCCGCGCCGATAATGTTGGGAAACCAGGTCGGGTCGTCGCCACACCACTGCGCAACGGGCCCGTTGGTCAGATTTTTCAGGCGATCCACAGTCTCCGGAAGCAAGCTCTCGCCCTTCAGGACGATGGTGAAGTCGGGCTGCTGATCCCCAGCAATTCGCAGAACGTCCAGATTGTCGGCCTGTGACACCTGAAACATCCGGTAAATGTGATATCGATCAGGCCCGATCACCCGTCGCCTGACTCGCCCCCGAAACCCGATTGGACGCTCAAGCCGTTCGCCGTAGCGGTACATCCGCACGTCGTGCCCCAGGTCCTGAAGACCTTGGGCGCAATACTCCGTCCACTGGCCGGTGTCCCAGTACGGACCAATTAGCAGGACGCGCATGCCTGCTCGATTGCGCCCCAGACGCTTCGCGCGGCCGTGTCCCAGGTGAAGCCGGCGGCTCGGCCCAAGCCGCGTGTGATTAGGCTTTCGCGTAGCGCTGTGTCCTCAATGACTCGCATAAGCGCTTGGGAAATCTCGTCAGGGCTACCGGGATCCACGTGAAGGCCAGCATCGCCGACCACCTCAGCCAGCCCCCCTTCGTTCGTGACGACTACTGGGATTCCCGAGGCCATGGCTTCGAGCGCGGGCATGCCAAATCCCTCGGCTCTCGCCACACTCACAAACGCTTGAGCGCCCGCCATGAGCAGTGGGAGGTCGTCTGCCGGAACGCGTCCGAGGTGCCGAACGGCCTGCGGTCCGGCCCTGGCCATCGCTTCCAATGATTTCTCTGATTCCCAGCCGTCCGCTCCGGCAACGACTAGCACGACGGACATGCCAGCGGCGCGTGCGCGCGCCACTGCCTCAACGAGCGCGGGTATGTTTTTACGCGGCTGAATGGTTCCAACGAATAGGAGATACGACTGCTCGATACCATGGCGCCAGCGACAGGCCGTGATCTGGGGATCGGCGTGGTTGCAATGAAATCGTTCTCGGTCAAAGCCATGATGGGCAACGATAACCCGGTCGCGTGGTACTCCATACGTCCGTACTACGTCAAAAGCAACGGATTCCGACACAGCGACGATAGCCCGAGCCAAGTGGACGTTGAGCGCGGTCCAACGGTCCAGCTCCGATCGAACCGCCGCACCAAAGTTCGAGGACGCGTCGCGATGCGTGAAGGCTAGGTCATGGACGATAGCTACTCGCGCCTTGATGCCAAAGGCTGGTGGCGGCTCATGCGCGCTCTGTACATACCCGTCCCAACGACGCCAGCATCCATCCGCAGCGACTCGGACGCGATACCAGGGATCCCCGCCAAATGCGCTCCGCAGTCCACGGTTTCCTCCGACAAAGGGACTCATCGCGCGGAACCGAATCCTGGTATCAACCGGAATGGCAAATCGGGGAGCCGCGTCCGCCAGCAGATCAAGGTCATGCCCGGGATTCGTGCGCGCCAGACCTCCAACAAGGCCTCGCATGCTCTCGCCGGTTCCATCGGGAATCGCGAGGTTGGCGTTCCGAACGTTTATCGCAACTCGCACAGCCGTCCTACCCAACGCTGGCTCGACGCTGTCGCAATGCACCAAGCTCTGCGCGCACTGCATGACGATCGATCACATAAAGCAGGCCCACATAGACGAGAAAAACCACCACTCCGCCTTGGATGAGCAGGACGGCATCCGTGAGCAGTGGGAGCAGAACCAGACGTCCAAATACGCCCGCACCGACGGCAGCGGCCAGCGGACGTAGAAGCTGGTGGACAAGTCGCAGGTCAAATTCGCGGCGTCCAATCGCCAGCAGCACCAAGGCAGCCAGCGCCTGCGAAGCCGTCAGCGCAATCGGAACGGACATGAACCCGGCGCCGGCAGTCATCAGAACGGCAGCGATGACCCACGCCACGACTGCCCAAACAGCGGCAACCGCAAGCACGATCTTCGTTTTCCCGATGGCATTGAGAATCGGCGTGATCAATCCGTTGATGGGCACCAAAGCAGCGTTGATACACAGGACGTAGAGCGCAGGGATCGCCGGTAACCACTGTTCGCCGTAGATCAGGCTGGCGATCTCAGGGCCGAACGCCATGACCGCCGCAAATACCGGCAATGTGACGATGGCATTCCACTTGAGTGTAAGTTCCGCGCCTCGGCGCACCTTGTCGGGTGCGTCTTGAATCCGAGCGAACGTGGGCAGACTGACCCGTGCCACCAACTGGGTCATGACGAGTGGCTGAGAAGAGACACGATTGGCCCAACTCAGCAGACCGGTCGCCGTTGCCCCAAACGCCCGGGGAGCGAATAGGGGAATGAGCGAGTCCTTGAGCGTCAGAGCGAGACGCGACCCTTGGAATCGAGCGCCGAAATTCACGTGGGGGCGTAGCACTCCCATCCGATACGTCGGCACTGGCCGCCAAGGACACGCGGCGACAACTGCCAGCGTTGCCGCGATACTCGCCCCCACATGAGCAATCACCAGACTCCAAACACCGGCAGCACCTATGGCAAATCCGATACCGACGCTGTAGTAGACCAGCGTTCCGGCAATGTCAGCTGCAGCCAGTCGGCCGAACCGAAGATGGCGTTCAAGCAGCGCCGCCGGAACGATTCGGAATACGGAGAACAGGATGGACAGACTGAAGACTCGGGTCATCCATGGGTCAATGTCGTCGTTTAGCAGGACATTGACGAGAAGTGGTCCCGCCGCGAAGACGACGGCGGCACCGACTGAGACAAGCAGCAGCTGGCCGGTAAAGACGGCTCTCAGGTCGCGCGCGTCCGGTTCCGGACCACGCTGGATCAGACTCGGTTGCAGACCCAGGTCAGCAAACTGCTTGACTAGACCCGCAAGAAAGGCGATAGGCACGATGACGCCGAAGTCCGCCGGCGTCAGAAGGCGATAGAGCGCAATGGTGCCAATCAACGCCACGACTTTCATGCCGCCTTCGCGAATTCCGAGTGACACCACACCTCGGATCGCGCGCTCGCTCAGGTTGTCATTGCGGGTTGTCGGTGCTTGGCTCCCCGTCACGTCCGGCCTTCCAGGCGCCTGCCCAAGGCGCCCGCATAAACGTCCAGCATTCGCTGGGCAGACCGGCGCCAGGTCATTGCGCCCGCTCGACGGCGCCCACCGTTAGCCAGGTCGTGCCAGCGATTCGTGTCAGTAAGCACCTCACGAATGGCGTCGGTCAAGGACGCAACGTCGTTTGGGGGAACGAGTAGACCATTGTCATCGTGGATTACCGGCTCTTCGGCCCCGGAGTCACGCGCGCTGACGACCGGGGTACCGCAGGCGTTCGCTTCCAACAGCACCAGGCCGAATCCTTCGAAGTCCGAGCCCCACCGGCGATATGGCATCGTCACGAGGCACGCTCGGTGGTACCAATCCACGAGTTCGTCCTCACTGACGACGCCGGTCAGGGTGACAAACCTGTCGAGCCCAAGCTCGCGGATCCGGGTGCGCAGCCGAATGGCGTACGGCGACGACGAACTGACCGGACCGACGATGACGTATCGGTCGGCGAGGCCCTCAGACTTCAGGCAAGCGAACGCCTCCAACGCCAGATCGAATCCCTTGCGAGGCTTGCATTCGCCGACGGAGACGATTAGGCCAGGTTCGCGGGTCGGCGGGGATTCGCGCTGAAATTCCACGGCCCGCACTGCAAGCGGCACCACGCTTGTCT
>VXPS01000153.1 GCA_009839425.1 Chloroflexota bacterium
CTTCCAGCATCTCGCGGTAGTCCTCGAAGAGGGCGTCAATCCCCCACTTGGCCCGGGCCGCTTCGCGCTGCTCGGCCCAGGTATCCGAGAGACCGACGATCTCGATCTCCGGGACGGCCGCCATACAGCCGATGTGGGCGTGCGGCAGGTGCCAGCCGTCGTACTTGTTGCGCTCTTCGTCCCAGGTGCTGGCGATGCGTCCGAGACCGATTACCGCTGCTTTCGTCCTGGCCATCACGACACCTCCCCTGCCTGTGCGGCGGCGACGGTTTCGCCCCGGCGGAGAATCGCTCGGGGCACTTCGGACACGACGACTTCGTGCGAGACGATGCCCAGGCTGCGGTCTTCAAGCGGCAGGTCCACGCGGCCTCCGCCTTTTCGATGCGATTCGCGGACGGCGATGGCGATTTCGAGCGCTTCGCGAGCGTCTTCGCCGGTACAGCGGGAGTCTTCGCCAGTCTCAATGCAGTCCATCAGGTCGTACAGCACGTTCACGCCGGCCGCCCGCGGCGTGTGGCTGGGGCGGAAAAAGTGGCAGGCCGGCGCCGGATTGCGCTGGCCGGGCAGGCCCTCCTCGATCCGCCACAGCTCGGGGCTGCGGCTGTCGTCCATGAGGCGGATCATGCCTTCGGTGCCGGTGATGTCGTAGGAGAGTTCCAGCGCTCCCGCGCGCATGCCGTGAAACATGCCGCGCACGCCGTTGTGACAGACGAAGTAGCCGTCCCCGGCAAAGTCGTGGTCGCCGGCCACGGCCTCGTCACTCTCGGCCTCGCCGGCGACCCAGGCGACCCGCGAATCGGTAAACATGGTGAGGCGGGTAATCAGGTGACTGCCATTGTGGGAGAGATTGCAGGACCGGCCGCCCTGCACGTGCAGCACGTCCCCGATGAATCCGTCGTCGATCAGTTCGCGGGCCTGGATGAAGCTGTCCTTCCAGCAGTGGGTGCAGTTGACGGCCAGGTGAATGCCGGCCCGGCGACAGGCGGCGATCACGTCGTCGGCCTGGGCCAGCGAATAGGTCAAGGGCTTTTCGGCCCAGATGGCCTGGACCCCGTAGTCGCCGTTCGCGATCTCAAGCATGATGTCGGTGCGGGGCTTCATGGAGGTGCAAACACTGACGATCTGGGGCCGCGTACGGGCCAGCATCTCGCGGTAGTCCTCGAAGAGGGCGTCGATCCCCCACTTGGCCCGGGCTGCCTCCCGCTGCTCGACCCAGGTATCCGAAAGGCCGACGACCTCAATCTCCGGGACGGCCGCCATGCAACCGATGTGGGCATGCGGGAGGTGCCAGCCGTCGTACTTGCGGCGCTCTTCGTCCCAGGTGCTGGCTATTCGGCCAAGCCCGATCACAGCGGCTCGCGTCATGGGCGCGTGCCTTTCCCTCGGCGCCGTGGGGCAGAGTATGACGCGCGCAGACGACATTTGCATCTTTGCGCGGTCGAGGGCCAACCGTGAGGCAAGTTTGGATGTTGCGACTGCTTGTGGTTGTCGGCCTGGTGCTGGGCGTCCTTGCCGCCTGCGACGGCGTTGCCGAACCGCCCCCCGATGCCACGCCTACTCCGACATCCTCGGTTGTGCTGACGAACCAGGACTGGCCCGTCGTCCATGCGGATCCAGGAGCGGCTGTCGGTATCCGAAAGGCCGACGACCTCAATCTCCGGGACGGCCGCCATGCAACCGATGTGGGCATGCGGGAGGTGCCAGCCGTCGTACTTGCGGCGCTCTTCGTCCCAGGTGCTGGCTATTCGGCCAAGCCCGATCACAGCGGCTCGCGTCATGGGCGCGTGCCTTTCCCTCGGCGCCGTGGGGCAGAGTATGACGCGCGCAGACGACATTTGCATCTTTGCGCGGTCGAGGGCCAACCGTGAGGCAAGTTTGGATGTTGCGACTGCTTGTGGTTGTCGGCCTGGTGCTGGGCGTCCTTGCCGCCTGCGACGGCGTTGCCGAACCGCCCCCCGATGCCACGCCTACTCCGACATCCTCGGTTGTGCTGACGAACCAGGACTGGCCCGTCGTCCATGCGGATCCAGGAGCGGCTGTCGGGCAGCGCGTGGTGCTACGTGCCCGCGTGTTTAGCGTTGCCCAGGTGGCCGGGGACTTGAGGCTCTGCGCGTGGGTGGACTTCGACAACGACCAACTTTCAACGGTTTTTCGGATTCCCGACAGGACGGAGGGTGTGGAGCGCGACAACTTCGTCTGGGTTGAGGGCACGGTCAGCAACGTTGCCGACGAGGAAGCCGGCTGCGGAGAAACGCCGCAGCCGGAGGTCGAGGTTTCGGGCCTCACGGTCACCGACCGGCTCGGCGTGAGACCCGCGCTCCGGATGGAACAGGTTGGGCAGGCGCTGGAGCGGCGCGGCGTGCGGGTGGTCCTGGAACGCATCGAATTCGCGGCTGAGGAGACTCGCATTTACTTCGCGCTGGAGAATCGACGCGAAGAAACTCTGCTGGCCTTTGCGACGGGACTGGTTATCGACATCGATGGAACGGAGATCCCAGCAATCATTCCGATTGGCGAGGGCATCCCGGCACCGCGGGGGCGGGTTGCGCCGGGCTCCATCGAGCACGGCGGCTTTCAGTTTCCGGCGCTGACACCTGACGGTCCGCCCATCACGGTGCGTTGGCGTGGGGCGCGAATGTCGCCGTCCGGCGAGGAGGTTGGCGAGTGGACGTGGGTCGTGGACCCCTCCGGGACGGTGGCTCCGGCGGGCTAGGCCAGTCGATGGCCAGCGTCCTGGCGTGAGCCCTGACCAAGACTACTGGCTGCGCGTCGGCCGCTCACGGCACGCGGGGGCCTGGCGCCTTATGCGCGGTTGAATCTCCGCCACCGATACGCAGGATCTTGGGATGGCGATGCCTGGTCCGGGCCGCATAACGGTCACGATCGGCGCCAGGTGGCCGCCCGTGTAGGTTTCGACTGGGACAAGGCTGTTGGCGTAGGCGCGGTTGGCTTCGTGACCCGTGCGGCAGTCGTAGCCCAAATTCAGCGGGGAGGGGTCGCCCTGCTGCACAGCCTTGACTTCCAGGGGATGCCCGTAGTCCGCTACCCAGACGCCCCGGAATCCCTGCGGCAGGTCCACGCGCAGCAGCAGGTCGCCGATATAGCCACGCCAGCGGCGACCGCCATCGCCGCCGAAGTGGGGCGAGTCGTCCAGCCAGTGGGGCTTGGGGTCCAGAAACCCTTCGACGATGTACAGCCCTTCGAAGTCCGGGGTGAGTTCGGTGGCAAAGAACGCTGGTCTGGCCGCCTTCAGCCCGCCCGCCGTACCGAAGATGAACTCCAGACGTTCTTTTCGGGCGTAGTGCCAGAACGTCAGTCCACCATCTGAGCGCCATTCCGGCCGTCCCGGATCGTCCTCAAACCCGCAACTGCCAAGCAGCTCGCAGCGCCTATTGAGAAAGCGGTCTCCGAGCCTCCCCTCACGGCCGGACGTCAGGTCACCGCCAATCGGAGCGTGCGTGATCTAGCTCCAGTCGAAGAGGATCTTTCCAGTCGTGGCGCCATTGGCCAGTTCGAACGCCTCCACCGCGTCTTCAGGCCGGAACCGGTGCGTGATCATCGTCTTGATCGGAACCTGCCGCCTCCGGACCAGGTCCAGCAGCCCCTCCCACTCGTGCCGCTTGTAGATCCAGGAACCGCGCAGGATCACCTCGCCGAAGATGATCTGCTGGCTGGGCCTGATGGTCGGGTCGTGCCCAACGCCCACCTCCACGTACGTCCCCTGGGTCCGTAGTGCGTCAACGGCCACGGCGCGCGCCGCCGGCTGACCGCTCGTATCGATCGAAGCCGCCACTCCTTCGCCCCCGGCCGCCTCAGCGATACGCGCAACCAGGTCTGGCTCGGAACTGTCCAGCGCGACTTCCGCTCCGCACCGCAGCGACATCGCCCGGCGCTCGGCGACCGGATCCACGCCGATGACGGCGGCGCCCAGTGCGCGGCCCAGCATCACGCAGGACAACCCCACCGGGCCCAGCCCGAACACCGCCAGCGGGCGATCGCCCGAGGCCTCGGTCTTGCGCAGGGCCCCGTAGGCCGTCCCCACGTTGCACGACAGCAGCGCGCCCATCTCCCAGTCGAAGTCATCGGGCAGCGGCATGGCGTTGCGCGCCGGCGCCAGCAGGTACGCGGCGTTCGTGCCGTGGCGGTGGCGGCTGAAGTGTTGGGCGTTGGCGCAGAACACGTCCTCGCCGCGACGGCAGTGCACGCAGTGGCCGCAGCCCACGATGCCGTACACCACCACCCGATCGCCCACCGCGGGATAGCCAACCCCCGGACCCACCGCGTCCACGATCCCCGTGTTCTCGTGCCCCAACGCCCACTGGCTAAAGCCGTTCTGGTCGCGCGTGGCCGCGGGCGTCCGGTAGTGGTGCAGGTCGCTTCCGCAGATCGCCGACATCATCGTCCGCACCCGCATCTCGCCCGGCCCCGGCTCGTCGACCGCAGCGCGGCCGACCTCGACCTGCAAGTCGCCAGGACACCGAACGCACGTCATCTGGGAAACAGCGGCCATTGCGATGTCTCGAGCCTGGGACCGGTCCTCCTATCATGCGCTGTCGGACGAGAGGCTCCAAGCGAGGACGATGCGTACGGCGAACGTGGCTGCGTTTCGGCTTATCGCCCACCGCGGCGCGTCGGCGTCTGCACCTGAGAACACGCGGGCGGCGTTTCAGCTGGCGGCTGAGCATGGCACCCAAGAAATTGAAACCGACGCTCGCTTCACGCGGGATGGACGGGTTGTCTTGTTTCACGACAAGACGCTTCGACGGAAGCTGGGGCGAGCCGGCCGCGCGGAGGACCTGACGCTAGCCGAACTTCAGGGGCTGGACATTGGCGCCTGGTTTGACCGGGAGGGCGCGGAGGAACTGAACGACCCCGACGCGGGCTGGGACGAGGATTTTCCGGGACCGGCCGCACCGGAGTACGTGCTGGGGTTGGACGACTACCTGGAGGAGTTCGGCGACTGCTTTCACCACAACATCGAGTTGAAGGGCGAAACGCCTGAGCTTCCGCAGGCGGTGCTGGACGCGCTCGACGCATGCGACAAACGACCGGGCTGCACGTTCATTTCGTTTCACCTTGAGCAGCTTGAACGGCTGCGCGCCCTGGCGCCGGACGCCACCGCCGGCTGGCTGTTTGCACGCGCCGGCGAGCGGCCACCCTCGCCGGAAGTCGTGGTGCGTGAATGTCGCCGGCTTGGCCTGCAGCAGTGCAATCCTCGGTATTCCGCCCTGACCGAGGAGCTTGTGCGGGCCGCGCACGATGCCGGCCTGGAGGTCCGAACTTTCGGAATCCGAACGGCGGCGGAGCTGCAGCGGGCCGTGGGTTTGGGCGCCGACGGCGCTACGGTCGACTGGTTCCGGGCCAGCCGCCGACTTCTGGCGGGCGACCAGCGCAGCGCGGGGCGGACCCGCGAACCGGAAACAGCGCGTGGCTAGCGGGGGGCGCGTCTACCTGCCGGTTGCCCTGAACTTGCAGGGCCAATCCGCCGTGGTGGTGGGCGCGGGCGAGGCGGCGTACTTCAAGGCGTGCCTGCTGGTGGACTTTGGTGTGGCGACGACGGTGATCGCCGCGCCGGACTTTGCCGACCCGTTCGACCGTCGGTTGCAGGACATGGACGACGCCGGGGAGATTCGGCTCAGGCGCCGGTCGTATGCGCCTTCGGACCTCGATGGGCATCGTGTCGCGATCATCGCGACTGGCGACCGGTCCGTGGACTACGCGGTCGAGGCCGACGCACGCGGCCGCGGGTTGCTGGTCAACGTGGTGGACGACCCGGCGCACTGCGACTTCTTCGCGTCGGCCTATGTGAAGCATGGTTCAATCTCGATCGCGGTAAACAGCGGCGGCGCCAGTCCCGGCTTCACCGGCGCGCTCAAGGACGACGTGGCGCAGCGCTACGGACCGGAGATCGAAGACCACCTGGCGCACTATCTGGCCTGGCGCCGCCTGGTTCGCGAGCGGGTGGACACGTTCGTGGAACGTGAGCGCCTCTGGAGGGGGCTGCGCGCCGACGGGCTGTACGACCTGCTGCGCGCCGAAGGCCCCGAGGTGGCGCAGTCGCTAGTTGAAGCTCGGATTGAGGCCTGGGCCGCCTCGCGGAAGGATTCGAACGCCGGGAGCTAGATCTCGGCGTGGTCGCTGCGCATGGCGGGCATCATGACGGACTCCGAGGTGCCGTGGATTACCTTGTTGGAGGCGGGCACGACGGTGACCAGCACCCCACAGAGCCGGGTCTTGTCCCCCACGACCATGTAGTACGGCGATAGGCGCGCCCGTCCGGTCAACGGACTCACGGCATCGGCCTGCACGTCGTAGTAGCTCACACCAACGCGGCGACTCTGGTGGAACTGCTGGAGGATGTAGGGCGTGGTCTCGAAGCTCGCCAGGGCGTGATCCACGGCCCGGTTCCACTCGTCCTGGTTGACGTCGTGCCCGATGGTCACGCCGCGGCTGCCCCAGGCCAGCTCCGAGAAGCCCGACGGCTTGAGCACCAGCCGCCGCTCGCGCTGGGAAAGCCCGCGCAGGTCCTCCCAGTGCCGAATGCGGCGCTTGCCGGCCAGCAGGGGTGGGTCCAGGGCCGCGGTGGGTGGGATCGGCTGGGGATCCAGCAGCCAGGTGGGCGG
>VXPS01000181.1 GCA_009839425.1 Chloroflexota bacterium
TTCCATCGCGGCGCGGCAGCGGGCGCCCGACAGCACCGCTCCGTCAGCGGCAGAACCGGAGAGCACACCGGCCCCGCCAGAACCCGAGCCGACCGAGGTGGAAGCCGAGGAGCCGCTCCAGGCGCCGCCACCCGACGACGAAGCACCTCTCGCGGCGGCATCGGAGACCTGACCGGACGGGGTGTCCCCGTCGGCATTCCCTGCCGTGACCACCAGCCTCGCCTACATTGCCTCGACCGGCGACGTGCGCATCGCATATGCGCGCACTGCCGGCTCCGGGCCGGGCGTCGTGTTCCTGGGCGGCTTCATGTCGGACATGACCGGCACCAAGGCGACCGCACTCGAGACGTGGGCGCGCGACGGGAACCGCGCCTTCGTCCGGTTCGACTATCGCGGTCACGGCGCCTCGAAGGGATCCTTCGAGGACGGCACGATCGGCGCCTGGCTCGGGGACGCGCTGGCCGTGCTGGACGGGGCCACCGAGGGTCCGCAAGTTCTCGTCGGCTCCAGCATGGGCGGCTGGATCGCCCTGCTTGCCGCGCGCGCTCGACCCGCTCGGGTCGCGGGCCTGCTCGGCATCGCGCCCGCCCCGGATTTCACGCGCCGCATGTGGCAGGAGGATTTCGGCGATGCCGAACGGGAGGCCATCCAGCGCGACGGGCGCGTGACCGTACCGTCCGAGTACAGCGAAGACGGGTACGTGATTACCCGGAACCTCCTCGAAGAGGCCGAGCAGCACATGCTGCTGGACGCGCCCATCCCGATCCGCTGCCCCGTCCGCTTGCTGCACGGCATGCGGGACGAGGCGGTGCCCTGGGAGACCTCGCTCCGGATCGCCGAACGGCTCGAGACGGACGATGTCGAGGCAACCCTTGTCGCGAGCGGCGACCACCGGCTGTCCGAGCCGACCGACCTTGAGCGAATGCTCCGCACGCTCGAGGACCTCACAAATGCGGCTTCAGTCCAAGACGGCTGACCTGCGGGGCGCGACCCTCCACCGCCCGATCGGGCACTGCCAGCAGCACATTGGCGCGGGACCTCGGCACGAATTCGGAGAACCCGCCCGCTCGCTCGCGCCGGCTCGCCTCCACGCCAATCGTCAAAGTGTCCGCTCAGCCGCTCGCGTCATCTGCGCCGCGCGCGCCGCCGTCGCGTGATGCCGGGCTCGCCATTTTGCTCGACTCGGGATCAGGTGCCGATTGGCATGATCGCCGGGGCGGTAGTGCTACTTCTACGAAGTCTCTTGACATACTAGCTAGTGGTTGCTGCCTCGCCCCGCTCGTCGGGCGGCAGATCGCGCACAAGCGATTCCGATGCCGGGTGCAGCCCAAAGAACCGCAGGCCTTCGTGTAAGCGCAGCGGTTACGGCCTGCCTGCCACCACCCTTCCGCCATCATCGACCGTCGACCTTGGCGAGTTTCCTGGCGGTCGACCGCCGGAACATGGTGAGGCAGGCATCCTGGCCGTCGCCGGTCAGTTCGACGGCCGCACGCCTAGGGGCCCCGTCACGCGGCTCTCGGTGATTGGGCGAGCGGGCAACAGGGGGCATCGATCCGTGAACGGACACCGATTCAACGTGACTCGATGTACGTCCTCACACCAGTGGTCCCGACGGCCCAGGATCCATTGTCAATGAGATCGGACGTCAAGCGAGCCGTGCGCCTAGGTAGCATCGCGCAGCGGATTGACATGCCGTACTCCAGGAAACCGCCCGAAATCGTGGTCAGCGGAGTACACCGTGGCGCCCCGCTCGATGGCCATGGCAGCGACGTGCGCATCGGATGTCAGGTTGCCGGCGGTCCCAACTGCGCCAAGCAGGTTACGCAGGATCGGCCAATGGTGTGCCCCGGGGCCGACCGGCTCGACAAACGGTTGATCAAGCCAGCGATCGACGAACGCGGCAGCGTCATCTGCATGCAACGGACGCTCGAAGATGCCGGGGTGAGTCGTGATCCTGAGAAAGGCGAGCAGCGATACCCACGGGAGTCCCAGGGTCACGGTTCCGGATAGCGCCTCTTCCAACCAATCGCGGGCGCGCCCGTGCGAAACCGCGTCCTGGTTGACGGCATAAATCAGCAAATTTGCGTCAACCAGAATCATTTCCTGAGCTGAACCTTACGGGCGAGCTCCTGGTCTTCCAGATGATCCGCTATCCGCAAGGCCCGGTCGAGATCGTGCTGGCCTACCAAGCCGCCAAGCGCGACAGGTTCCACGCGGTAGGTCCTGGCCGAGGCGGTAATGCGGTCGCCTTGCAGCCCCGCGCGAAGCGCCTCATTGACCACGGCCTTGAACGACCGACGCGAACGGTGCGCGATGTCCTTCAGCTGTCTCGCAATCCCATCTTCGATCGTCAACGTGGTTCGCATGCCTCCGCTCCCGTTCCTCGTTGGGTGTGCCCCTGCCGGGGAGTCATCACCGCATATAGATATTAAGCATCATATCATCAAATCGACGTACAGTCGTGACAACGCCTCACGTTGGTCCAACATCCGGACTGCCCACGCGGCAGGTTCGCGACTCCTCGCCAGTTGCCTTTTGCAGCCCGCCGGTCTCAATCGCCTGACGTGAACGCCCGCGGACGTCATCTCAGCAATGCCGAACCAACCCGGACGCGCGTGACGTGCCCATGGCTGTCGAAGCCACCAGCCGTCATGAACCGGCTTGCCACTACGGCAGCAGATCCGGTCTTCCTGCTCCGTGCACCCGTGGCTCCGTCATGAAGGCGCCGCCACGGCCGGTTCCAGCAAACCCTCGTACGGTCCTGGCCTTACAAGCCGCCTGGCGACGTCGAACAGGCGGATGCTACGCCTTGGAGCCTGCAACCACTCCGCGAAGCGCCACGCCGCTTCTGCCCGCTCCGACGCCTGTGGTCACTCTGGCACCCTAAGTCCATATCCTCTCTGCAGGGGCAGAGCCCGCCATCCCGGATCTTTCGGGAGACCTCTGATGCTCACGCGACGCCGCGTCTCGCTTCTCGCCGCCATGGTGTTCAGTTCGGCAATGCTCGCCCTCAGCGCCTGTGCCGGCGGCGGCAAGCGCCCGGCCGAAGGCGGGCAGCACCGTTCCGATCCCATGCATATTCCCCGGCCTAGGCCGATCGTCCGGCGACGGAGGGTTCGACGGCGCCGCGGCCGCCGACGTGGCCGAAAGCGGCCAGACGGGCGTCGCTCCAAACCTGCCCGCAATCGGAACCGCGGCCGCCGGGGCCGTCGCCGCCGAGGCAGACGCCGCGGGCGTCGTACCCGTGCCAGGAACCGTTGACGGCCTCCGCCGCTCGACGACAAATCCCGACGACCGCAGCGCCACCTGCCCGCACCGGCGAAGCTACGCCGATCGGACCGCCGCGAATGCCGCCAAGCCGCGAGCTCGCCACGAGACCGCGGGTACTCCGCAGCCGGCACAAGTGACCTTGCCAGCGTGTGACGGGCACGCGTCCCCACCCGGCCGCAGGCATCATGTTGTTCCGGGCACCAGCACCTGATTCCCGTCGATCTGCCAGGCTATCCACAGCGGTGCCTGTCTGAAATTCGACCGGTGCCTCGTCTCGGCCTTCTCGCCAGCTTCGACTACCTGCAACCGACTGCGTTGGCCGCGGCAATTGCAGGCAGCCAGTTGTGCAGCGTACTCCCATCCTCGGAACGAGGCACGAGCTCGTCGGACGGTCGAGCCTGCGCTTCCCGCAGGAATCGCGTGCCGTCGGTCAGGCTACGGCCGGCACCGCCAGACATTCCCGCGCCTTCGCGTCGGCGACCTGCTCGGGTGGTCGGTTCGTGCGGGCGCTGACCTTGAAGATCGCGTCCAGGCGATCGCCGATCTTCGCAACTTCCGCGGTCACGGCAACTCGGTTGTAGGCCTCGCCCCGGCCGAGAATGTCCTGTGCCACGCTGATCAGTCCGCCGGCGTTGATCACATAGTCGGGCGCATACAGCACGCCGTCCCGGTGCAGCGCCATGCCGTCCCCGGGGGTTTCAAGCTGGTTGTTGGCGGCACCCGCGATCACGCCGGCCTTGAGTTGCCGCCGCGTCGCGCCATTGATGGCGCCGCCAAGCGCGCACGGCGCGAACACCTCCGCCTCCGCGCCGGCGATCGCCTCGGGCCCGACGGGCACGGCGCCAAATGCGCGCACCGCCCGTTGCATGCGATCCGCCGCTACATCGCTCACGATCAACTGCGCCCCGGCATCGTGCAGCAGCCGGCACAGGTGGAAGCCCACGTGCCCGAGCCCCTGCACGGCGACCGTGAAGCCGTCGAGACTGTCAGCGCCGTAGCGATGCCGGACGGCGGCCCGGATTCCGTGCAGCACGCCCAGGGCCGTCATCGGTGACGGGTCCCCGCTGCCGTCCGCCACGCCCGCAACATGCCGGGTCTCGCGGCGCACCTCGTCCATGTCCTCCACCGAGGTGCCCACGTCCTCGCCGGTGACGTAGGTCCCGTGCAGATGTTCCACTGCGCGGCCAAAGGCCCTGAAGAGCTCCGGCGACTTGTCACGGCGGGGATCGCCGATGATCACCGCCTTGCCGCCACCCAGGGGCAACCCGGCCAGCGCCGCCTTGAAGGTCATGCCGCGGGCCAAACGCTGTGCGTCGGCCAGCGCGTCATCTTCACTTGCGTAGCGCCACATGCGGCAGCCGCCCATCGCCGGTCCCAACGTCGTATCGTGGACGGCGATCACGGCGCGCAATCCGCTCGCCGGGTCCCTGCACCGGAGGATTTTCTCGAATCCGGGAATCACCAACGTCTGATAATTGATCAGGTTAACCTCCTTCGGCCTGTGGCCGGACACTTCTCCAAGCTCTCAGGCCGTCACGTACACCCGTTAGTAGTGATATGGGAACGGTGACGACGCACCGCCAGATACCTCACGAAATCGTGAACCGACAGTTCCGATCGCAGGCCTTTCGGGTGCTCGCTGTCACCTCCACCGGTCGCCACCGCCACGGCTTCCCCGGCTCAGGAATGAATTCGGTCCGCCACCGGCACCGCGACATCCTCCCATCCATCCGAATCGCCGTATGGTGTCTGCCAGAAGTATTGAAACCGTTCTGTTGATGCCGGCGTCATGATAAATCTACCTTATAGAATCCTGGTGCCAGAGTGGGTGCGTTCATGATTCGCCGTACAAGTTCCCTTGTCATTGGCCTGTTCATGCTTGCCGCCTGCGGCGGCGGATCCGGCGGGGGCTCTCCCCCGACGCAAGGCGAAATGCCGGGTCCCTCTCAACCGAACCCCTCCGCCAACCCTTCCTTCCATCTGCAAACGACGCGCTTCACCACTCACCAACCCGAGGTCCTCGAGCAAATCGGCGCCCACCATGCCTACGCCCTCGGGCTTTCGGGGCGAGGAATTCGCATCGGTATTGAAGACTCCATCGTCGATTACACCCAACGTGCCGAGTTTGGCAGCCGGATTCGGCTCCGTGACGCCGACGGAGCCGTGCTTTCCTATCTACGCCCCGATGGCGATGACTTTTTCAGCGAGATCGACAACTGCCGGTATCGCGGCACGTGCGATATCTGGAAAGGAGACAGCGGCGGCGATGCAGAGGAACGCAATAACTGGGTGCGGCAGATCGTCGACGAGGACGGGTGGCCGACTCGCGACGACTCCGTGTTCGTGGTGGATACCTACTACAGCGAGTACAGTCATTTGGAGCGCATTTATCGCTGGTCAGAGGTGCCTACTCCTTACGGTGTATCGGGTTCGCACGGGACGATCGTGGCCTCGGCGGCTGCCGGCAGGAACCTCGGTGTCGCGCCAGAGGCCACCATCATCCCGATTGCAACGAACCTCACGGACGACCAAGCATCGCTGCAACTGACCGACGATACCCTCCGCCTGGCCATTCAGCTCCTGCCTTCGTTCGAGAGAAACCAGTTCGATCGGGAATTTGCCTCCAACATCCGGGCGCACTACGCGAACTTCGACATCATCAACAGATCGTTCGGAACCAGCCTGTTTGATCCCGATCTCGTTGCCTACAGGCTCGATTCCGAGCTGGACTGGTACCAAAGGTACCTTCCGAGGACATTGAACGCCCAGCTGCAGATCGGCACCGCCGATGCCCGGAAGACCATCCTCGTCTACGCGGCCGGCAACGAAGCTGAAGCCTGGTCCAGCCTTGAGGCGGACCTGCCGTACTACCTTCCGGCGAGACGCGGCCACGCGATCTCGGTGGTTGCGACCAATCCAGCAACGGGGCTTCTGGCTCAGTACTCGAACCGGTGCGGCCCCCTGCCCGACGACTGGAACGCGGGGCTGCATGGTCCGCACTATTGCCTGGCGGCTCCGGGAACCGTTCGAGGCCTGATCCCGAATCCGAGTTCGCCTGGCCGAGGCACGGTCGGGGAGGGCCACGGGACCAGCTTTGCCGCGCCGGTCGTGTCAGGCGCGCTGGCGCTCATGATGGAGCACTTTCGAGGAACCAGAGGAAACACCGAGATTCTCCGCCGCATGCTCGATACCGCTGACCGGAGAGGCAGTTATGCCGATCTGGAAACGTACGGCGCGGGGCATCTCGATCTGGCGGCCGCGTTGTCGCCGGTCGGCGCACTGACCGCTGGCCAGCTGCAGAGCGCGGTCGGCTCCACGGTCCTGCAGACGCCAGCGGCGTTCGGGGC
>VXPS01000298.1 GCA_009839425.1 Chloroflexota bacterium
CCACCGCACCCGTGGCGGCCCGTCCCAACACTCCCGCCACCGGAGCGCCCGCCATCACCGGCACGGCCCGGGTCGGCGAGACCCTGACCGCCGGCACCTCCGGCATATCCGACTCCGACGGGCTGACCGGCGCAACGTTCTCCTACCAGTGGATCGCCACGGACGACGACGGCGACACCGCCATCGCCAACGCCACCGCGAGCGCCTACACCCTCGTCCCAGCCGACCAGGGCAAGACCGTCAAGGTCCGCGTCTCCTTCACCGACGACGCCGACAACGACGAGTCTCTCACCAGCGCGGCCACCGCCGCCGTGGCGGCCCCGCCATTGACCGCCAGCATCCACGACGCGCCCGGAGGCCCGCACGACGGCAGCTCCGCCTTCACCTTCGAGCTGCGCTTCAGCGAGCATATCCCGCTGAACCACAGCACCCTTCGCGACCATGCCTTCACCCTCACCGGAGGCGACGTGACGAAAGCACGCCGTCTGGAGCAGGGGCCGAGAAGGAACCTCAGATGGGAGATCACCATCACGCCGGACGGCAACGGCAAGGTGACCGTCGTCCTCCCCGCCACCACGGACTGCGAGACCCAAGGAGCCCTCTGCACCCGCGACGGCAGGATGCTCTCCAACCGCCTGGAGCTCTCTGTCCCCGGCCCGGGCGGCTAGGGCGGGACACCATTCGCATATGAGGCTGATGAGCATCTTGAGTGACGACAATCGCGGGCGGCGAGTTGCGGGCAGCGCCCTCCGGCCACCGGGCGGGCGTCTTGCCGCCCTGTTCCTGCTCGTCATCCTGGCCGTCATCGTCGCGTCGGTCCTGTTCACCGCCCCGCTCGCCGGGGCCCAGAACCTCGTCCAGGTGACCGTCTCCTTCGCCCAGGCCGAGTACACCGTCGCCGAGGGCGAGGACCAGCAGATAACCGTCAACCTGAGCCGCGACCCCCAGCGGACGGTGGTCATACCGATTACGGTGGGCAGCTACCTGGGGTCTCGAGACGGACTCTCTGACGCCGGCAGCGACGACTACTCGGTGCCGGACAGCGTCACCTTCAACAGCGGCCAGACCTCCCAAACCATCACCTTCACCGCCACCGACGACACCGAGAACGACAACGACGAGGGCGTGGGGCTGGAATTCGGGTCCCCCCTGCCGGCCGGGGTGACCGCCGGGACCCAGTCGTTTACCGACATCTACATCGAAGACAACGATTTGCCCGAGAATCTGACGGTTCAGTTCTTCGACAACCGAATACAAGTGATGGAAGGCGAGAGCGCAATTCTCCGTATCACACTGAGCGTCCGTCCCGAGCGCGAGCTCGTGATCCCACTCACGGTGACCCATCTCAGCGGTGCCAGCGCCACCGACTACCGGGTGCCCCTGAGCGTGACCTTCGGGCCGGACGACAGGGACGTCTTCGTCGAGTTAGAGGCGATCGCCGACGGCGACGACGACGGCGAGTTCGTGCGTCTCGGCTTCGGCTCACCGCTGCCGGCGGGAGTCAACCTTGGCGACACCTTCTTCCACACCACCACGATTGAGATCGTTGACGGCGGCGGCGTCTCAGTGGGCCTGGCCCAGGTCGGCCTCGCGGTCACGGCGCACCTCCGTGGTGATAGGCGCTTAACCTTTCGGGCTGACAGGGCAATCACCAGCAATGAGGTTTGGCAGTGGCAGCGTTCGGCCACCCGCTACGGCGCCTACAGCGACATCCCCGCTTCGGAGGGCGGCACGGCGAACCCCTACACGCCCTCGGCGGGCGACCTCGGCCTGTGGCTGAGGGCGACGGTCACCTACGACCTGACGTACGACTCCGGGTCGCCGGACGAGGTCACGTTGACCGGCCTCACGGCGTTAGGGACCACACAGCAGCCCGTGCTCACTAGGCCCGCGGTGTCGAATGCGGGCTTCGCTCATTTCGACGATGAAGGGCGCGTGTACGGCAACAACCGACCGGTGACGCACCGGTACGCGCAGGGATTCGCGACCGGGCCGGACCCGCGCGGCTACCTGCTAGTGCGGGTCCGCGTCTCGCTGTATGTGCGCGATGGCAATCCGTCCGGAACCTGGGCGGTGTACGCGGATGACGGGGGCAAGCCGGCGTCGGCGCCGCTGTTTGCGGCGCTTCCGCTTCCGCCCATCGACAACTCGGTCGACTCGTTCGAGGAGTTGGTTGCCGAGCGAGGTCTGCGCCTGGAAGCGGGTACCAGGTACTGGATCGTCCTCTCGCAGACCAGCCCCAACGAGGACGGTCTGATTGGGGTTTCCGCATGGGCACGAGACATCGGATTTTTCTATGACTTGGGAGAGCTGGGTCAGTTGGTGGTTGATCCAGATGCAGCCTATCCAGACCCGTGGACAGGCCCGACCTACGTCACCAACAATGGCGAGCAGATTCGTGCGACTTCTCCGGTCGATGCTGGCAGCGCGGAAGGCTTGTTCCTGAACATCCCGGCTCTTTCCTATTCTTGGGAGGGTTTGGATTTCCATAGCGAATATGACCCTTGGGTAGTTTTGTCGGGCACCCTCGCGAATGTGTCCCAACCGGTTGTGCTGCAGATGTCCGTCGAGATGGCGCCCGATGTGACCGTGGAGTTCGCCTCGGCGAGCCAGAGCGCGGCCGAGGGCGGGGACGCCAGCGTCGAGCTGCGGCTGAGCGAGGACCCCAGGCGCACCGTCACCGTCCCCATCACGGCCACGAACCAGGACGGCGCCACCTCCGACGACTACCAGGTCCCCTCCAGCGTCACGTTCCTCTCCGGCGAGACCTCCAAGACCATCACCCTGGCCGCCACCCAGGACGGCGACGACGACGACGACGAGTGGGTCAGGCTCGGGCTGGGCGAGATGCCGGACGGGTGGATCACCGCCGGGACCAGGACTGAAACCAGGGTCGACATCGCGGACGACGACCACCCGGTGCTGACGGTGGAGTACGGGCAGGACTCGCAGCTCGTGGCCGAGAATGAGACGGTCCAGGTGACCGTCCGGCTGAGCGCGGCCCCCGAGCGCGAGGTCACCATCCCCATCACGGCCACGCCCCAGGGCACGGCCAGCGCCGGCGACTTCAACGTGCCCGACAGCGTGACCTTCGCCGCGGACGAGACCGAGAAGACCGTCGCCTTCACGGCGGTGGATGACGAGGACGACGACGATGACGAGAGCGTCAAGCTGGGGTTCGGAACCGGCCTGCCCGAGCGGATAACAGCCGGACCCAGGACCGAGACGACGCTGGACATCGGCGACAATGACAACCCCATCATCACGGTCACGTTCGCTCAGGCCGCCCACACCGTGGCCGAGGGCGGGACGCAACAGGTGACCGTGAACGTGAGCGCGGACCCGGAACGCACCATCATCATACCCATCACCGCCGTGCCCCAGGGCCGGGCCAGCGCCGACGACTACACCGTCACGCCCAGCGTCACCTTCCACTCCGGGAGCGCCACGCCCCAGACCTTCACCTTCGAGGCCGTCCAGGACCTCATCGACGACGACGACGACAAAGTGACCCTGCGGTTCGGGACCATGCCCGACCCTCGCGTCAGCGCCGGAACGCCGGCCAGCGAATCCATCGTCACCATCGAGGACGACGACACGGCAGGTTTCCTGTTCAACCCCTCGCCGCTGACCGTCCACGAGGACGGGAGCGCCGGATACACCGTCGTCCTCACCTCCGAGCCCTCGGACGAGATGACCGTCACCATCGCCGGCAGCCCCGGCTCCGACCTGTCTCCGGTCGAAGATACGCTGACCTTCACCGCGGACAACTGGACCACGCCCCAGGCCGCCACGGTTACGGCGGCCCTCGACCAGGACGAGCAGAGGGACGACGATTTTCTGGTCCACACCGGCGGCGGCGCGGTGGAGTACGCCGGGCTGACCCGCAACCTGCCGGTGACCGTGGTCGACATGTACGGGCGGTTGCGCCTGGTCGACGGGGAGAGGACCGACGAGGACGGGAACCTGTGCGAGGGACGACTGGAGATATTCCTCAACGGCGAGTGGGGCAGCATCTGCGACGACTACTGGACCCCGGAGGACGCCGACGTGGCCTGCCGCCAGCTGGGATTCGCCGGGGGCAGCGTGCTTGAAATGGACCGGTTCATTGCCGGCATGGACCGGCGACACACCTACTTCCCGCCGGGAACCGGAGAGTTCTGGCTGGACGACATGAAGTGCGACGGCGCCGAGTCCTCGCTCCTGGAGTGTCCCGCTGTGCGCGGCTACCCAGTCCGTGGCTGCCGGCGATTCGAGGAGGTCGGCCTCCGGTGCGTGAAGCGCGGCGCGCCGTGGATTTCCGACATCGAAATCAGCGCTCCTCCCGGGGGCAACGGGCAGTACGACGCAGGCGAAACGGTCGAGGTCACGCTGGTATGGAGCGAACCCGTGGTGGTGAGGACACCGCCCGGCGGCCAGCCCGCGACCCTGTGGCTGAACTACGGCGGCCAGCACGGCAGGTACACGGCAACTTACGCCCGCGGCTCGGGCACGGACCGCACCGTGTTCGCCTACACGGTGCAGGACCCGACCTCCGTCATCTACGTCCTCTCCGGCTCAATGCGGCACAGGGACACCACAATCCGCAGCCAGGCCACCGGCATAGACGCCCACCTGAAGCACGGCGATTACTCCACCCTGTGGCCCCGGCCCTCCGGAACCGGCGCCCCGCCCGCGCGGGTAGTCGGCCAGCCTGCGCTCAACGACCCCGGCGAGGATGAGACCTTCGGCCCCGGCGATACGGTGGAGGTGACGCTCGCCTTCAGCCGCGAGGTCCTGGTGGACCACTCCGGCGGGCACCCGACCGTAACCGTCAGGCTGGGGGGCGTGGACGAGCGGACAGCGCTGTACCGGGAGGACCCCGGGGAGCGGCTGGAGTTGTCTCGGCAGGGCGGAGGAATGGAGCAGCTGGTCTTCGCCTACACCCTGGGACACCGCGACGGGACCTACGGCTCCCTGGAGCTGGATGCCAACGTCCTGTCCCTCAACGGCAGCGCCATCAGGGACGTGGAGCACGGGCTGAATGTGTCGCTGGAACACCGGGCCGCGTCGCCCGTGTCCCTGATGCAGGAAACGGCCGATCCGGAAGTCGACCCCGGGCCGGGTGAAGACGAGACCGCGCCTCTTTTCCAGAGTGCCGGCGTGGACGGCTCGGAACTCACGCTCACCTACGATGAGGAGTTGGACAACAGCCGGTTCCTGTCGTCAGCTCTCTTCTCCATCAGCGTGAACGGGGATTCCAGGCCGGTCGTGGGCGTCGGCGTGGGTCAGACCAGCGTGACGCTGCTTCTGTCACCCGCCGTGGTCGCGGGCGACACGGTGACGGCGGACTACGCGGTTCCCGCGGACGCAGCCGCGGGCAGGATTCAGGACGCCTCGGGCAACGCCGCCGCCCCTTTCAGCGGGCAGGCGGTCACCAACAACACAGCCTCGTCCAATGCCGGGAGGTCCGTCGAGGCCAGCGCCCCCGGAGTCCCCGCCAACCTGCAGCTCGCCCTGCACCGGAGCGGCAGGCTCAAGGCGACCTGGACGGCGCCCGGTTCCGGTCCCGTCCCCGACGGCTACACCGTCCAGTGGAAGACGGCGGCGGGCGATTGGGAGGACCCCGACCAGGTCTCCGAGACCGATGTCACCAAGACCTCCTACGTCATCGGCGGCCTCGACGACGGGGTGGAGTACGCCGTGCGGGTCCTGGCCACCAGCAACGAAGTCGACGGCGATCCCTCCGGTGAGGTAACCGCCACGCCCAGGGAGACCACTCCTCCAGCGTTCGCCTCGGCCGCGGTCGACGGGGCCGGCCTGACCCTGACCTTCAACGAGACCCTGGACGCCGGGGAGACCCCGGACCGGTCCGCCTTCGCCGTGACGGTGGACGGCATCGCCCGGAGCGTGGACACCGTCACCGTGTCGGGCGCCACGGTGACCCTCACCCTCGTAACCGCTGCCTTCGCGGGAGAAACGGTGACGGTGGCTTACACCGCCCCCGCGGACGGCACCGGGGCCAGGCTTAAGGACCTGGCAGGCAACTCCGCTGGATCCTTCACCGGACAACAGGTTGCCAACGAAACCCGCGAGGCGGACCGGCTTACGGCCGCCGTATCATCGGTGCCCGGCTCTCACGACGCAGATTTCACTTTTGAGCTGCGCTTCAGCGAGGAGCCGAAGGAGAACTTCAGCTACGAGACCATGCGGGACCACGCCTTCAAGGTAACCGGCGGGGTGGTGACCAAGTCCCGCCGCCTGGCCCCGTCCAGCAACGTCGGCTGGGAGGTCCATATCAGGCCGGACGGGAACGGGAAAGTGACCATCGTGCTGCCCGTGACCACGGATTGCACGGCAGAGAGCGCCGTCTGCACCTCCGACCGGAGGCCGCTCTCCAACCGGCTGGAGGTGGACGTGCCCCGGAAGAATCGTCCCGCCACCGGAGCGCCGGTCATCACCGGCACGGCCCAGGTCGGCCAGACCCTGACCGCCGACACCTCCGGCATCGGCGACCCCGACGGCATCGACGACGCCACCTTCTCATACCAGTGGATCGCCACGGACGACGAAGGCGACACCGCCATCGCCAGCGCCACCGCGAGCGCCTACACCCTCGTCCCAGCCG
>VXPS01000071.1 GCA_009839425.1 Chloroflexota bacterium
TCCGCCGATGCCTGGATGACCTACGGCGGGGAGCGCGCGGCTGCCCCCGGCTCGCTCGAGCCGGGTGTCTGCGATTCGACCGGCTGCGGCAGCGTCACCGCCGCCGCGTTCGCCCCGGAACTCTACTCCTCCCAGGAGCAGCTGCCGGTGATGGTCAAGGACGGTGTGAACGTCCAGCTGGGCTGGTACACGTCCGCCGCGATGGACGGGATGGGCGGGTGGCTGTTCGAGGGCTCGTCGTTCGGCGGCCTCCTCGAGCACGGCTACTTCTATGCCAATGAAATCAGGTTTGCCGGGCAGGCGCCCTCGATTTCCGTGTACGCCATCGGCACGGAAACCGGCGCGACGCCGGCGGCCGGCACCGCGACGTGGTCGGGGGCCGTGACCGGGTTCGATGCCGACGGGTGGGTCTACGGGGACGCCAGCCTGACGGTGGACTTCACGGACACCACGGTGGACGTCGCGTTCAGCAGGCTCGTGGGCCTCACGGAGGCAGCCCCGACGTACGACGTCGCGGCCTGGACGGATCTCCCGCTGGTCGACGGCGCGTTCCAGGATGCGGGCAATTCGCGCTCCATTGAAGGTTCGTTCTACGGGCCGTCCGGCGAGGAGGCCGGTGGTATCTTCTTCGACCTTGGCGAGGGGGTCGGGGGCGCCTTCGGCGCCGTTCGCGACTAGCAGGCCAGTCGGCTCCCGGCGTCAGTCCCCGGGGTCCGGCCCCGGGGGCGCGTGGGAAATGCACCATCAGGCGCTGCGCCGGGTGCGCATCGGGTGTCCCCGGTCTGTCGCGACCGCGCCGACCGTGCTGGCGACGACGCGGGATCGGCGGTGAGCATTGTTGATGCCGGGCGGCGATCCGGCGCCTCGACCGGTTTACCGTTGACCCCGTCGACGGCTCCAGCCGGCGTGGTGGCATGGGCACGCAGGGGCGGCGCAGCCGGGCTGATGGGCGACGGTCATCTTCCTGCAGAACTAACCGGAGAAGAAGCGACCAAGGGTCTCGGAGCGGGTCAGGGTCGCCGGCACAGTTGGTCCGATTCGGACTTGGGTGGGACGGCGTAGACGCCGCGCAACGCGGCCTCAGCGGTGGCCACGGTTTCCGGCGAGAAGGGCTCGCCTTCGGCATGCCTCCGCAGCACCCACCTCAGGTAATCCGGGGGAACCTCGTGCCAGTACCGGCCGCGGTACTTCCCGAAGGTCACCTTCGCCTGCAACGGGACGGCAGCCGTCCAGTCGCGGAGCAGCGTTGGCGTCGGCTCGTGCCCGGCTCTCGCGATCTCGCGGCACTCGAGCGGCAGGAGGGTGGCGCAGCACGCGGCATCGAACGCGGCGCGGTGCGGGTCCAGCCCGGCGACGCAATCCTCGAGCCGGCAGGCGTAGCGCAGCTGCTGGAGGCCGAACCCGTCGGTGTCGGGCCACAGGTGCTGGGCGAGCCGCATCGTGCAGGTCCAGCGGGCATCCTCGGGCGTGAGCGCAGCGCCCAGATCCGGCACGAAGGCGGCCTCGAAGTCAGCCTTGTGGGCGACCAGGACGTCGGGACGAAAGGCGCGGACAGCGTCGATGAACGCCGCGAGGACTTCCGGCAGCCGCGGTTGGCCGCGTACGTCCCGGGCCGTGAGGTGGTGCACGGCGGACGCGCCGGGCGGGATGTCGCGCTCGGGGTCGACCAGGCTGGCATAGAGCGTCTCGTAGGGGTCGTGGTGTCCGGTGGCTGGGTCGACGATGCAGATGCCGACGGCGGCGATCTCGACGATGCGGTCCTCGCCGGGGTGGACCCCCGTGGTTTCGAGGTCAACGGCGACAGCGCGAATTGGGGTCATCAGGAATCCTTTCGGAGCGGCGCCGGCCGGCGGGCGGCGGCGCCAGCGGCGCGAGGCGCGGCGCGGCCTGGTTCGTACCTGTGCAGGGCAGCGCTGCCGGGCGGTCAGGGCATGGGGCGGTCTCGGTGCACCGGCCATCCGGGCTCGGACCGGAACCAACCCATGGGAGGAGGGAAGAGGCGTTTTGTCTCCTCTCTCCCTCAATACGGAGCAGGGCCCGGGGCATGGTGGGCCGCCGGGCCCCAGGTCGTGGTCCTGGCGCGCAGCGCCCTGGACAGGCCGGGCACCAGGGCGCGCGCGGACACCGGTTCCGGGAGGCGGGCGCATGGCGGCGGCCGCGTGCTCCCCGTGGTTCGGGGCGGATCCACCGCAGGGCCTCGCGGGCGGGCGTCAGGCTCGCGGTGCCATCGACGCCCTAGACGGCGCCGGCTGGGGGCCGGGCGTCGGCGAGCGCGACCGCGTACGCGCCCCGAAGCGCCGCTGCCGCCGTGGCCACGGTCATCGGCTCGAGCGCCGGCGGGAAGGCGTTGACGCGGCCGGCGCGATGCCGCTCCGCGATCGCTTCGCAGAAACGCCTGGGCACCATACGCCAGGGAAGCCCCCGGTAGCGGCGGCTGGCGACCGGTACCGTCGCGAGCAGCGGCACCGCGGCCGACCAGGCGTGCAGCGTGCCGGGCGTGACCGTGTGGCCGGCCTCGAACAGGGCGCGCGCCTGCCGGGCCAGGAGCAGGACGCACCGGATCGCGTGGCTTGCCGGCAGATCGGGGTCGAGGTTGCGGGCGCTGATTTCGCGGTCGGTTTCCGGCGAGGCGCCGGGTTCCATGCAGTCGGAATGGAACGGCCAGACGTGGTAGTTGAGGCAGAACGTTGAGAGCCAGTGCGGCCGCTCCGGCAGCAGCCGTCGGCCGAGGTCCGGCAGGACGGCGACCAGGTCCGGCGGGTAGGCGGCGGCCAGCACGTCGGGGGCGAACCGGCTCGCCCTGGCCTGGAGAAGCTCGACGGCCGCTCGCAGCTTGGGCTGGCCCCGGACGTGCTCGGGGCGGACGCCGAACCAGTTCGTGGTGATCGCGGGCAGGGGGCGCCCGGGATCGACGCGGGTCTCGAACACGAGATCCAGGAGCGGTGGGCGAATGGATCTCGGGTCGACACGGGCGCCGGCGGCGCCGATCTCGATCACTGCCGAGCCCAGCGGATCGGCGTGCGTCGAGGTGACGGTGACGGCAAGGGCATTGAACGGGAACATGGAAATCTCCTGGTGAGGTGATGCCGGGCCGGACGGCGTCGGCTTTTTTCGCCTGATGGCGTTCGTCCGCGCCGTTTGCGGCTTTTCGGTTGCGGGTTCTCTGGGGCGTCGAATACGGCCGTTGCCCCGGTATGGGCCCCGGCGGGCCCGGGGCCGAGATCCACGACGTGCACGGAGACGTCCGGCTCGCCGGCGTCGCCGATGGGCTGCTCCAGGCGCAGCCCGGCGGTGAGCGCCCGGGTCGGCGACGTGCACGACCACGCCGCCCATGGGCCCCTGGAGGACGGTCCGGCCGGCCTCGACAGCGGCGGCTCGCTGGTACCGCAGCAGGTCGTCCCAGACTTCGTCCGCTGCCGCGTCGGTTCTGGTCCGCGCGCCTGGGTCGCTGGGGGGCTGGATGGCGTCTGCGAAGCGCAGCAATGGATGTCGCACCGGGTCGGATCCTGGCCGGCATTCGCAGCCGTACGGCCGGAAGGCGTGTCATGGAGGGCGGGGCGATCGTTCGCCGGCAATGCGTCGTCGGGGCCGTTGGCGGCCGGTCTTCGGCGAGGGGTCCCGGTGCGGGACGTCGGTCTGTCAGCTTGGGCCCGTTGCGGGCTCGCCGGATGTTAACACGCCGTGCCGATCCCGAATGTTACTTGCAAACCGGGATCAGGATTGGCTTTCCAGCCGGTGCCGCTTGCTCGGGAAACTGCCTGGCCGGGCAGTCGTGTCACTTCCGGGTTCGGCCAGCGGCGGCTGCGCCGGGCTGGCCGGACCCGCGTGCGGCGCGTGCCCCTGCTGTGCGCGCGGGTCGGCCTCCTCGCTGCTCGGCGGTCGGTCCCGGCGGCGTCCGTGGCGGGTATGGGACAAACCCGTGATCCGTGCTCTCGTGCTACGAGGGAACCCTGCGCCGTTGTGCCTTGAGCCAGCTGCGGAAGCGCCGCAGGGCCCGGTTGTGCTGCAGCTTCCGTAAGCTGCGGTATCGATCCGGAGGGGGCAGGGAGGGCCGCCGTGCTGCACGTGTTGCGGTCACGTCCTGAACCAATTCGTCGTGCAGGTCTGAGCGGACCTTGCCAGCATCTACCAGGAGTCTGGCAGCGGTGTGGTAGCGGACATCGGCCAGCCGTGCGGTTGCCCGCGTCGACTGGCCTTTGCACAGCCTCTTCAGGACGAGGGAACGAGTTCCAAGGTGCAGCTCGTTTCATGCCCCCTGGTCCATGAACTCTACTGCTTACTGTCAAGCATGTTGTTGGTTTTCAACATCCCCGTTTTCGATGGCGATGACTTGTTCTTGGGTTTCAAGCGACCGGATCAGCGGACCGATTTCATCGGCTCCGACATCGCCGGGTATCAGGCCTCGGACCCGTCTTCCCATGGGCAACATAAATTCAAGTTGCTGAGTCTCGCCAGACAAAGCGCTCCGCTCCGCACCTGCATCCAATGGGAGAGCAGGCGGAACGGCCGTCTGAACTTATCTCTCAGCGACGGCTTCGTTCATTGGAATCCCCGCGTCGGAACCATCCACGAGGACCCGCTCACCATCTTCACTGATGGCACTGCCACGCAGCGCTGCTGGGAACCTCGGAATACCCACCTGCATTCCGCTGAATGAAGTCGCCTACCTGTGCCTCTCCGCAGGTCACAGGTTCCTGGTCGGAATCCGATGAAACCGATTCCCCACCATCGGTTGGCTTGCTTCCATGACGATCGTTTTCTGTCTGCGCCAGTAATTGCTCCGTGGTTCTGAGGACAGCTTGAGCAGCTGGCTGCACGGCGTTTGAGTTGAAACGTTTTCGGTTCAACTGGGTGATCACACCATCTTCCGGTGGTGGCATTTCCGCGCCCTCGAATCGTTCTTTAGGTCACGAAACCGAGGGGGATCGAATGCGGCAGCTTCGAGCGCAGTCCTGCTTTCTATTTCGCTGGCAGAGTGGAGAATTTCGCGGACAAAGTCAGTGACGCGAGTCTTGCCCTTGCCAGAGCCTGGTAGCAGCCCGTATGCAGCCAGATCAGCAAGCGGCTTGTTGGCTGGTCCACTTAGCGACCTGAAGCCGATTAGTCTCCTGCTTCCGCACGATCGGCGGCTGACGTTCGATAGACTTTTTCGATTCGGTCAGTTCTTCGAATCAGGACGTCTTCCACCGAGATGCAGCTGCCTTTCGCGCAATCGCAGAGCGCTCTTCAGGCGTGAGTTTCGCGGCCCTGGCTCTCCCGCCTTTCGCTCCCAGCGCCTTGGCCGCAGGATCCTTACCGTCGGCTTCCCCCGCAGCAATCTGCGTCACTCGAACAGCTTTTCCCATCACGTCGGCTGGGCGCTTTTGGCCTTGCGGTCCTTTCGGCATCATGACCCTCCCGTGCTTTCGGCTAAGCATATAGGCGTTCGCGGTGAGAGGAGGAAGATCGAGATTCAAACTGAGGCACTACCAGCAATTCGATGGAAGCCCCGTCCGACCCGGTGACGGGGAGTCGGCACCGGGTCAGGGTTCAAAGCACGGCACGTTCCCTGCTCGGCGCAAGGAAGTGGTCGGAAAGACTCGATTCCGTGCACCGCACTTCGCTCCGGGGATTGTCACGGGTAACAAAGCCGTCAATTGTCCTGGGCCCGCTGACCGCCATGGCCGCGTCGGCATGTCAGGTGGTCCATTCAGGCCGCAGGTTGTGATCGCCTTGGCGGCGGCGGTCGTATCGCTTTCCGCATGCGGGGGCGGCGGCTCCGCCGGCAGTGTCATGACAGGTTCCCCGGTGACGTCCGACTGGCAGGCCGATCATCCGGTCGTGCTGGCGGCCAACCGCTCGCACATCCTCGGCGCGGTCGCCTCCGCGGCGGCGGCGCAACCCCGCGCCGGCGGCGCCGCGCAGTCGAGCAACCATGATGACGACGGGTTGACGACGGACCACGCCCGCATCACGTTCGACGGGAGGCGTCCGACCCTGGCCGTCACCCGCGCCGACGGAAGCCGGGTCACGCTCACCGCCGCGGATCATTCCTCTCCCGTCCCGGAATTCCGCCGATCTCGGCTTCAGGACCACTCGTCAGGCGGTTGGACAGCGCTCCGCGTTACCGACGACAGCCTATCCGTATCCCGCCTCGTGGTGAGCTGGAACGCGTACGACCCGACCGATTATCTGGCGGGAGCCTACTGGCTGCATTTTTCCGGCCTCGCCGATCCGGAGAGCTTTCGGTTCGATCATGTCGAGGTGGGAGCCGTCGTCGACGGACCGGGACTGGCGACCGAATTTCATATGCCCTCCAATGGCCTTGCAAGCTATAGCGGCCCGGTTCACGGGTACTTCGCCATCGCGGACGGCGCTGCTGCGGGGGAACGTCCGCTGTCCGCGCAGGGCAGCCTTGAAGTTGGTTCGTTCTCGGCAACGATCGACTTGTACGCGAGCTTCTTCGGAGAAGCCCCCTTGATTCACGGCTGCATCGGCTGTGGCGCCCCCATGCGGTTTCAATCCCTGGCGGTGGAGGCGGGCGCCCGCGCCCGGGGGCGGGGGGGGGGTTAAAAATAGGTCGAAGGACTTATATTGTAGCAGGCCCCCGCTAGGCGCGATGGGA